>NZ_JBHXIB010000030.1:0-101044 GCF_042723975.1 Amycolatopsis sp. NPDC058340 | reverse complement strand
GGGCCCGCGTCTGTTTTTTATAAGCCCCCGGCGCCGGCCCGCCCCCCCCGCCACCCACAAACCCTCCACCCGCGGGGCGCGGCGGGGCCACCCCCCCCCCCCCCGGGCGTCGCTGTGCGGCCGGTTTGCCCGGGCTACACTCCGACGGGCGACCGGAACACCCATGACGGGGAATCCGCGAGATTGCTCTGCTCGGCCTAATCTCCCCGGTTGCACCGAATCGTGCAGTGGGCCGGGGCGATCTCCGGGAAAACCCCGATGTGATCGACATCCGGGTGTGTCAGCCTCGATGGTGACCATTGTGGACAGTCAGAGAGGAGGGCACACGCGTAGTGGCCCCGGCAAGTGATGAACAAACCGCGCGGTGGATCGCGGAACTGACGGCCCTCACCGAGCTTTACCGGTCCGCGGAGATCGCGGGTTCGGCGGAGCAGGTGTCATACGAGGGGTGGCACACCGGAGCCCGGATCGGGACGAGCACCGGGAACGGGCGGATGCTGGCCTACCGGGATTCGGGGGCCGAGGCGGAATGCGTCTTCCGGGCGGGAGAAAACACGCTGTTCAACATCATGAGCACCGGATACGGGAGTGACACCACAGAGCGCGGGTTCGCGGTGTGGAGCGCGCGGCCGGGCGCGCTGGGTGCGATCGACCCGGGGGTGAGCCGGCTGGAGGTGGCCGACGCGGAAGGCGTCGTCGTCCAGGCCGAGATCGTGGCGCACACCTTCGCCGTGGACGTGGATCTCGGGCCGGCGCCCCGGACGGTCGACGACGTGTTCGCACCCTGGGAGCCGCCGGAGCTGACGGTCCGGGTGTACGGCGAGGACGACGCGTTGCGCTACGAAGGTCCCTTGCTGACCAGGTGACGGCGAAGGCCCCCTTCACCGCAGACGCGCTGAAGGGGGCCTTCATGTACTCGGGAGATCAGCCGTTCGGAGTCGTGATCACTGCGAAGGTGGATCCCTGGCTGGCGATCCGCTCGCTGAGATCGGTGGTGATCGTCTCGATCGGCGCGTAGTTGTTCAGTTCACCGGCCTGGCAGGGACCGGACCGGGACTGCTGGTTGCCGACCAGGATGCCCAGCGCCGCGTGGTCGGCCTGGCTGAACAGCGGTCCACCGCTGTCGCCGGGACGAGCGCACAGGTCGGTGTTGATACCGACGTCCGTGGACAGGACCCGGCCGCAGCGGGTCCCGACGAGGTAGCCGGCGCCGGCTCCGCTGTCGACGGAATCGGGGTAGTTCACCTTGCTCGACGCCGTTCCGGAGGCGCAGACGACATACCCGGCCTTGATGTCGGCGAGTTTGCGGGCACTGGTGATGTACTCGTCGACCGACGTGGCCTGCGCACCGCACGGGGTGTCGCCGTTGCTGTCCATACCGCCGTTGCGGCAGTACTTCAGCACCCGGTTGCGGCCGGTCTGGCCTTCGAGCCACTTCGTCGACGCCGCGTCGTTGACGTACGGCAGGGCCGCGTAGTCGTACGGATACGAGCTCTTCTCGATGCCGTGCTGCTGCAGGACGTCATTGCCGTTGTGCTGGGTCGGCGTGTTGTTGGTCTTCGTCCGCATGCAGTGCCCGGCGGTGAGCACCCAGCCCTTGCCGGGGAAACCGCCACCGGTGGAGCGCAGGTTGAAACCGCTGGTGCAGCCGCCCCAGGTGCCGTCGTCCCGCTTCATGTCCAGCCGGATACCGCCCCGCATCGGACCGTAGTTCGTGCAGTAGAGCGGATGACAGAAACCGAGATCCACGTTCGGCGTGGACAGCGCGTTCGGATTCTTCAGCACCCGGGAGACGACCATGCCGGATTCGTCGGCCACGGCCCGTTGCGCGGTGTTCGTCACGGTGGCCGCGGCCGCCTTCTCCCGCGCCACCCAGTCGCGTTCCCAAAGCACGACACGGTTTTCCGACTCGCTCACCGACGGCAGGTAGACCGCTTCCGGTCCTGCACCGACCTTGGCGGCGACGCGTTCCTTCACCGCCGTGAGCTGCTGCAACGAGTGCTGGACCCGTTGCGTGCGAACGGCGGAACGGTCGGGCATCGCCTTCAGATACGGCTCGGCCGCGGCGGGCTTGGTCATCGCGACGACCAGCTGCCCTTTGTCCTGATCGAGCCACATGCCGCCGTACTCGGCGCCGCGGTCGCGTCGCAGCAGTTCGTCCAGCTTGCCGCCGTCGGTCTGCAATTCCAGGCGGCGCAACGCCTCCTGTTCGCTCACTCGGTAGTTCTCGACGAGATAGCGCACCGACTCCCGCACCGAAGCGGGGTCGAGCGAGGTGTGGAACGACTCCACGGTGTCGGCCGACGCCGATCCGCCCAGTGCCGTGGTCGCTGCCAGCACCGATACGGCCAGAGCCCCCAGTCTTCTAGCTCTCCGCACGAGATCTCCTCACATGTCGGGACTTCGCGATCATTTAACCGGAGGACACCGAACTGGCGTGGGGATTTTCCGACATTGCCGCGCACCGTGCCCGCACTGCGGCGGGCACGGTGCGGATTCCGGCTACAGACTCGGCTCTCGCCGCGGTTTACCTTGTCGGGCCTTGACAATCCAGGCACCGAACAGGGTCAGGAGACCGACGCTGGTCCCCGCCGACACACCGACTTCCGGAGTGCTGATCTCGACGACGCCGACGACGATCGCGCCGCCGATCGTCAGCAGAAGGCACATCCGCAGTGTCGGGGCCCAGCCGGCGAGGACCGCCATCGCCAGGCAGAGCCAGCTGTCGCGGGTCTGCACTTTGCGATGCCGTCCCGGCGTCCGCAGGAGCGGCCGCGCCGCGCGGATCATCTCCGCGGACGTCGCGACTCGCCGAGCCGGCTTTTCGACATGCTCGATGACGACTTTGACCCGTTGGGGCGGTCCGTTGTCTGGTGTCTTCGCGTTATCAGGCTGTATGGTCACGACCGTCCTGTCCTTGTTCTAGCGAGCTTGCGAATGGACATCCGCGTGGCCTCCTGTGACAGCAGGGGGCCACGCGTGCGTTACCGGTTCTTGACCGGTGCGGCTGAGGACATCTTGGCGAAAGCAGACTGTGACCGTTCAGTAGTACTGCGTGTGTCGCGCTGAACGGTATGCACGCGTCGCTCAACGGTCTGGGTGACCGCGAGAACTACTAAAAGTAGCGGGTGCGGCCGAACGGCCCAGCGCTGTCGAAGGCTCGGCAACCTGTTTTCCGGCGTCGGCGCGAAACACCCGGCGATCGGTCTCACCGCAGGTTGAGAGCGGCTTTTCGGTGCCCGTGCGCGACTTTTGGGTGCGGTGCGAAATGCTGATCGAAACTGCCGGGTACGGTCGAACTTCGGTCAAGCTCGACGAGATTCGAGCAGCCATGCTCACGTTGGGTTCACTCGATCAGGCGCTTGGTCGACCGGTTTCGACCCGCTCGGCCCACCAACGGTGAGTGACTGGTCTGATCGGGATCCCGATGCTCGACATCGGTTCCACCGCGGCCGCAGGACGAGGTCGAGCGAAGACCGGCCCGCCGGATCTACGATGCGGACGTGGACGAACGACCGATCACCACGGCGCAGCGCAACTTCCGGCGGGTCGCGGACGAGCTGGAAAGCATGGGGACCCAGGATCGTTTCACCTACATCTTCCGCTCCCGGTTGTGGAGTTCCTCGTCGGCGTCGGGGCCTGGCTCCGAGACCGTCCAGACCCGGGGGCTGAGCGAGCGGCTACCGGCCCTCCTGAATCGCTTCGGGGTTCGGACGCTGCTCGATCTTCCGTGCGGTGATTACGGTTGGCTCAGCGAGGTGGATCTCGATCTCGACCGGTACATCGGCGCGGACATCGTTCCCGATCTGATCGAGCTGAACGCCGAGCGGTTCCGGGACGATCCGGTGCACGAGTTCCAGGTGCTCGATCTGACCGCAGACCCGCTGCCGTCGGCCGATCTCGTGCTGTGCCGGGATTGCTTGGTGCATCTGAGTTTCGCCGATATCGAGCGGGCGTTGCGCAACCTTCGGCGGAGCGGTTCCCGATACCTGCTGACCACGACTTTCACCGAACTGGGCACCAACACCGACATCGTGACCGGCGACTGGCGGCCGCTGAACCTGTGCCGGGAGCCCTTCGGGTTCCCCGAGCCGCTGGCGGTGCTGGTCGAAGGATGTACCGAAGAGGGCGGCGCCTACGCCGACAAATCCTTGGGGCTGTGGGAGATCTCGGCGATCGTGGACTAGCGGAGCGGGAATTCGGCGCCGTGCTCCGCGGGCGGGCGCGGACCGAAGATGCGTCGCTCGGTCTCGGGGATGGCGACGTCGTTGATGCTCGCCTCGCGACGGCTCATCAGGCCGTGCTCGTCGAACTCCCAGAGTTCGTTGCCGTAGCTGCGCCACCATTGTCCGGCCTGGTCGTGCCATTCGTACTGGAACCGGACGGCGATCCGGTTCTCGGTGTACGTCCACAGATTCTTGCGCAGCGCGTAGTCCAGCTCGCGCTCCCACTTCGCGGTCAGGAACGTGACGATCTCCTCCCGGCCGCGCACGAAGGTGTCGCGGTTCCGCCAGACGGAGTCGGGCGTGTACGCCGACGACACCTTCCGGGGATCGCGGGTGTTCCAGGCGTCCTCTGCCGTTTGGACCTTCCGCAGCGCCGTCTCCCGGGTGAACGGCGGGTAGGGCGGGCGATCTTCCGTCATCGTCGAACCTCCTCCTGTTGAGAACGTGCGTTCTCCACGTCTGGCGCCTACGATAGGGAACGATCGTTCTCAACGTCAAGGGAGTACCGATGCCGGCCGCCGTCACCGACGAGCAGAACCGCGTGGACCGCGAGGCTCTGCTCGATGCCGCCGAGAAACTCTTCTACGAGAACGGCATCCAAGCGGTCGGGATGGATCAGGTCCGTGCGGCGTCCGGCCTCTCGCTCAAGCGGATCTACCGGTTCTTCGAAGCCAAGGAAGACCTCGTGGTGGCGATGCTCAAACGCCGTGATCAGCGTTGGCGGGGCAGCCTGGCCGCCCATGTGGAACAGGTCCAGGAGCCCCGGGAGCGCGTGCTCTCGATCTTCGATTGGCTCGCCGATTGGTTCGCCGAACCCGGCTTCCGCGGCTGCGCCTGGATCAACGCGCACGGCGAATTCGGTTCGTCGTCCCCGGCGGTGCTGGCCGAGGTGAGGACGCACAAGCAGGCGTTCCACGAGCAGATCGAGAACTGGGTGCGGGCCATCGGACGGCCCGTGACGGAACCGGTCTACCTGCTCGCCGAAGGGGCCATCGTGACAGCGGGTATCAGCGGCGACCCGGCGCCCGCCCGTCAGGCGCGCGAGGCCGTCAAGGCGCTGCTCGGCCTGTGATCAGGGTATCTGTCCGCTGTGGGCGGCCCGCACCAGACGGTCGGACGCCCTGGCTGAAGGTTGCGAAAGTGGCTTTCGCAACCTGCCACCTTCGACTCGCCTCACCGAATCAGCTCAGCCCGCACCACCGCCTAACGAAAGGAGCGCGCTTCACACCGCGCGTGCGATCGCGATCGACCCGTCCAGCCGTGCACCGGCTTCGTAGAACATGTACTCCTTGCCGTTCATCGTCCCGAACGAAGGAGCCGCGCAGCGCCCGTTGTCCGGTGCGCCCGGCAGCGGCGCGTGGAAGACGCCGAGGTGCCTGCGCTTACTGAAGTCGTTCCCGACCTCGGTGATGAGCATGTTGCCGCCGGCTTCGATGTTCTCGTGGTAGATGACGTACGTCGAGGTGCCGCGGTTGGCGATGGTCGGGGCGCCGATGTTGCTCGCGCCGACCTCTTCCGGACGGATCAGCGGCGTCTGCGAGAACGTCCAGTTCCGTCCGTCGGCGGACCAGCCCCAGCCGATCGAACGATGATTGCTCTTGTCGTTGATCATGAAGACCATCACGTACTTGGCGCCACGCGACGGCAGGTCGTGCCGGAACACCCGCGCGTAAGAGGTCTCCGTGGTGCCTGCGGGCAGCATCGAGGTCGAGAGCACCACCTTGTCGTAGGTGAAGTGGATGCCGTCCTTGGACCGCGCGAGACGGGTCGTCGTGTTCTCGCCGTGGAAGTACAGCCACAGCTCCCGCGCGTCTTCGTTCCACAGCACGTGCGACGACGAGACGTGGGAGACGCTGTAGTGCGGATTCCAGGTCCTCTTGACGATCGGGTTGCCCGGATACTCGATGAAGGGACCTTCGAGGCTGTCGGCGTAGGAAAGGCAGATCCCGCCCGGCGCGTCGTGCGGCGCGTAGTAAAGGTAGTAGCGGCCCAGCGGGTTCGCGATCCGGCCGGCGACACCGCGGATGCACGGGAAGATCAGTTCGCCGGTCGGGTTGTACTTCAGCTTGCTCTTGTCGAACGCGGTGCGCAGGAACCGGTACTCCGGGAATCCGGCAGGCGCCGCGGCCGCGGACCCGGCACCCAGGACGGGCATCGCGGCCAGGCCGAGACCTACTCCGGCGGCTCCGCGCAGAGCCGCGCGTCGGGACAGCTCGGTCATGCGGACACTCCCTTTCGTCGGCGTTGACGTGCTCGTCCAACCATTCGGACCGCCGCCGCGGACCGTCAAGGAGCTAATACGTATTAGTCCTTCTCAGCCGTGGTATCGGACAGGATGAGCCGGTTTCCTTGATTTCGGCGCATCCCGGACAGATGCTCGGCTAAACCGCATTAGCACCCTTCAAGGAGACGGAATGGCATCAGGTCGGCGGCCGCCCCGGCAGGCGGACATCGCCCGCATCGCCGGGGTTTCGCAGGCGACCGTTTCCGTGGTGCTCGGCGGGAACCGGTCGGTGCGGATGGCCGAATCGACCCGGCGGCGAGTGATGGAGGTGGCGCAGGATCTCGGCTACGTGCCGCATCCGGTCGCGACCCGGCTCGCGCGGTCGCGGTCGAATCTGCTCGGGCTCTACACCTTCCGCAGCGCCTTCCCGACCGACGAGGCGGACACCTACCACCCGATTCTGTCCGGTGTGGAGGAAGAGGCGGCCAAACTCGGCCAGGACCTCATCCTGTTCACCGGCACCAGCGGACCCGGTGCCCGGCAGGAGGCCGCGATCCGCCGGACCCGGCTGGCCGACGGCTGCTTGTTCTTCGGCAGGCATGTGCCGGAAGGGCCGGTGGCGCGGCTCGTCGACGACGGCTTCCCGTTTGTCTACATCGGACGGCGGCCGGAGCTCGGTGGCCGGATCCCGTACGTCGGCGCGGATTACGTGACGGCGTCCGCGTTGGTGCTGCGGCGCCTGCTCGATCTCGGCCACCGCGAAATCCGCTACGTGCGCGAGGCCGACGAGGCGCCGTCCTCGGAGGATCGGCAACGCGGAGTGGTACAGGCGGCCCCGCAGACCGGCGTCGTCCGGTTGCAGGGCACGAATCTGACCGCCACGACCGTACGTGGCTGGGTCGACGGCGGGGTGACCGCCGTCGTGGTGGAGGGCACCGACACGGGGACGGCGTATCGGGCAGTCCGGCAGGCCGTCGACACCGCCGGACTGTCCACTCCGGACGATCTTTCGCTGGCCGTGCTCGGCGGCCCGCCCGGGGTGAGCGGTTTCGAGGTCCCCATGCGAGAGATGGGCAGACGCGCCGTGCGCCTGCTGGTCGACCTCGTGACCGAACGGACGACCGCGCCGCAGCAGTTGCTGCGGTGCCCACAGGTGGACGGCGCCCAAGTCGGCCCACCGCGATCCCGATAGGACGGAACATGGCTGAACTCGGCACCGAGATCCTCGTCGCGGGCGGTGGGGTGGGTGGCGTCGCCGCCGCGCTCGCCGCCGCGTCGGCGGGGCATCACGTCGTGCTGACCGAGGAGACCGACTGGCTCGGCGGTCAGTTCACCGCGCAGGCGGTTCCCCCGGACGAGAACCCGTGGATCGAGCGTTTCGGCGGGACGGCCACCTATCGCGCCTTCCGCGAGGGCGTGCGTGACTACTACCGGCGGTATTACCCGCTGCGCGCCGAGGCGGCCGCGTTGACCGACCTGAACCCCGGCGCCGGCCGCGTGAGCAAACTGTGTCACGAGCCGCGTGTCGCGCTCGCCGTGCTGGAGTCGATGCTGGCGCCGCACCGGGCCGCCGGACGGCTCACCGTGCTGCCGCGTCACCGGCCGTTCGCGGCGGAGGTGAGCGGCGATCGCGTCGACGCCGTCACGTTCGAAGGGCCCGGTGGGGAGCGCACCACAGTGCGGGCGGAGTACGTGCTCGACGCGACCGAGAACGGGGATCTGCTGCCGTTGACGGGCACCGAGTTCGCGATCGGCGCCGAAGCGCAGTCCGATCACGGCGAACCGCACGCCCCGGAACAGGCTGACCCCGGCAATCTCCAGGGGATCACCTACTGTTTCGCGCTCTCGCATCACGCGGGCGAGGACCACACGATCGACCGGCCGGAGATGTACGGTTTCTGGCGCGAGTACCAGCCGGATTTCTGGCCGGGACCGCTGCTCGGTTTCCTCGCCCCGGATCCGCGCTCGCTGGCCCCGGTCGGCCGCACCTTCGACCCGAACCCGGACACCGATCCGCTGGCGGTGAGCGCGGACCAGAGCGCCGACGCCGGCGACAAGGAGCTGTGGGGTTTCCGCCGGATCCTCGCCCGCAAGCTGCACCGGCCGGGTGCCTTCGGCTCGGACATCACGCTGGTGAACTGGCCGCTCAACGACTACTGGCTCCGGCCCGCGGTGGAGATCGACGGGGTGAGCACCGCCGAGGACGTCGCGCTGGCCCATCACGAGGCCAAACAGCTCTCGTTGTCGGTGCTGTACTGGTTGCAGACGGAGGCGCCGAGGCTCGACGGCGGCACCGGCTTCCCCGGACTGAAACTGCGTCGCGACGTCGTCGACACCGACGACGGGCTGGCCAAATCCGCCTATGTGCGCGAAGCACGCCGGATCCGGGCCGTCACGACGATCGTCGAGCAGGACGTTGCGCTCGACGTACTCGGGCCGACCGGCCGCAAACGCCGCGAAGACTCCGTCGGCGTCGGCAGCTACCGGATCGATCTGCATCCGTCGACGGCGGGCGACACCTACATCGACGTCCCGAGTGTGCCGTTCGAGCTGCCGCTCGGCGCGTTGCTACCCCAGCGGATGCGAAACCTGTTGCCCGCGGGGAAGAACATCGGCACGACCCACATCACCAACGGCTGTCACCGGCTGCACCCCGTGGAGTGGAACGTCGGCGAAGTCGCCGGTCACCTCGCCGGATTCGCGGTGCGCGGCGGTGGTGAGCCGCACGCCGTCCGCGAGGACCCGGCACGGTTCGAGGAGTTCGCCCGAGTACTGGACCGGGCAGGCGTCGAACGGCGCTGGCCCGAAGTCCGCGGCTACTGACCCCATTCCCCCAGGAGGTGGACAGTGAGGTCCAAGACATCCGAACCCACTCCGGTACGCGTCGGCATCGATGTCGGTGGCACGTTCACCGACGCCGTCGCCGTCGACGCGCGCACGTTCGCGCTGCTCGGCCAGGTCAAGGTCCCCACCAGCCACGACCACGAAGACGGTGTCGCACACGGGATCCTCGAGGCGCTGGAGAAACTCCGTGCCGAGGTCGGCATCGGCGCCGAGGACGTGTCGTTCCTCGCGCACGGCACCACCCAGGCGACCAACGCGTTGCTGGAAGGCGACGTGGCGACGGTCGGGATCGCCGGGGTGGGCACCGGTTTCGACGCTTTCGCCACCCGGCGGCTCGGGGCGTTCGCGAAAATGGAGCTGGCACCCGGCCGGAAACTCCCGGTGCGATTCGCGCCGGTGCGTGAGCTCTCCGATGCGGGCGAGGCCGTCGATGATCTGGTCCGCCAAGGGGCGGAAGTGATCGTCGCCGTCGAACCGTTCAGTGTGGACGATCCGGAGGGGGAGCGGGCGGTGGCGGCCGCCGCCCGGGAGCGGGACGTGCTCGCCACGGCCACGCACGAGATCACCGGTCTGTACGGGCTCACGAAGCGGGCGCGCACCGCGGTGCTGAACGCGGGGATCATGCCGCGCATGGTGTCGACCGCCGACCTGGTCGAGGCGAGCGTGCGCCGGGCGGGGGTGACCGCGCCGTTGATGGTGGTGCGTGGTGACGGCGGCGTCATGTCGTTGCCGGAAATGCGGCGGCGGCCGCTGCTGACGGCGTTGTCCGGGCCCGCCGCGGGAGTCGCGGGCGCGTTGATGGGGGAGAAGCTCAGCGAAGGGCTGTTCCTCGAGACCGGCGGCACGTCCACCGACATCAGCGTGGTCCGCCGTGGCCGGGTGCTGGTGCGACACGCGCACCTCGGCGGGCATGAGACCTATCTGCCCGCGCTCGACGTCCGCACGATCGGCGTCGGCGGCGGCTCGTTGATCCGATTCTCCGGACGTACGGTGACCGACGTCGGGCCACGCAGCGCCCATATCGCGGGCCTGCCTTACGCGTGTTTCGCACCCGCGTCGGCGCTGGAAGGGGCGAAACTGGTCACCGTTTCCCCTCGGCCGGACGACCCGAGTGACTACGTCGCGCTCGAAGCGGCCGACGGCAAGCGGTACGCGCTCACTCTGACGTGTGCCGCGAACGCGCTCGGCATCGTGCCCGGTGATTCGTACGCGCGTTCCGAGGCGGAGTCCGCGCGGCTGGCGCTGGCACCACTCGCGGAGGCGATGGGGACTTCGGTGGAGGAGGCCGCGCGGGCGGTGTCGCGCCAGGCGATGAAGCCGGTGCGCGCGGTCGTCGACGAGCTGATCCGGGAATACCGGCTGGATCGGCCCACCCTGGTCGGAGGTGGCGGCGGGGCGGCCGCGGTCACCCCGTTCCTCGGTGAGGATTCGGGGCACGACTGGCGGATCGCCGCGCACGCCGAGGTCATCAGCCCGCTCGGCGCCGCGCTGGCCCTGGTCCGGGAGTCGGTCGAGCGGATCGTGCCCAGTCCCTCCAACGCCGATGTCCTCGCCGTGCGGTCCGAAGCCGAGGCCGCCGTCGTCGCGCAGGGCGCCGATCCGGCCGGTGTCGAGGTCGATGTCACGGTCGACCCACAGCGCAACCTGGTGCGCGCGGTCGCCACCGGCGCCACCGAACTGCGCACCAAGGATCGAGCGTCCACAGTGGACGAAGACACGATCGGCGCGGCGGTCGCACGCAGCATCGGTGTCGGACCCGACCGGCTTCGGCGCGTCGCGTCCACGGCGCATCACCGCGTCTTCAGCGCGTCAGCCCGGCGGCAGGGCGTGTTCGGCCGGTTCACGAAGCCGGTGCGGCATGTGCGGGTCGTCGACGGCGAAGGCGTGATCCGGCTGCACGGCGCGGGTGCGGTCGTCGAGACCTCCGATGCGGGTTCCGCCCCGACGCGGCTGGCCACGCTCACCGACCAGCACACCCGCTACGGTGACGGCGGCTCCCGCGCGCCGGCCGTCTGGTTGCTGGTGGGACCCAAGATCGCGGATCTGTCCGGTGTGCTCGACAGAGACCAGCTGCTCGCACTGGCCGGGGCCGAGCTGAAGACCCGCGCGAGTGACGAGCCGGTCGTCATGATCCTCCAGGACCGCCGATGAGCGACCTCGATCTGGCCGTCGAACTCCTGCGGGCGACGCCCACACACGAGAACCGCACCGACGGACAACTGCGTGCCTGGGCGGAGATCGCGCTGGCCTACGGAGACGAGCTGGCCACCGGAACCGACTCCGACGACGTCCAGGTCGTGGAGCGCGAAGGCGGCGTCAGCGACAGTGAATTGCTGCTCGCCGAGCACCAGCGCGGCACGGTCGTCGTGTACACCGAGGCGCTGCGCCGGGTCGAGGAACTGGCGCGAGCACGCGGATGGCCAGTGACCCGCGAAGCGCTGCGCCGGGCCGCGGTGGCACACGAACTGGCGCACCACCGGCTCGACGTGCGTGAGCTGAACCGACGGCTCGGGCATACCGCGTTCCGGTTCGGGCCGCTGCGTCTGCGGGCCCATGTCGCGGGCGCGGAGGAGATCGCCGCGCACCGCTTCGCTCACCTCCGCAGCGGTCTGGGCGTCAGCCCGCTGCTCATCACCACCGCGCTCGCGGGAGGGAACTGACCATGGGAATCGCGATTCTCGTCCTGATGGCGGTGGGCGTCGTGCTGATGCTCACCCGCGTGCTGCCCACGGCGTTCGCGCTGGTGCTGCTCGCGCTCGGCATCGCCGTCCTCGCCGGAGCACCCCTGACGGGTGCGAAGGACAGCATCCTGACCGGTGTGCTCCAGACCGGCTCCGCGACGCTCGCGTCCACGATGATCGCCGTCCTGCTCGGCTCGTGGCTCGGCACCCTCATGGACGAGACCGGCATCGCCGGCACCCTCGTGCGCAAGATCGTCGAGTTCGGCGGGGAGCGGCCGTCGGTCGTCGCGCTCGGCGTGTTCGGCGTGTCGATCCTGTGCGGCAGCATCACCGGATCGGCCCCGGCCGCCATGCTCGCCGGTGTGGTCGGCATCCCGGCGATGATCGCGGTCGGCGTCAGTCCCGTCGCGGCGGGCGGCACCGTGCTGATGGGCATCTCGGCGGGCTCGCCGCTGGAACTGGCCGTGTGGCAGTTCCTGTCCGACGCGCTGGGCGCGCCGGTTTCCGACGTCAAGTCGATCATGATCAAACTGTTCCCGATGGCGCTCGTCGTCGGCATCGCCTACGTCCTGATCCAGACGCGGCGCGGTGCCCGGCACACCTGGGCGGTGAAACTGGACCGGCCGAAGGCGCGTGTCCGTCGCGGTGACGCCCCTTGGTACGCGCTGCTTTCGCCGTTGCTGCCGATCGTCCTCGCGCTTGGATTCGCGGTGCCGATCGTGCCGTCCCTGCTGGCCGGTGTGGTCTACGCGCTGGTGACGACGACGAAATGGGGTGAGCTCAGCGGACGTGGCCTGCGTTCGCTGTACAAGGCGTTCGACGTCGCGGCGCCGCCGATCGCGCTGTTCGTGGCGATCGGGATGCTGCTGGCCGCGGTGAAACTCCCCGGCGCGAAGGGCGCGCTGACGCCGATCGTGGCGTCCATCAGCCCGTCCGGTGCGGTGTGGTTCGTCGTGGTCTTCGCCGCGCTGGTCCCGTTGTGCCTGTTCCGCGGCCCGCTGAACGTGTTCGGCCTCGGAGCCGGTGTCGCGGGCGTGCTGGTCACCGGTGGCATCTACCCGCTTCCCGCCGTCGTCGGGCTGATGGCCTCCTACAACCAGGTGTTCAGCGTCTCCGACCCGACCAGCACGCAGACCGTGTGGGCGTCCCAGTACGCCGGGGTGCGCCCGGAACGGGCGATGGTCTCGACGCTGCCGTACACCTGGCTGGTCGGTCTGGGCGGCATGGTGCTCACCGCGGTGCTGTACCTGTGATCGCGACGTCCGACGGGCTCCAGCTCGACAGCGTCCGGCACGAGGGCGGCCCGGAGACGGTCGTGCTCGTCCACGGCATCACCGCGGATCTCGACGAGAACGGGCTGTTCGGCGCCCTCGCCCCGCGGCTCACAGCGGCGGGTTTCACGGTGCTGCGGTTCTCCTTTCGCGGACACGGCCGCAGCGAGGGACGGCCGAGGGACATGACCATCGCGGGCGAACTGCTGGACCTGCGCGCCGCGGTGGGCTCGGTGGGCGGGCCCGTCTCGGTGGTGGCATCGAGCTTCGGCGCGGTGAGCGCGACCCTGTCGCTGGCGTCGCTCCCCGTGCGGCGGGTCGTGCTCTGGCAGCCGGTGCTCGACTTGCGGCGGACGTTCCTGGAACCGGAGCTGCCGAGGGGGATCGCCCTGTACTCGGACCGGACTTCGTTGGCGGACAAAGGGTCTCTGGATATCGAAGGCCGGTTTCAGCTGGGGGCCGCGCTGTTCGACGAGTTCGCCCACCTGGATCCGCGCGGCGCTTTCCTTTCGTCCTCGATTCCCGCGCTCGTCGTCCACGGTTCGGAGGATGAGCACGTCTCCCATGCCATCGCGCGTGAGACCGCACTCGCGCGGCCGGATACGAGCTGGCACTCGCTCGCCGGTGCGGGGCACGGGTTCGGGGAGTCGGCGGAGGAAGCGCTCGATGTCACCGTGCGGTGGCTTCGCCGATGACAGGAGGCGGTTCACGGCCGTCGAGCCGCTCGGCGACACTCGTCCAGCCGGACTCGTAGATCCCTTCACTGGCGTACCACTTCACGACGCCACCGTGGTGCTCGCCTTGCCGGAGATCGACGCACAGCAGACCGCCGTCGATGGCCCGGCCGATGGGAAGAACCGCGAGCAGTTCGGGCGGGAGTTCGAGGCGATCCACCGGCGCCGGGGGTCGGATCTCCCTAGCGAGCATCGGTGGCCCCTGAGCGAATGCCGATCGGAAGCCCCCAGGCTTCAGCGACGCGCTCCGGGGTCAGCACCGAAGCAGGCGCACCTTCGCCGACGAGACGGCCGTCCTGCAGCAGCAGGCAATGATCGGCCCGGCCGGCCACTTCGAGGTCGTGTGTGACCCGCAGGACCGTCGTGCCCTCGGCGAGTGCGGCGCGTAGTGCTTCGTCGATCAAGCGGCGGGCGTGCAGGTCGAGTCCGGCCGACGGCTCGTCGAGCAGCAGCAACCCGGCTCGCTGGGCGAGCCCCTGCGCGACCAGCGCGCGTTGCCGCTGTCCGCCGGACAGTGTGCCGATCAACCGGTCCGCGATCGATGTGATCTCCAGCAGCTCAAGGCATTCCCCGACGATGTTCCGGTCCGACTTGGACAGTCGCCGCCAGTGGCCCCGGTGTGCCCAGCGGCCCATCGTGACGGTGGCGCGCACGGTGATCGGCAGCGACCGCGACACCTCGCTCTGCTGGGTCACGTAGGCGACACGGCCCGGATCCCGGCGGGTCACCGAACCGGTGGTCGGCGGGAGCACGCCCGCGACGAGGTTGAGCAGCGACGACTTGCCCGCGCCGTTCGCACCGGCGACCGCGGTGAGCCGCGCCGACGGGACCTGAGCGGTGATCCCGCGCAGCACCTCGCGGGAGCCGTAATGGGCGTGCGCACGGTCGATCGTGAGCGCCGTTGTGTCCGGGGTCATCCCACCCTCTTCCAGATAATGACAATCATTACCACTATAGTGTGACGCGTGGACTGGTTGCTGATCCCCTTCGAGGTGTCGTTCGTGCAGCGTGCGTTGCTGGCGGGCGTGCTCGTTTCGGCGGTGTGCGCGGTCGTGGGCACCTGGGTGGTGTTGCGCGGTATGGCGTTCATCGGCGACGCGATGTCGCACGGCATGCTGCCCGGCGTGGCGATCGCCTCGCTGACCGGCGTGAACCTGCTGATCGGCGCGGCGATCAGTGCCGGTGTGATGGCGCTCGGGGTGACGGCGCTCGGGCGTTCGCGACGGCTTTCCGAGGACACCACGATCGGGCTGCTGTTCGTCGGCATGCTCGCGAGCGGCGTGATCATCGTGTCCCACTCGCGGTCGTTCGCCGTCGATCTCACCGGATTCCTGTTCGGTGACGTACTCGCCGTCGGGTCCGGCGATCTGGTGGGCCTCGCGATCACCCTGCTCGTCGTCGGGGTGGTGGCGCTGGTGGGACATCGCTCGTTCACCGCCCTCACGTTCGACGTCCGCAAAGCGCACACCCTGGGGTTGCGGCCACGTCTCGCGAACGCGGTGCTGCTCGGGCTGGTCACGCTGACGATCGTCGCGTCGTTCCGCGTCGTGGGGACACTGCTGGTGTTCGGCCTGCTCATCGCCCCCGCCGCGGCGGCGCTCTTCTGGTCCCGGCGGATCACCACGATCATGCTCATCGCGGCGTTGCTCGGCATCGCCGCCACGGTCGGCGGCCTGCTCGTGTCCTGGCATTGGGGCACCGCGGCGGGCGCGACCATCGCCGCCGGCGCGGTCCTCCTGTTCTTCCTTTCCGCGGTCCTGTCCTTCGTACGACAGCGATTCCGTTCCCTGACACCGGAGATCGAGTGCTCACGATGAAACTGAAAGCAGTGACGGCGATCGTCGCGGCGCTGACCTTGGCGGCGTGCGGCGGCGAGCAGCCGAAGGAGGTGACCGCGGAAGTCCCGCACGGCTATGTCGAAGGCGCGGAAGAGGCGGCCGAGGCGCAGTCCCGGCTGATCGTCGCCGACCCGGAAACGGGTGCGGTGCGCGTCGTGGACCTCATCACCGAGGAGGTGCACGAAGTCGGTCGCGTCGACGGCGTGCGGGCCGTCACCGGCGACGGCCGCTTCGGTTACCTGACCGCCGGCGACGGCACGATCCGGGTCGTCGACAGCGGGTCCTGGATGGTCGACCACGGTGACCACGTCCACTACTACCGGGCGAAGGTCCGTGATGTCGGGGTGGCGCCGGGTAAACAGCTTTTGGCGGCCTACAGCGATCCCGCCGTCTCCACACTGTCCTATTCGGACGGATCGGCGACGCTGCTCGACCGTGCCGCACTGGACAAGGGGACCGTCACAGAACTGGGGAAGATCACGCGAGAGCCGCATGCCGGTGTCGCCATCCCTTACCGCGAGCACATCATCGCCACGGTGGCGGACGCCGGAAAGCCGTTCGCCCGCGGTGTGCGGGTCCACGACCGCCAGGGCAAGGCCGTCGCCGAGATCGACCAGCCGTGCCCGGAACTGCGCGGCCAGGCGGTGACCCGCCGCGGTGTCGTCTTCGGATGCGCGGACGGCGCCCTGCTGGTGACCGAAAAGGAGGGTGCGTTCGCCGGGGTGAAAATCCCGTATCCGCGCAGTGTCACCGCACAGGAACGCGCCACCGCCTTCTTCCACCGGCCGGGTGGCGCGACGCTGGCCGCCAGGGCGGGTGACTCCGCCGTGTGGTCGCTCGACGTCGGGCGTCGCAGCTGGCAGTACGTCGAGACCGGGCAGGTCGCCGCGGTGAACGCCGTCGGTGAGGGTGGCCCGCTGCTGGCCCTCACCCGGGACGGGAAGCTGCGCTCGTTCGACGCCGCCGGAAAGGAACAGACGGCGGTCCCGCTCCTGACCCCGGAAGGCACCGCCGCCGCCTCGATCCAGGTCGATTCGACCCGCGCCTACCTCAACAACCCGCTGTCCGCGGAGGTGTACGAGATCGACTACAACGACAACCTCCGGCGTGCCAGGACGCTGAAGGTCGGCGGCAAGGCGGGCCATATCGTGGAGACCGGCCGATGAGGCGCCGGGTACTCGCCCTGTTCGTGGTGGCGCTGCTGGCGGCGGCGGGGTGCTCCGGAAGCGGCGCGGGCGGCAAGTCGGTCGTCGTCACGACGAACATCCTCGGCGACATCACCCGCGCCGTCGTCGGCGATCAGGCCGAAGTGACGGTGTTGATGAAGCCGAACGCCGACCCGCATTCCTTCGGTATGTCCGCGCAGCAGGCCGCGCAGGTCGAGCGCGCCGGCCTGATCGTCTACAACGGACTCGGGCTCGAAGAAGGCATGCTGCGCACCGTCCGCACAGCCGAGGAAAACGGCGTACCGGCCCTCCCCGCGGGGGAGCGGGTGAATCCGATCAGTTACGCCGACAACAAGCCGGACCCGCATTTCTGGACGGATCCGGCGCGGGTGCGCGACGCGGTGAAGACGATCGCGGACGAGGTCGTCGCCCATGTCGGCGGCGTCGACGAAGCGGTCATCCGCGCGAACGCCGAACGCTATCGCGGGGAGATCGAAGCGCTCGACCGCACGATGACCGAGAAGTTCGGCGGGATTCCCCGTGAGCGCCGGAAACTGGTGACGAATCACCACGTGTTCGGCTACCTGGCGCAGCGGTTCGGGTTCGAGGTCGTCGGCGCGGTGATCCCCGGCGGAACGACGCTCGCGTCGCCCAGTTCCTCGGATCTGAAAGCACTCGCCGACACCGTCCGCGCGGCGGGAGTGCCGGTGATCTTCGCGGATTCCTCACAGCCGGACCGGCTCGCGCGGGTACTGGCCGAGCAGGCGGGGCTGCACGTCGAGGTGGCCCCGCTGTTCTCCGAGTCGCTCAGCGAACCAGGCCAGGGCGCGGCCACCTACCTGGAGATGATGCGCGCCAACACCGAATCGATCACCACCGGTTTGACCCGTTCCTGATCGGAACAGACGAAAGGCACAGTGAAAATGGCACGCAAGACCCGATATCTCGCGCTGATGGCGACGACGGCGAGCACACTCGCGCTCGCCGCCTGCGGGACCGAACAGCCGGCGGCGGACCCCGGAAAGGGTGCCACACCGGCGCCGGTCGTCGCCGATCCGGTGGCCGTCACCTACGACGGCGGAATCGCCCTGCTCGACGGGAAGACCCTGCAGGTGGCGAAGACCCTTCCGCTGGACGGCTTCAACCGCCTCAACCCGGCGGGGAACGACCGGCACCTCATGGTCTCGACCGCCACCGGGTTCCGGGTACTCGACGCCGCCGGCGCCGTGCTGACGGACAACGAGGTGAAGGCCGCCAAGCCGGGGCACGTCGTCCGCCACGCCGGGAAGACGGTGCTGTTCGCCGACGGGACCGGCGAAGTGACCGTCTTCGACCCGAAGACGATCGGCACCGCGGCCCTTCCCGCGCCGAAGCACAAGACGCCGGAAGCGCACCATGGCGTGGCCGTCGAACTCGAGAACGGCGAACTGGTGACCACCGTCGGGAACGAGGACAAACGGTCCGGCATCGTGGTGCTGGACAAGGACAAGAAGGAGATCGCGCGCAACGAGCAATGCCCCGGTGTGCACGGTGAAGCCGCCGCGCGCGGGGAGGCGATCGTGGTCGGTTGCGAGACCGGTGTGCTGATCTACCGGAACGGTGTCATCACCAAGGTGACCAGCCCGGATGCCTACGGACGCATCGGCAACCAGGCGGGTTCGGATGTCTCGCCGATCACCCTCGGCGACTACAAGGTCGATGAGGCGGCCGAGCTCGAACGCCCGACCCGGATTTCCCTGATCGACACCGAGAAGGCCACGCTCAAGCACGTCGACATCGGGACCAGCTACACCTTCCGTTCGCTGGCCCGCGGCCCTCAAGGCGAGGCGCTGGTACTGGGCACCGACGGCCACATCCACGTGATCGACCCGGTGACCGGTGCGGTGACGACGAAGATCGCCGTCCTCGGGTCCTGGCAGGAGCCGATCGAGTGGCAGCAGCCGCGTCCGGCGATCTTCGTCCGGGGCGGGACCGCCTACGTCACCGATCCCGGTAAGAAGGAGATCCACTCGGTCGACCTCGCCACCGGCACGAAGACCGCGACCGGCACGATCCCGGGAACGCCGAACGAGGTCAGCGGCGTGCTCGCAGGCTGATCGACTCGTGAGTGTTCGGGACGGTTCCATTGAGGGCGAGGCAAACGTGGCGCTTCGCAACGACATGGGATGGCGCGGTTCCGGGCCGACTGTCGACCTGGCTGCCGCAAATGTCCACAAGGGACACTTCGTGTCGATCGAACGCCCGAGTTATGACTTGATGTCCGACTCTGCGCGGGGTCGTGAGTGGCAAAGAGGGTTAGAACGACCATTGCCACTCACGACCCCCGAACAAAGCGCCCAACCGGAGGCATAGATGACCGGATCCTGTTCGGCGTGCACCACGACACGGTTGACGTACCTCTCAATAGCCGTCCTGAACACTCACGAGGCAGTCAGCGGCGGATGAGGCCAAGATCGGTCGCGGTGGCGACGGCGGCCGTGCGCGAGTCGACGCCGAGTTTGGTGTAGCTGCGGGCGAGGTGGGATTTCACGGTGCCTTCGGTCAGGTGGAGCCGTTCCGCGATGGCCCGGTTGGACAGGCCGTCGGCGACCAGGGCCAGGACTTCCAGCTCGCGCATGGTCAGCGCGGTGGCGGGCATCCGCATCCGGTGCATCAACCGGTCGGCGACGGTCGGGGCGAGTGTGGTGCGCCCGGCGGCGGCCGTGCGCACGGCCGCCGCCAGTTCCTCGGGCGGGGCGTCCTTGAGGAGATAGCCGGTGGCACCCGCTTCGATGGCGGGCAGCGTGTCGGCGTCGGTGTCGTAGGTGGTGACGATCAGCACGCGCGGAGCGTCCGGCCGCGCCGTGATCACCGCGGTGGCTTCGGCGCCGGTCATGCCGGGGCCGAAGCGCAGATCCATCAGCACGACGTCGATGTCGCCTTCCGCGGCGCGGGCAACCGCTTCCTCCGCGGTCGCGGCTTCGGCCGAGACGACGAGACCGGGTTCGGTTTCCAGCAAGGCACGGAGGCCCGCCCGGACGATCGGGTGATCGTCGGCCAGCAGGAGCCGGATCGGGGGTTCGGTCACGGACGTTCCTTGGGTTCGACGGGCAGCCGCACGGACAACTCCGTGCCGTGGCCGGGGGAGGACTCGACGGCGAGGGTTCCGTCCAAGGCTTCGGCTCGGGTGCGCATCGCGGTCAGACCGAAACCGCTGTGTTCCGGGTCGAAGCCGACACCGTTGTCGACGACGTCGAGCGTGACGTGCTCGTCGAGGTAGCACAAGGTGACGTCGGCGGTGGACGCGCCGGCGTGGCGGACGGTGTTCGCGAGGGCGGCCTGGCCGATGCGCAGCAACGCGACCTCGTGCGCGGTCGGCAGGGGAGCGGGAGTACCGGTGAGCCGGAAACGGGCGGTGATCCGGTGCCGGGCACTGGTGGTGGCGCACAACCGTTCCAGTGCGTCGACGAGTGTGGTGCCGTCGAGCGCGGGTGGCGACAGCGCGACGACGAATCGGCGGGCCTCGGCGAGGTTGTCGGCAGCCGCTTGCCGAGCCTGTTCGACGTAGCGAGCGGCGTTCCCGGCGGTGTCGGGCAGGGTTCTTTCCGCGGCACGCAACAGCAGCTGGATACTCGACAGACCTTGGGCGAGGGTGTCGTGGATCTCGTGGGCCAGCCGTTCCCGCTCGGCGAGCACACCGGCCTCGTGCTGAGCTTCGGCGAGGTCGGCGCGGGTGGCCGTGAGTTCCTCGATCAGGTTCCGGCGTCGTTCGCTTTCGCGGTACAGCGCTTGGTATCCCCAGACGACGGCGACCGCGACGGCGGCACCCAGTGCCGGGCCGATCGCCGCCGCCGGGACGAAGGAACCCTGGTGCGCGGCGAACGCGGTGATCGCCGCCAGCGCGGTCGCGATCACCGCGAGCAGGCCCTGGCGGCGCGGCAACAGATGCAATTGCAGGAAGTACAGCGGGAAGGCGACCCAGACACCGTCGGCGGTGAGCACCAGCAGGACCAGCCATACGAGGCCGACCGCGATCAGCCACCACAGGGCGGCCTGCCGGGACGTCCTGACGCGCGGCAGGAGCGGGCCGACCGCGTACACGGCCGCGCACGTCAGCGCCGCCGCGACGATCGCTCCGGCGTCGGGCGAGCCGTCCGTCACCGCACGGACGGCCGCGAGTGCGAGCAGGGCGACGAGCAGCAGGTGCAGACACCAGGTCAGCACCCGGCTGGTCGGGGTCAAAGCGGGGGCGGTGGTCACAGTGCGTCCAGATTACGGAGCGGGACCGGCGGGCGCCTCTATCCAAAGGTAGAAGCGGCGTGCCGTCTTCCGGCTGGCGAAGTGCCATCTCCGGCCAGATGTCGTCGCGGCCACCGGCGGCGATCGTGGAGAGGTAACCAGCCCACCCGCCGGAGAGGACAGACCGGAACCGTGTTCGTCGCCTGGAGAGATCTGAGATTCGCCAAAGGGCGGTTCGCCCTGATGGGGGCCGTGGTCGTGCTGATCACCCTGCTGGTCGGCCTGTTGTCCGGGCTCACCGCGGGGCTGGGTGAGCAGAACGTTTCCGCGATCACCGGTCTGCCCGCCGACAAGATCGTCTTCGCCGCTCCAGGTGACGGGCAGAGCCTTTCCTACGCCAACTCCGCGATCACCGAGAGTCAGCGGCGGCAGTGGGCCGAAACCCCCGGCGTCACCGGTGCCGAGCCGCTGGGCATCGCCACCACCAAGGCCGGCGCGGGGAACCGCAGCGCCGGGATCTCCGTCTTCGGAGTCCGGCCCGGTTCGGCGCTCGCCCCGGACGGCGGGGACATCACCGGCGACTCGGTGGTGTTGTCGACGTCCGCCGCCGAAGACCTGGGCGTCCGTAGCGGTGACACCATCGCCGTGGCCGGGCGCCCGCTGACGGTCGCCGCCGTGACGGGGGACGCTTGGTTCAGCCACACTCCGGTGGTGTGGGCGGGCCTCGACATCTGGGCGAAGATCGTGCCACCCACGGGCGGCGAGCCGAGCGCGACGGTGCTCGCGTTGAACACCACGGCCGACGCCGATCTCGCGGCCGCTGATCTCGCCGCGGGCACGAAGACGGTCTCGAAAAGCGAGTCGCTCTCCGCGATCGGCTCCTACACCTCGGAAAACGGTTCGCTGCAACTGATGCGTGGCTTCCTGTTCGCGATCTCCGCACTCGTGATCGGCGCCTTCTTCACGGTCTGGACGATCCAGCGCAGCGGTGACATCGCCGTCCTCAAGGCGTTGGGGGCGAGCACACCGTTCCTGCTGAAGGACGCGCTCGGCCAGGCTGTCGTCCTGCTTGTCGGTGGCACCGCCGTCGGCACCGGACTGGCCGTGGGCCTCGGCGCGGTCGTCGCCGGATCCGCCGTGCCCTTCCTGCTGACGCCGGCCACGGTGCTGGTCCCGGCCGCGGTGATGATCCTGCTCGGCGCTCTCGGGGCCGCGCTCTCCGTCCGCCGCATCACTTCCGTCGACCCGCTGACCGCGCTGGGGAGTGCCCGATGAGCCTGAACCTGACCGGTGTCACCCTCACCTATCCCGACGGAGACTCCCGCCTCACCGCGCTCGACGACGTCACACTGGATGTCCCGCCGGGCACGATCACCGCTGTCGCCGGGCCCTCCGGCTCGGGCAAGTCCAGCCTCCTCGCCGTCGCCGCCACCCTCATCACGCCGGACCGCGGTGCCGTCACCATCGACGGCGTCGAGACCGCCGGGCTGACCCGCGGTGAACTCACCGGACTTCGCCGCCGCAAGATCGGGATCGTCTTCCAGCAACCCAATCTGCTTCCCGCCCTCACCGCCGCCGAACAACTCCAGGTCATGGCCCGGATCGACGGCCGTTCCCCAGCCGAAGCACGGGGCGTGGCCATGGATCTGCTCGACGCCGTCGGGCTCGGGCAGCAGGCGGGGCGTCGTCCGCACCAGCTCTCCGGTGGCCAACGGCAACGGGTGAACATCGCTCGCGCACTGATGAACGAGCCAACCGTGCTGCTGATCGACGAACCGACGAGCGCCCTCGACCACGACCGCGGCGCCGCGGTCATCGACCTGATCACACGCTTGACCCGTCAGCGGGCCACCGCCACCGTCCTGGTCACGCACGACCGCGCCCATCTCACCGCGGTCGACCGGGTCGTCGAAGTCCACGATGGACGGTTGGGCAGTCCGGAACCGGCCCGTCTTCAGTCCGGTTAGCGGCCCGATGTACATGAAGGCCCCCTTCCTTGCGCCTACCGCAAAGAAGGGGGCCTTCATGTACATCGGGCTTTTCGGGCAGGTAAAAGGATCTCGTAACTTCCGGCGAGTGGGGAAATTCGTTCCGTTTTGTCACGCCGTCGTTCTCCCGAATTTCGAAGTCAGTGCGAATACGTCATTCGTCTGACCTAATTCCATCGAACTCGGCTGTTTGCCGCCATAACCTTGCGCGCTGCCGTCGGGTTATGGCCTGCGAGAAACGGGTGACCGATCTTTCGTACTTACGGAGGTACCCGTGGAAAGTGACCCGCACTACTTTCCAAACCTGTCATCTCCGCCAGGACACCTTGCCCGGCAGGCGCTTCCGAACTCTGTCGTATACCCCGTCGCGAATGCGGCCAATGTGGCGACCTATTAAGGAAAATGGTGAATCCTTCTCCGAAACTCGACGTCAGCCCGGACCCGCCCTTGCCGAAGACGCGAAGCAAAGGACTGGTCATACGAAAATACGGTGGCTCGTCGCTGGCCACCCCGGAAATGGTGAACGAGGTAGCCGCCGAAGTGGCCGCGATCGCCGAAGCGGGAGATCGGGTGGTCCTGGTCGTGTCGGCGATGGGGGACAGCACCGATCGGTTGATCGCACTGGCGGGTGAGTTCGCCGAACCGCCCGCTCCGCGGGAACTCGACCAGTTGATGGCGACCGGTGAACAGGTGTCCGCGTCGGTGCTGGCCATGGCGCTGGCCGAACGCGGAGTCGAGGCGGTCTCGCTGTCCGGCGACCAGGCGGGGATCGAGGTCGCGGGTGAACCGGGCGCGGGGACCATCGTGCGGGTCGATCCCGGCAAGATCGTCGCCCGGTTGCGTGACGCGCGAGTCGTCGTGGTAGCCGGGTTCCAGGGGCGCGACGCCGACGGCGAACTGCTGACCTTGGGCCGGGGTGGTTCCGACACCACCGCGGTGGCGCTCGCGGCCGCGCTCGGCGGTTCCGAATGCGAGATCAGGACCGACGTGCACGGCGTTCGCACGGCCGATCCCCGGATCGTCCGGGACACCAGGGTGGTCCGGACGATCTCGTACGACGCCATGGTCGAGCTCGCCGGGCTCGGCGCCCGGGTACTGCATCCCAGATCCGTCGAGCTCGCGCGCCGTCACAAGGTGGCGGTGCGGGTGATGCACGCGTCGGATCCCGGCCCGTCGACCGTCGTGATGGCAGGAGAAGCATCGCTGGAAGGCCGGCCCCACGTCATCGGCATCGCGCACGAGCGCGACGTCCGGCTGGTCCGGGTCGAGGTTTCGGCCCCGGGCATGGACCATTACGCGCGTGTCCTCGCGACGCTGGCGGCTTGCGGGGTGCGGCCGGACAACCTGAGCTGGCCCGATCCCGGCGAACTGCGGTTCACCGTCCGGGGGTCGGAGCCGCTCGGCCTGCCGATCACCCGGCTCGCGATGGAGCTGGACGCGCGCTCCACGGTCTTCGACGAACTCGGCTCGGTCTCCGTCGTCGGCACCGCGCTGCTCGATTCGCCCGGGTTCGTGTCCGAGTTGCTGCGAGTCCTCGCCGGCCATCGAGTGACGGTGCCGGCGATGACGACCTCGCAGTCGCGCCTCACCGCCGTGATCCCCACCGATGCCGTCGACACCACCGTCCGCGCCCTGCACGACTCGTTCGGCTTGGCGGTGGACAGGACATGAGCCCCTACAGACTGCCGTCCGGCCGGTTCACCACCGATGGCCGGGTCCTGACCTGCGTCGGCCATGACCAGCGGATCCGATGGCGGGCAGGCGAACGGCTGGAAGGGCTGTACGAGCGACTCTGCGACCGGTTGCGAGGGGACGGCCTCGGCGACCGGGTCGCGGTGGATGCCGAGGGCGAAAAGCTCACGTTCGACGGTTTGGACGAGCACGCGAACCGGCTCGCCCGGCACCTTCGAACACGCGGAGTGCGGCCCGGCGACCGGATCGGGTTGTTGTTCGGCGAACCGGTTCACCCCTACGTCGCTATGCTCGCGGTGCTCAAGGTCAACGCGGCGTATGTGCCATTGGACGTGGGTTTTCCGGACGACCGCTTGGCCTACATCGTCCAGGACGCCGGCGTCCGGCTCGTGGTGTCGACCTCCGCCCTGCGGGACCGGTTCGAGCCGGGCAGCGTCGATCTCGTCTGTCTCGACGAGGACGCCGATCACATCGCCGGGCAGCCGGGCGAGCGGCTCACCGCGGCCGAGCGGGGCGCTCCAGCCGACGAACTCTGTTACGTCGTCTACACATCCGGCTCGACCGGGCGGCCGAAGGGCGTGGCGATCGACCACCCTTCGATCTGTAATTTCGTCCAGGTCGCCGCCGAGGTCTACGGCATCCAGGCCACCGACCGGGTCTACCAAGGCATGACGATCGCGTTCGATTTCTCGGTCGAGGAGATCTGGGTGCCGTTGCTGAGCGGCGCGACGCTCGTGCCGAAACCCGGCGGCGCCGCCCTTGTCGGCCACGACCTCCTCGAGTTCCTGCGGGAGAACAAGGTCACCGCGCTGTGCTGCGTCCCGACCCTGCTGGCCAGCCTCGACGAGGATCTGCCGCTGCTGAGGTTCCTCCTGGTGTCCGGCGAAGCGTGTCCCGAAGACCTCGTGCGTCGCTGGCATCGCCAGGAGAGACGGTTTCTCAACGTCTACGGCCCGACAGAGGCCACCGTCACCGCGACGTGGTCGGTGCTGCGGCCGGATCGACCGGTGACCATCGGGGTGCCCCTGCCCACCTATTCGGTCGTCATCCTCGACCCGGACGAGCCGAGGGCCTTGGCCTCGGGCGAACTCGGCGAGATCGGCATCGCCGGGATCGGGCTCGCCGGCGGCTATCTCAACCGGCCCGACCTGACCGAGCGCGCGTTCATCCCGGATTTCCTCGGCATCGGCGACAATCCGTCCCAGCGCATCTACCGCACCGGTGATCTGGGCCGGATCACCCCGGACGGGGAGATCGAGTACCACGGCCGTGCCGATACCCAGGTGAAGATCCGGGGCTACCGCGTCGAGCTCACCGAGATCGAATCGGTTCTCCTGCAGATCCCCGGAATCGCCCAGGCGGTGGTCGAAACCCATCATCCGGAACCAGGCACCGTCGAGCTGGTCTCCTACTACAGCCTGCGCCGCGACCAGACGAACGTCGATCCCGGTGACCTTCGCCGTCGCCTGGCGGAACTGCTGCCGGGCTACATGGTGCCCGCCTACCTCGAAAGACTCGACCGCATCCCGCTGACCCCGGCGGGCAAGGCCGATCGCAAGCATCTCCCGGCGCCCACTGGTCCACGAAGAGCGGGAAACGACGTCGGCTACGTGGCGCCTGCCACCGAGAACGAAGTCCGCTTGGCGGAGGCCTTGGGTGGTGTCCTCGGAATCGAGCGGATCTCGGCGACGGGGCATTTCTTCGACGACTACGGGGCCGACTCCCTGCTGGTGGCCAAATTCTGCGCCGTGATCCGGGAACGCGGAGACCTCGCACCGTTGTCGGCGAAGGACGTGTACCTCAACCCCACCGTTCGCGGACTCGCCGAGTCGACCACCGCCGCGGACCACGTGACGGTCGCCCGCGCCGAAGAACCACGCCGGGCGTCGGCCGTTTCGTATGTCCTTTGTGGAGTCTTCCAGCTCTTGGCCTTTCTGTCCTATGCCGCCGGTTCGGGCTGGATCCTCGACACGGGATTCGCCTGGATCTCCGCCGCGACGGGTTTCGTCGAGAGTTACGCACGCGCCGCCGGGCTCGGGCTCGTCGTGTTCGTCATCCTGTCCGCGGTGCCGGTCGTGGCGAAGTGGTCGATCGTCGGCCGGTGGAAGCCGGGGGAGATCCCGCTGTGGAGCGTCGCCTACCTGCGCTTCTGGACGGTCCGGACCTTGATCAGGTTCAGCCCGCTGATGCTGTTCATCGGCACGCCGCTGTACTCGTGGTACCTACGGGCGCTCGGCGCGGACATCGGCAAGGGCGCCGTGATCCTGTCGCGGAACCCGCCGGTCTGCACCGATCTGTTCAGCGTCGGCGCCGGGGCGGTCATCCGGAAGGACGCGTACTTCTCGTGCTACCGCGCGAGGGCGGGGCGGATCCAGACCGGGCCCGTCACGCTCGGCGACAACGCCTTCGTCGGCGAGATGACCGTGCTCGACATCGGCACGGCCATCGGCAACGATGCGCAGCTCGGCCACTCGTCGTCGTTGAACGCCGGGCAGTCCGTGCCCGATGGCGAGAGCTGGCACGGGTCACCGGCTCGTCTCTCCACTGTGGACTATCGGGCGCTGGGAACGGTCCCGCGCGGCAAGCTCAGACCGATCGTCTTCTGCGCGTCCAGCCTGCTGCTCCTGCTCGGTGTGACGCTTCCCGTGACGCTGGGCGGGGCGGACGTGTTCGTCGACCGCTGGCTCACCGCGACGACGGACTTCACGAGCTGGGCCTTCTATCGCGGCCGGATCATCGACTCCGCGCTGCTGTACTTCGGGACGTTGCTCGCCGGGCTGGCGGTCGTCCTCACGATCCCGCGCCTGCTCGGCCTGTTCCTCCGGCCGGACCGCGTCTATCCGCTCTACGGCAGGCATTTCGCGATCCAGCGATTGATCGCACGGCTGACCAACATGCGGGCGTACACGTACCTGTTCGGTGACAGCAGCTACATCGTGTACTACCTGCGTGCGCTGGGGTACGACCTGTCGAAGGTCCAGCAGACCGGATCCAACTTCGGGGTCGAGGTCAAGCACGAGACGCCGTTCCTGAGCACGGTCGGCACCGGGACGATGGTCTCCGACGGCCTTTCGATGCTCAACGCCGACGTCTCCGCCTCGTCGTTCCGCCTGCGCAGGACGTCCGTCGCGCCGGAGGGGTTCCTTGGCAACGAGATCGCTTTCCCGCCGGACGCGCGGGTCGGCCGGAACTGCCTGCTGGCGACCAAGGTCCTCGTTCCGCTGGACGGGCCGGTCCGGGAGAACGTCGGCCTGCTGGGGTCGCCCGCGTTCGAGATCCCCAGGACCGTCCTCCGCGACACCGGATTCGAGCACCTCGGCACCGGGGACGCGCTGCGCCGGGGTCTGCGGGCGAAGAACCGCCACAACACCGTCACCATCGCCGTCCATCTGCTCGTGCACTGGCTGCACCTGCTCGGAATCCTGCTGATCGGCACCGCGGCGGGCGTCCTGCACGAGCGAGTCGGTCCGCTCGCGGTCGGCGGCGGCATCGTGGCGACACTGGTGTTCTCCGTCGCGTTCCTCATGCTGGCCGAACTCGCCGCACAGGGCTTCCGTGCGCTGCGGCCGAGGTTCTGCTCGATCTACGATCCGGTCTTCTGGCGGCATGAGCGGTTCTGGAAACTCAGCCCCGCCCGCTATCTCGCCCTGTTCGACGGGACGGCGTTCAAACCCTTCCTGCTGCGCCGCCTCGGCGTCCGGATCGGCCGCCGTGTCTTCGACGACGGCTGTGCGATCCCGGAGCGCTCGTTGGTGAGCATCGGCGACGACTGCGTGCTCAACCTGCACACCGTCGTGCAAGGACATTCGCTCGAGGACGGCACGTTCAAATCGGACTACATCGACATCGGCGCCGGATGCACGCTCAGCACCGGCTCCTTCGTCCACTATGGAGTGACCATGGCGGACGGGGCGATCGCCGAAGCGGACGCGTTCCTGATGAAGGGCACCACCGTTCCGGCCCGGACCCGCTGGCACGCCAATCCGGCGGTCGAACTCGACACGGTGGAAAAGCTCACCGCGGCAAGGAGGCTGCCATGACCCATACCCCCACGGCTCGAATGGCGCCTCGTGTCGAGGGCGCCCTTCCGGGCCCGCGCTCGGCCGAGTTCCTCGAACACCAGCGACAGTGGGAATCCAGCGCGCTGGCGTACCCCCGGCACCTGCCGATCGCGATCGCGGGCGGGGCGGGCAGTTACCTGCGGGACATGGACGGGAACGTCTTCCTCGACTTCCTGGCTGGTGCGGGTGTGCTCTCCCTCGGCCACAACCATCCCGAACTGGTACACGCGGCCACCGAACAGATGCACGTGCTCACCCACGGCCTGGACTTCCCGACGCCCGCGAAACGGGAGTTCGTCGACGCCCAGCTGTCCATGCTTCCGCCCGGGCTGCGCTCGCGGATGCGCATGCACTTCTGCGGCCCCGGCGGCGCCAACGCCGTGGACGCGGCGATCAAACTGTGCAAGACCGCGACCGGGCGCGGTGACCTGGTGTCCTTCCAGGGCGGGTTCCACGGCTCGAGTCACGCCGCGATGGCGTTGACCGGGCTCGTCGCCCAGAAACGGCCGATCGCCAACGGTGTGCCCGGCGTGCACTTCTTCCCGTACTCCTACTGCGCCCGGTGCCCGGTGGGGCTTTCGCCCGACACTTGTGCGACCAACTGCGTCGGCCTGCTGGAACGGTCGCTGCGAGATCCCAACGGCGGCATCCCCCTTCCCGCCGCGGTGATCCTGGAAATGGTGCAGGGCGAGGGCGGGATCATCCCGGCGGACCGCGACTTCGTGCGGCGGGTCCGCGCGCTGACCGCGGAACTGGACATCCCGCTCGTCGTCGACGAGGTGCAGACCGGTTGCGGCCGCACCGGGACCTGGTTCGCGTTCGAGCACTACGACATCGAGCCCGATGTGATCATCGCCTCGAAGGCCTTGAGCGGGATGGGACTGCCGGTGGCGGTGATCTTCTACGACCGGCGGCTGGACGGCTGGGCACCCGGTGCGCACACCGGCACGTTCCGCGGCAACCAGGCCGCGTTCGCCTCCGGTGCGGCGGCGGTCCGCATCGTCCGGCGTGACGACGTTCTTGGCAACGTCCGGCAGCGCGGGCGGCAGCTCGCGGAACGGCTCGGCAGCCTGCACGGCGACGTCTGGGTCCGCGAGGTGCGCGGCCTCGGCCTGATGTGGGGGATCGAGCTGGCAGATCCGCGCGATGGCCGTCCGGCGGGCGGCTACGCCCGCGCCGTGCAGGCCTACGCGTTGCAGCACGGGCTGATCGTCGAACTCGGCGGCCGCGAAGACAGCGTGATCCGGCTGATGCCGCCGCTCACCGTGACCGCCGAGGAGATCGAGCTCGCTTGCGCGATCCTGCTGGACGCGATCGAACGCTGTGGCCCGTCACGGTAGGGATCCGTGTCGTGAGCGTACGAGGTGCGCATCCGGTGACGGTCGCCTCTTGAGAGCGACCAAAACTCCGGATACGGCCCGTGATCGATACCCGGCCGTTAGAGTGATCAGTCGCTGTAGTCATCACTCTTGAGGAGTAGTAGTTCATGATCGCCGAGAGCGCGAACCAGCAGAGCGTGACCTTCCCGCAGGAAGCTACGCCGATCTTCGACCTGGTCGCGAAGATGGTGGCACGGACGCAGACCGAGGACGAGCACGACTTCGATCGCGAAGCCGGTCTCGCGACCTCGGTGTAGCTTCCTGCGCGGCGAACCGCCGCGAGAGGTCATTCAGGCGGCGTACCGGCGTGGCCCCGGAGTTCCGCGGCCGTGCGGCGGGCGTGGGCCAAGCCGTCGAGGATCCATTGCGGGGGCTGCCGGTCGTTGGTCGCGATCCGCTCATAGGCGGCGACGAGCCGTTCCGCGATCTTCAGCCGGGCGTCCGTGGGCGGTGGCTCGGTGTCACCCTGGTCTGCCGGGATCGTGACCAGCGCGAGGTGTCCGGACGGCGAGCGAGTCGTGGGCTCGGCGGGCGTGTCGGATCGCTGCTCCGGGGTGGGCAGCCGACGAAGGCGGAAGGCCGGCTGCTCGGTGTGTCCCGGCCCACTCTCGTAACGCGAGCCCTGCGTGGGGAAGGGGTCCGCCCGGAACCGGGCGACCGAGGGCCAGTACCGGGTTCGCGCGGATTTCGGTGTCTCGCCGTCGAGCCCGCACGCGATCTCCTGCCAGGTCTTTCCGCCGAGCCGCGCGGCGACGACCGCCGCTTCGACGATCTGCTGCGCCATCCCGATCAGGCCGGAGTGGTCGGGATGGGAGCTGGAGTCCACCCTGGCGGCGTTCGCCGCGAGATCGGCCAGTTCCGCCGCGTGCGCGGCGAGGAGCAGATGGGCCCGGGTGACCGTGGCGGGGATGGTGTGGCGTGTGGTCACCGCCTGCTCCTCGTGGCAGGCCGGTGGCTCGACAAGAGGCTCGCGGAATCCCGCATGCCGTGACTCACAGGTGTTCTCACCTTCTCTGATATGCAGACTTGCATAAATATGCAAATTGTGGAGTCGCGAGTTGTGCCCTGATCGGGTGTGGTCGCGACCGTTCTGTGTGAGGTGACGTTCGGCAGCCTTCGTCTTCGGGCACGATCGGGGAGGTGCGGACGGCTCTGCGGGGAAGGGATACCGATGAACAGTCCCCTGTATCAGGCGACGGCGGAGTTCTTCAAAACGCTGGGGCACCCCGTCCGGATCCGTGTGCTCGAACTGCTCAGCGAGCGGGACCATCACGTCTCCGAGCTGCTCGCCGACCTCGGGATCGAGCCTGCCAACCTGTCCCAGCAGCTCGCGGTCCTGCGCCGGGCCAACCTGGTGGTGCCGCGCAAGGAGGGCACGACCGTCTCCTACTCCCTGACCAGTCCGTCGGTCGCCGAACTGCTCGCCGTCGCGCGCGGGATTCTGACCGGGGTCATCACGGGCCAGTTGGAGCTGCTCGACGATCTGCAGAATTCCGCCGGTGCGGATTCGGGATGAAAAGTTCCGGTCCGCTATTTCGGATATTCATGACCTCGTGTTGATCGTCATTTGTTTTCCTGGCCGGCGTCGGTGTGCTGCTCGCTCAATTCGGAATGGTCTTCGCCGTCCCGGGGGAGCGTGCCATTTCCGCCGGCCGCCCTCCGCGTCTCCTCGACCAGAGAGTCGAAGATGGGGGTTCCGCACAGCTCCACATGGTCCTCCGTCGCGCCGGTCCTCGTGCCCGGTCATCTTGCCCCGGAACGGCTTCTTCGATCCAGTTCCGCCGGGCAATGCACTCGATTGAGCTCACCCTCGGGGGTGAGCTATTCATCGCGGTGAAAAGCGAGTGCTGGACAAGGCGCTTTGATTCCACTTTTCCTTCGCGGGCGAGAGAAAAGGATTGCCCGCGGTCTCGTTGCTGGTCAGCGCGGGGCGGAGAACTCGATCCGGTAGCGGGTCGGCGTCGTGCCCAATGCCGCGGCGAAGTGTTCGCGAAGCCGGGCGGGCGTGCCGAAGCCGGATTGGGCGGCCACGGCGTCGACGCCGAGCGAGGTCGTCTCGAGCAGGTGTCGCGCCCGCGCGAGCCGTTGCGCGACAAGCCAGTTGTGGACGGTGGTCCCGGTGCGGGCCCGGAACGAGCGGGTGAACGTACTGCGGCTCATATGGGCGCGGGCGGCGAGGCCGTCGATGCTGTGCTGCGTGCCCAGATGGGCCCGCGCCCAGCTCATCACCTCGGCGAGCGGATCCTCGTCCGCGGCGGGCACGGGAAGCTCGATGAACTGGGCCTGGCCCCCGGGGCGGTGCGGCGCGGCGACGATCCGGCGGGCGACGCGGTTGGCGACCACCTGACCTGCCGTGCGGGCGAGCAGATGAAGGCAGGTGTCGATCCCGGCGGTCGCGCCGGCGCCGGTCACGACGTCGCCTTCGTCGACGTACAACTCCTCGGGGCGCAACTCGACCGAGGGGAAGCGTCTCCGGAAGGTTTCGACCCATTTCCAGTGCGTCGTCGCGGTGCGACCGTCGAGGATGCCGGCGTCCGCGAGGGCGAAGACCCCCAAACAGAGCCCGACGACGAGGGCACCGCGTTCGTGCGCGGTCCGCAACGCGGCGGACACGGCCGCGGGCGTCGAGGCCTCCGGTTCGGACCACCACGGCACGACGACGATGTCGGCGTCCGCGAGAGCGTCGAGACCCGAGGAGACGTCGATCGTGTATCCGGCGCTCGTGGTGAGCCTGCCCGGTTCGACGGCGACCACCGTGAGCGGCCACGGCTCCATGTCACCCGCCGGGGATTCCGGGCCCCATACGAGCGATGGCACGGCGAGATGGAAAGGGCTGATCCCCTCGAACGCCAAGACGGCCACCTTCGGAGCGCTCATCGATCCTCTTCCCGCGGATGTCGGCCGATCTCGACCATGGCTGACCCGAATCCGTATCTCGATCTCGAATCGGGTCAGCCAAGATGGTAGCCGTACCGACGGAAAGCGAAGGAAACCTGATGACCAGCACCACTCTCCGCGAAATCAGCACCCTGCCGACGACCCCGGCGGCGCTCTCGGACGCGACGGTGATCCTCGTCGACTACCAGAACACCTACACGCGTGGCGTGATGGAACTCGACGGCTGGGAAGCGGCGCTCGACGAGGCGGCCACGTTGCTGGCCCGCGCCAGGGCGGCGGGCGCGACGGTCATTCACGTCATGCACGACGGAGGCGAGGGCAGCCCGTACGACCTCCAGCAGGACATCGGCCGGATCCACGAGCGTGTCGCCCCCGCCCCGGGCGAGGAGGTCGTGGTCAAGACCGCGCCCAACTCGTTCGTCGGGACCCGGCTGGGGGACCTGGTCGACGCCGCCGGGCACCGGGACGTCGTCGTGGCCGGGTTCATGACCCATATGTGCGTCACGTTCACCGCGGAGGGCGCGTTCCTGCGCGGGAACAGCCCGACGGTGGTGGCCGCGGCCTGCGCCACGCGCCCGCTTCCGTCCGTCGCCGGTCCGGTGACCGCCGCGGAACAGCACCGTGCGGCGCTCGCGACCATCGGTGATCTCTACGCGGTCGTCGTCGACTCGTCGGCCGAGCTCGGTTAGGACCTGCGAGGCCGCGCCCGCGCGTGGATCATGAAGGTGTTCCCGCCGCCGAATCGAAGGGGTCCTGATGGCCAAGCCCAACGTCGCCGAGCAGTTCGTCCAAGTCCTGGTTCAGGCCGGGGTGGAACGGATCTACGGCGTGGTCGGAGACAGCCTCAACCCCATCGTCGACGCCATCCGCCGAACCCCTGGCATCGAATGGGTGCACGTGCGCAACGAGGAGGCTGGAGCGTTCGCGGCGGCGGCCGAGGCCCAGCTGACCGGACGGCTCGCGGTCTGCGCCGGTAGCTGCGGTCCCGGCAACACCCATCTGGTGCAAGGACTTTACGACGCGCATCGCACGGGAGCCCCGGTTCTCGCGCTCGCCTCGCATATCCCGTCCGGTCAGATCGGGACCGGGTTCTTCCAGGAGACCCATCCCGAGCGGCTGTTCGTCGACTGCAGCGGCTATTGCGAGCAGATCAGCAGGCCTGCCCAGATGCCGAGGGTGCTGCGGATCGCCATGCAGCACGCCTTGTCCCGAGGCGAGGTGTCCGTCCTGGTGTTGCCGGGGGACGTCGCGCACCTCGACGCCGTCGCGCCCACCGGGAACGGGGTGCCGGTCACCGAGCACGGGACGGTCGTGCCACCCGAGTCGCAGGTGGGCCGGCTCGCCGAGTTGATCAACGACGCCGAGACCGTCACCTTGTTCGCCGGTGCCGGGGTGCGCGGCGCGCACGCCGAGGTGATGGAACTGGCCGGGACCGTGCAGGCGCCGGTCGGCCACAGCCTGCGCGGCAAGGAGTGGATCCAGTACGACAATCCGTTCGACGTCGGGATGAGCGGCCTGCTCGGGTACGGCGCCTGCTACCGGGCGATGAACGACGCGGATCTGCTGGTCCTGCTCGGCACCGATTTCCCTTATGACTCCTTCCTTCCCCAGGCGCGGACCGTGCAGGTCGACCACGACGCGACCCGGCTGGGCCGACGCACCCCGCTGGAACTGGCGGTGCACGGCGACGTGCGGGAGACCCTGCGGGCCGTACTGCCGCTCCTGCGCCGCAAGTCCGACCGCACGTTCCTGGACCGGATGCTGCGTGATCACTGCAAAACGCTGGAGCAGGTCGTCGACGCCTACACCCGCAACGTCGAGCGGCATGTGCCCATCCACCCGGAGTTCGCCGCGGACCTCCTCGACGAGCTCGCCGCGGACGACGCGATCTTCACCGTCGACACCGGCATGTGCAACGTGTGGGCGGCCCGGTATCTCACCCCCAATGGACGACGCCGGGTCATCGGGTCGTTCCTGCACGGCACGATGGCCAACGCCCTGCCACACGCCATCGGCGCGCAGTTCGCCTATCCGGGACGCCAGGTCGTGTCGATGTCCGGCGACGGGGGACTGGGCATGCTGCTCGGCGAACTGCTCACCGTGGCGTTGCACGATCTGCCGGTCAAGATCGTGACTTTCAACAACTCATCGCTCGGCATGGTGAAGCTGGAGATGCTGGTGGACGGCCTGCCCGACTATCAGACCGATCACCGCCCGGTGGACTTCGCCGCCATCGCCAATGGCGCGGGACTGCGTGCCGAGCGGGTGACCGATCCGACGCGGCTGCGCGCGGCGCTCAAGGAGGCCTTGAGCCACGACGGTCCCGCGCTGGTGGACGTCGTGACGGACGCGAACGCCCTGTCCGTCCCGCCGCATATCACCGCCGGGCAGCTCGGCGGATTCGCCTTGGCCGCGAGCAAGGTCGTACTCGAAGGCGGGGTCGGCCGGATGATCGACCTCGCCCGGGCCAACCTCCGCAACATCCCACGGCTGTGACGCCGCCGCTCAGCGCAGCGGGCGGAACGTGGTGCGCAGGTCTTCGATCCACGCTTCCGGGTTTTCCCACGGTCCGAAGTGGCCGCCCTTCTCGTGGACGTTCACCTGCCGCACGTCGCCGTAGACCTGACCGGCCGCTTCCTTGAACGCGGCGACGCGGCGTTCGCGGTCGTGGGCTCCCGGCGGCGCGGCGTCGCCGAGGTGGAAGGTGAACCCGGACGGCGCCTCGACCGCCGGGGTCCGGTCGTGCGACGGCCGCCACGGATGCCGGTTGACGTTCTTGTAGGCGCGGATCGACGAGCCGATGGCTTGGTTGACCCAGTAGATCGTCGCGTTGGTGAGGATGTGGTCGACCGGATAGGAGTCTTCGAAGACCCCGTTCTGGTCGCTCCACTTCTTCCACCGCTTGAGGATCCACGCGAGCATCCCGATCGGGGAGTCGTTCAGGCCGTGCGTGATCGTCTGCGCGTCGAGCATATGCGTGGCGACATGGGAAACGTAGGTGTCGACGAAGTTGACCATGTCGGGCAGGCCGTCGATCGGCGCACCGCCGGTGAGATCCCAGTGGCGCTCGCCCTGGAAGATGGTCAGCGGCATCTCGTTGCCGAGGTGGATACCGTGGAGTGAGCCGGCGTACTTGTGGCCGAGCTGCGCCCCGACCAGTGCGCCGTAGTCGGCCGCGCCGACGCCGAAGCGCCGGTGGCCGAGCACGTCGGTCATCAGCGTGTGGAACCGGTCGGCCATGCTGACGAAGTTCTCTTTGCCGTTCGTCAGCGGCGTGGAGAACGCGAAGCCGGGCAGCGAAGGGACGATGACGTCGAAGGCGTCCGCGGGGTCGCCGCCGTGCGCGCCCGGGTCGGCGAGCGGACGGATGACCTTGCTCCAGTCCCAGAAGGTCCACGGCCAGCCGTGCATGAGCAGCAACGGGATCGGTGCGGGGCCTTTCCCCGGCTCACGGATGAAGTGCACCGGGGTGCCGCCGACGTCGACGCGATGGTGCGAGTACTCGTTCAACCGGGCTTCGACGGCTCGCCAGTCGAAACCGTCGGCCCAGTACTCCACGATGGGCTTGAGGTAGGCGGTGCTCAGCCCGAAGGCCTCGTCTTCGTTGTCCAGGTCGGGTGCGAACCTGGTCGCCTTCAGCCGCCTCCGGAGGTCGTCGAGAACGTCCTGCTCGACGTCGATGACGAACGGTTCGATGGTCATGATCGGTTCTCCTTGTCCGGGTGGGTCCAATCCAGGCGGAGCCTGGTGATGCGAAGTTCGGTGATGAGCCAGCGGCCGTCCGACCGGGTGAAGCGCACCCGGTAATGGCCGTAGCCGTGCATTTCGCCGTCGTGCGGCGTGGTGACGATGTCCTCCATGGCCCAGACGCCGTCCGCCGAATCGGGCGACTCGATGTCGATCTCGCTGGAGAACAGGTGGTGTACCAGTACGGAATCGGCTTGGTTGCGGGCTTTGAGCCGCTCGGCGATCTCGGCGCGGCCGGTCATCCGCGCTTGGATCGATCCGTCCACTGTGGAGGCGACGAACGGCGCTTCGGGCGTGAACAGGGCCGCGAGGTCGTCCCATCGATGATGATCGGCGTGGTAGACGTAACGAGCCATCACGCGTCGCACGTCCTCCACCGCCACCAGCCGGGCGAGGTCGTCCATCGGCTTTCCTTCGTTCGAAGTGGTTGACCCGGCCGAGGATGCCGACGAAAAAATGTACCGGCAAGTCCAGTTTCCTGGCGCAGGTTTTGTACTTGCCGGTCCATTTTTTCGCACCTACGTTGGGCCGATGCACGCGATCCACATCAGCGAATACGGCGGCCCGGAAGTGATGGCCTGGGCCGAGTTCCCGGACCCGGTGCCGCGGGCCGGCGAGGTCGGTGTGCGGCTGCGGGTGGCCGGGGTGAACTTCATGGACACGGGCGCCCGCAAGATGCCGCTGCCGACCTGGTCGGTCCCGACCGTGCTGGGTGTCGAAGGGATGGGTGTCGTCACGGCGCTAGGGCCGGGCGTCGAGGACTTCGCCGTCGGTGACAGGGTCGCTTGGCGCTACCACAAAGGAAGCTATGCCGAACGGCTCGCCATCCCGGCGCGGTCGCTGGTGCGGGTGCCCGGCGACATCGACGACGAGACCGCGGCCGCCATTCTGATGCAGGGCCTGACCGCGAACCATTTCACGACCGAGACGTACGCGATCCAGCCGGGAGACACGGCCGTGGTGCACTCGGCCGCGGGCGGGGTCGGCATCATCCTGACCCAGCTGATCAAGGCTCGCGGCGGCACCGTGATCGGGCTGGTGTCACGCGAGGAGAAGATCCCGGTGGCGAAGAACGCGGGTGCGGACCATGTGCTGATGTCCGCCGGTGGCGGCTTCGAGCGACAGGTTCGGGAGCTGACCGATGGCGAAGGCGCGCAGGTCGTGTACGACGGTGGCGGCTCGGCGACGTTCCGTTCGTCCCAGCTCTCGCTGCGCCGCCACGGCGTGCACGCCTACTACGGCGTGGTGAACGGCAATCCCGCGTTCCGTCCGGCGGATCTGCCGAACAGCATCCTGCTGTCGTACCCGTCCGTCGTCGACCACGTGCCCACCCGTGAGGCACTGGTGCGGCGGGCGAACGAGCTGTTCGAGTTCATCCGGAAGGGTCAGGTGGCCCCGTACATCGGCGGTCGCTACGCCCTCGCCGATGCGGCGCGGGCACACCGGGACATTGAGTCCCGTCGCACCTCGGGGAAGCTTCTACTGATGCCGTGATGACGGCGCGGACCGGACACGGGACAATGGACCGCCGAGTACATTCCGGGAGGCTTTCGTGCTCACGAAGAAGGGCGCCGCGACGCGGCAGCGGATCATCGAAGCCGCGGCGGACGAGATCCGTGAGCACGGCGTCGGGGCGGCGACCCTCGACGACATCTGCCGCCGTAGCGGAACGGGCAAAAGCCAGCTGTTCCACTACTTCCCGGAAGGCAAGGAACAACTGCTCCTCGCCGTGGCCGAATGGGAGGCCGGGCAGGTGATCGAGGATCAGCAGCCCTACCTCGGGCGGCTGACCTCGTGGGAGGCGTGGGGGAAATGGCGTGACGTGGTCGTCCGGCGATACCGGCGGCAGGGGGTGCACTGCCCGCTCGGGGTGCTGATCACCGAGATCGGCAGGCATACTCCGGCCGCGCAGGCGGTCACGAGGCAACTGCTGGAGCAGTGGCAGCGTCAGGTCCAGGCCGGTATCGAGGACATGCGGGACAGCGGGGCCCTTCGCCGTGACGTCGACCCGGTCCGCGCCGCGGCGGCGTTGATCACCGCGATCCAGGGCGGGGTCACGATCCTGATGTCCACCGGATCCGCGGATCACCTCGAAGCGGCGCTCGACCTGTACCTGGACTACTTGCGCGGCTGAATCCGTCCACTGTGGATGGTCAGGCTGGGTCGGCGCCCATACCGCGCCAGAGCAGGTCGAGGAGACTCGCGACGTCGCGCCGCCACTCGCCTTTCGGGTCGAGGTAGAGCAGGCCGCCCAGGCCGCGCAGGACGGTCTCGGGTGCGAGGTCCGCGCGGACGGTGCCGGCGTCGACGTTGGCCTGCAACAAGGTGGAGACCGCGCGGACCATGTCCTCATACGCCCCGGCCGGCAGCTCTCCGCGCGAGGCCGTCGCGGCTCGCAACGCGTCGGCCAGGCCACGTTTGGTCATCATGTAGTGCGCCAGGTGATCGGTCGTCCACACGCGGAACGCCTGCTCCGGCGGGTACTTCTCGAGCAGGCTGGGCACGATCTCGACCAGCTGGCGCACCTCGCGCCGGTACACCGCCAGGATGAGGGCTTCGGGCGTGGGGAAATGCCGGTACACCGTGCCGACGCCGACCTCGGCCTGCTTCGCGATGGCGTTGAACGAGACCTCGCCGGAGCAGGCCAGCGACTTCGCCGCGGTGGCGAGGATGCGCTCGTGGTTGCGCCGGGTGTCCGCACGCCGGGGACTGACCGATCCCGTCGTCATCTTCCCTCCTGTCCGCCGATCCCGTTCTCCGGTGAATGTAGCCGAGAGAACCGGGAAACCTGGAGCGGCTCCAGGAGTGGACATCGACCTTGCCGGGCAGATCGTGATCCGCTAACTTGAAATCGAAGCGGATGAATATCCGTTTCGATCACGAACGGACTCCCACCACCTCAACCTACGCCGTCCGGGCCACGGCCCGGGCGATCTGCGGAAAGAGTTTCAGTGGACATCTCACTCGAAGTCAATGGCAGGACGGAACACCTGAGTGTCGATCCCGGGGTGACCCTGCTGGACACGCTGCGGGAGCGGCTCGCCGTCACCGGGCCGAAGAAGGGCTGCGACAGGGGGCAATGCGGCGCCTGCACGGTGCACGTCGGCGGGCGGCCGGTGCTGTCGTGTCTCACCTTGGCCGCCACCGTGAAACAGCCGGTGACCACGGTCGAAGCACTGTCCACTGAGGACGGTCTGCATCCGGTTCAGCAGGCGTTCGTCGACCAAGACGCCCTCCAGTGCGGGTTCTGCACCTCCGGGCAGATCATGTCGGCGGTCGCCGCCGTCGAGCAGGGCGTCGAGGACGTCCGCGAGTTCATGTCCGGCAACCTCTGCCGGTGCGCGGCGTACCCGAACATCATCGCCGCGGTCGAGCAGGCCAGGAGGGCCGATGCGTCCCTTTGAGCTGCTCGCACCCGAGACCGTCGAAGACGCGGTCGCTTCGCCCGGCACCTTCCTCGCGGGCGGCACCACCCTCGTCGACCTGATGAAGCTCAACGTCCTCACGCCACAACACGTCCTCGACATCAACGCGGTACCGCTGCGTGGCATCGACACCACCGACGGCCTTCGCTTCGGCGCGCTGGAACGGATGGGCGACATCGCCGGACATGCCGGGGTGTACCCGGTGATCTCCCGGGCCCTGCTGCTCAGTGCGTCCCAGCAGATCCGGAACATGGCCAGCATCGGCGGAAATCTCATGCAGCGCACGCGCTGCTCGTACTTCCGGGACGTCGCCATGCCGTGCAACCGGCGGGTACCCGGCAGCGGTTGCCCGGCGATCTCCGGCGCGAACCGGATGCACGCGGTGCTGGGCACGAGCGATGCGTGCGTGGCGACCCACGCCAGCGATGTCGCCGTCGCCCTGGTCGCCCTCGACGCCCGTCTCCGGCTGGTCAGCGCGACCGGGTCCCGCGCCGTCGAGCTGGCCTCGTTCTATCGGCAGCCCGGTGACACCCCCGAGGTCGAGACCGACCTCCAGCCCGGCGAACTGATCGCCGAGGTGGTGGTGCCTCGGCTGGACTGGGCGTCGAACTCCACGTACGTCAAGGTGCGTGACAGGCAGTCCTACGAGTTCGCCCTGTGTTCCGCGGCGGTCGCGCTGCGGGTCGAGGACTCGCGCATCGTCGACGCCCGCGTCGCGGCGGGCGGTGTGGCGACCGTGCCGTGGCGGCTGCCCGCTGTCGAGGAGGCCCTGCGGGGCGCACCGGCGACCGTCACCGCTTTCGAGGAGGCGGCGTCGCTGGCCGCCGATGGTGCGCGCCCGCTGGCCGGGAACGCGTTCAAGCCGTCGTTGCTACGGCGGACCATCGTCCGCGCGCTGCTCGAACTGACCGAAGGGAACCGCTCATGACCAGCAGGGTGGACGGGCCGCTGAAGGTCACCGGCCGGGCCGAATACGGGGCGGACCACACCTTTCCCGGGCTGGTCCACGGTTACGTCGTGCTGAGCACGGTCGCTCACGGCGAGATCGACACGATGGACGTCACGGCGGCGAAGGGCGCTCCGGGGGTGATCGGTGTGTACACGCCGTTCGATCCGCTTCGGTTGCACACCCCCTCCACGCCGTTCATGGGTGAGACCTGGGTTCCTTTGCAGGACAAGGAAGTCGCCTACTACGGGCAGCCGATCGGCTTCGTGGTCGCCGAGACGTACGAGCAGGCGCGCGACGCGGCGATGCTGGTCGAGGTCTCCTATCTGACCCGGCCGGCCCTGACCTCGCTGCAGGACGGCCTCGCCTCGGCCGAAGAAGCGCCTGAAGGGAGGGGTGGTCCATCGTCCCTCGCGATCCTCGCCGACGGTGTCGAGTCGATCGAAGACGCGCTCGCGGAGAGTCCGGTGGTCGTCGAGGCCACGTACACCACCGCGACGCAGAACCACGCCGCGATGGAACCGCATTCCGCGGTCGCGGTCTGGGGTCCCGACGGTCTCACGATCCACAGCGGCAACCAGGGATCCGATCTCCAAGCGGCGGAGCTGGCGATGGCGCTGGGCCTGGAGCCGTCCGAGGTGCACGCGGTGAATCCCTTCGTGGGCGGTGCGTTCGGCGGCAAGGGCCACACGTCCACCCCGGCGTTCCTTGCCGCGGCGGCCGCCAGGGCCTTGGACAGGCCGGTGAAGGCCGTGCTCAGCCGGGAACAGGTCTTCACCGCGACCGCGGGCCGAGCCGCGACGGTGCAGACGATCTCCCTCGGCGCGGAACACGACGGCAGGCTCAACGCGCTCCGGCACGACTCGTGGTGCAGCACGCCCATGGACCGGTCGTTCGTGGAGCCGACCTCGCACGGCACTTCGCGGGAGTGGTACGCCACCCGCAATCTGGCCATCAGTCAGAAGATCGTGCCGCTGAACATCCCGCCGACCACGTTCATGCGGGCACCGGGCGAAGCACCCGGTTCTTTCGCCTTGGAAAGCGCGATCGACGAACTCGCCGTCGAACTGCGTATGGACCCGATCGAGCTGCGGCAGCGCAACAACTCGACCGCTCCGCCCGGCAAGGACCTGCAGTGGTCGAGCAAGCACCTCGACGAATGCTTCCGGGTGGGCGCGGCGCGGTTCGGCTGGGCGGATCGCTCACCCGAAGGACGGACCGACGGCGACTGGCTCGTGGGCATGGGCACGGCCACCGCCATGTTCCCCGCGCTGCGGTTCCCGGCCACGGTCGAGATCACCCTGCTGCCCGACGACACGGCCGCCGTCGCGACCAGCGGGGCCGACCCGGGAACCGGCCTGCTGACCGTGCTTTCACTGGTCGGCGGGGAGTCGCTCGACATCTCGCCGGATCGGGTCAAGCCGAGGCTCGGTGACTCGCGTCTGCCGTCCGGCGGCATGTCCGGTGGTTCGACGGCGACCGCGAGCGCCGGGACGGCCATCATGATCGCCGCCGCCAAGGCGATCGACGAACTGGTGGCGCTGGCGTCCGCTCCGGGCGCGCCGTTCGAAGGCATGGAGGTCGAATACGCGGACGGTCGCGTGCAGGCCGGGGAACGGACGATGACCTTCGGCGAGCTGTTGCGGGCTCTGGACCGGCCGGCGCTGTCGGTGACCGGTTCTTCGGCACCCGGTGAGGAGCTGACGAAGCATTCGTTCAGCTCGTTCGGCGCGCAGTTCTGCGAAGTCCGCGTCCACAAGTGGACGCGCGAAATCCGGGTTTCCCGCATGCTCGGCGTATTCGACGCCGGCCGGATCATCAATCCGACGGCGGCTCGAAGCCAGATCATCGGCGGCATGATCTGGGGTGTCTCGGCCGCTCTGCACGAGGGGCTGGAGATCGAGGAGAACGGGCGGCTCGCCAATGGGGATTTCGCGAGCTACCTGATCCCGGTCAACGCGGACATCCCCGAGGTCGACGTCCACTTCGTCGAATACCCGGACACGTTGCACAACTCGGTCGGCGCGAAGGGCCTCGGCGAGATCGGCACCGTCGGGATGGCGGCGGCGGTCGCGAACGCCGTCCACAACGCCACCGGTATCCGGGTTCGGCACATCCCCATCCTGATCGAGGATCTGCTCGACGAGCAGTAGCCGAGGGCGGTGGCGGGGTGGGACTCGTTTCGTGAGTGCCCCTTGACGATGTAGGAATCGGGACACTCGTCGGCCCGGTTCCTACATCGTCGACACCGGTCAGGTCGTTGGAGGTCCCGGATCCTCCACCCGACAGGGCCGCGGCGAGCGATTCCGCCGACTCCGTTCGCCGAAGGGCGCTGACCGGAAACCGGGTATCGAAGGGGTTGCCCCCGGTCGCGCTCCGCCACCGGATCCGGGTCCGGTCTGGGCCGATTCGGGGGCACCACGGCGATCCCGCACCCCCGGACGGTGGATTCGGCCGGCACCGGCTGGTCTTCGCCCGGGTCGCGGACCACAATCTTCCCCCTGTGCGTGCACTGACGGTGGGGAGGATCGGATGTCGCGCCCGCAGGCAACCGTCGCCGCGTCGATCGTCATCCTGCTCACCGTCGCCCTGCCGGCATCGGCGCAGCAGGACGCCGTCCCCACGCAGGTGTACCCAGGTTCCGCGCACGACATCGTCAAGTACGGCGTCGCAGCCGACGAAGGCTGCATGCTCTACTTCGGCGGGGGACCCAGTGCCCCGTGCTCAGGTACGAGCCGGGGGCCGCTCCGTGGCAGGCTCACGGTCGACACCGGGCAGCCGCCCGGCCCCACCGAACTCCATTGTCAACCGTGCCACCGTGTCGGTGCTCCCTCGACTTCGACCCGGAGGCCGCCCACCACGTCGACCGGGCCGGTGACCACGAGCGAATCCCCGAGCACGAGCCCGCCAACCACGTTCACGAGCCCGCCCGTCGAAGAGTCGTCACCGAAACCGCCGGCCGGGTACGCACGCCGACCCGCGGGCACCCGGATCCACCTCGCGACCGTCACCGTGCTGGCCGCACCCGGGACGGCACAGCCGACGCCCGCACCGTCGGTGGAGAACACGCCGCTTCTCGGTCTCCCGTCACGGACATGGCTCGCGATCCTCGCGGGTCTGCTGCTTGCCGCGGCCGCCCTCGCCGGGCTCCGCTTCGTTCGTCGCCGCGGCGACAAGCCGCCGCCCCTTCAGCCGCCGACCGGACTACCGGAACCCGGAATCCGGCCGGTCCGGGTCGGGATCTCCGACCTCTCCGGAAGTCCCGCGCCGTTGGACATCCCCTTGACCCCGGACACCGGATACGTGCTGTGGGTGGACATCGGCGAGCTGCCCGGCGCGGACACGGGCCGAGAGGTGCCTCTCGACGTAGTGGCCTTCGACAGCACCCCGGCCGGGCTACGGCCGATGGTCACGGGGACACCGACCAGGCGCGTCGGACTCGGCGCCGGGGACGCCGGACGCGTCGGGTTCGACCTCCGCACCCCGGCGCGGTCGGCGCGGAGGCGGCTGCGGCTCGGACTGTATTGCCGCGGCGTCCTTTGGCAGTCGTTCGCCGTCGAAGCGGACGTCGGCTGGCCGGAGGAAAGCGGCGGTTGGCGGGCAGAGCGGGACTATGTGGCCGCGTATGGGCTCGATCCGTCCCTTTTGGACACCGCCGCCCCGCATGCCCTGAGCATCATGGTCAATCACAACACCGCCGACGAGCACGGGATCCATGTCCTCTTCGCCGACGGGGCGGTGCCGATGGCCGCGGGTATCCCGGCGGCGCATCTGGACCGCCTGCAAGGCCGCGCCCGCGACCTGTACCGGCGGCTCGAAGCGGCACAGGGATCGATCGACTCCGCGCTCGGGGCCCTGGCGTTGCACGGCCGCAACGTCTACACCGCGATCCGGCCGCGGATCGACCCGGCGCTCGTCCGTGCCGGGCTGGATCCCGTGCCGCTGTGGCAGCGGCTCCGGGACCGGGTCCGCGTGCAGGTGATCTGGCCGGACGGCTGTGCCCAGCCCCTGCCCGCCGCGATCGTCTACGACTATCCCTTGGCAGAGGTCGGTTCGGCCGAACTGCGTGCCTGTCGCGCGTTCTTCGACGACTTGGCCGCTCGTATCGAGCCGCGCTGCTTCGGCGGACGTTGTGTCTCGGACTCGGACACGGTGGTGTGCCCGGCCGGATTCTGGGGATTCCGGCTCCTCCTCGGCAGCCCGCCGTCGCTGGGCACGGATCGACCGGTACCGGATCGGCCCGTGGAATCCGCGGATCCGCCCGCCCTCGTGCTGGGAAAGGCCATGGATCCCGCTTTCGTCCTGCGGGACCGGCATTTGCGTCGGCTTCGGGAGCTGCTGCCGGGAGTGGCGTGGTACGAGGAGAACCGGCGCGCGGGGTTGCTCGCGCGGCTGCGGGCCGTGCAACCCAGCCTGATCTACCTGTACTGCCACGGCGGCGTCGACGAAGAACAGGGCATCGGCTGGGTGGAGATCGGCGACGGCGAACGGCTGTCCGCGCGCGGCCTGCCCGACGACCTCTACCGGCAGTGGCGCTCGCGGCCACTGGTCCTGCTCAACGGATGCAGTACCGCCGCGCTGGGGGACGATCAGCCGAATCCGTTGACGCAACGGCTGTTGTGGGCGGGCGCGGGCGGGATCGTCGGCACCGAGATCGACGTGGGGGAGAAGACGGCGTGCCGGTTCGCCGATCATCTCGTCCCGCTGATGCTCGGCGCGAACCGGGAGCTCGGCGACGCGATCCGGGCGAGCCGTCTCGAACTACTGCGGATCGGCAGCGTGGCGGGGCTGAGCTACCTCGCGCTGGCGCGTCCGGATCTCCGTCTGACGGTCAAGGAATGAGGAAGTGGCGATGTGGGAGTTGATCGGTGCCGGCGCTTTCGGCTTCGTGCTCGGCTGGAACCTGTACTTCGTGAACAGGTATCGAACCGGCGAGATCGGCCTGTCCGATCTCGCCGCGCTGCTCGGCGCCGTCGGCGGTGGGGCGGTACTCGCCCTGTTCCCGGCCGGGAGCAGGCTGTTCGGTGCTTACGGCATCGGGCTCGCGGCAGGCTTCTTCGCCTATCTGGTGGTGCTGCTCATCATGGTGGCCCGCTCCGACGACTTCGGCGTCGAGTGGTTCCTGGACGGGCGTCGCCGGAAACTCGCGGACGAGGACCACATCCCCGCCGAGACCCGGGCCTCCGGCGCGCCGATGTCCCGCGAAGACTCCCGGCTTCCGAGCTGACGGCTGACGTCGTCAGTGACGTTCCCTCCTACTTCGCCCGGTCGAGGCAGGTTTGCGCGAGAAGACCGGCGATCGCCCAGTCCTGCATGGCCACCCCGACGGATTTGAAGACCGTACGGCCTCCTGGCCGCGGGACTCCTTCGGCCAGCGCGGTCCCCAGTTCGACGAGGTCGTCCTCGGTGATGGCTCCCGCCGCGAGGGCGTGGATGATCTCGCCGGACTCCTCGAGGATCGCTTCCCGTTCGTCGATGACGACGGTCGCGTCGGCGAGCAGGTCGTCCGGGAGTTCCCGCATGGTCGGGCGGTAGGCGCCGATGGCGTTCACGTGGGCGTGTTCGGCCAGTGACCCGAGCGAGAACAGGGGCGTGGTGGACGTCGTCGCGCAGCAGACGATGTCCGCGTCCCGAACGGCCTCGTCGGCATCGGTGAGGACGACGGCGCTGATGCCCAGCTCCGCGCCGAGCGTCTTGCCGAGCGCTTCGGCGCGTTCGAGTCCGCGGCTGACGATCCTGAGTCCGGTCAACGGCCGGACGGCGTGCACGGCGCGGACCTGATCGGCCGCCTGCCCGCCCGCGCCGATGAGGGTGCACGTCTTCGCTTCCGGCGGCGCCAGCGAATCGGTCGCGATACCGGTGATGGCGCCGGTGCGGATGCGGGTCACCTCGATCGCGTCGGCGACGAGCTGACGGCTGTGGCCGAGTTCGCTCCAGACGACGGTGCCGACGATGGCCGGGACACGGCCGAAGTCGAGGCTCAAGGTCTTGATCATCGCCGACGCGGTCGGGCGGTGGTGCGCCGACATCACGAGGAATCCGCCGTCGCGCAACACGGTTCGCGTCGGCATTTCGAATTCGCCGCGGTGCAGGGCGAGAAGCCCGTTCCGTACCGCGTCGATCGCGGCGGGCATGGACACGGCGGACCGGATCTCGTCCGGGCCGAGAGTGACGACGTCCACGAATCCTCCTTGTCAGCGCAGTACGAAGCCCGGGACCAGATCGTCGTCGGGATCCACGACGAACCGGTGGTGACCGGTGCGGAACGCACGGCCGGTCACGACGGGCAGCACCGCGTTCCGGCCGGCGAGCACGGTCGTGTCCGCGATCCGGGCTGTCCACGTCGAACCGACGATCGACGAGTGGACGAGAGAGCCGTCCGCCGCCAGCCGTCCGGACGAATGCAGCGCCGCCACGCGGGAGGCGGTCCCCGAACCGCAAGGCGACCTGTCCACCTGCCCGTCGGCGAAGACGGTCACGTTGCGCTGGTGGACGTCTCCGTCCTCCTCGCCGCCGAGTTCGTCGAAGAAGATCACGCCGTAGATGCCGCTGAGACGCGGGTCGAGCGGGTGCTCGGCGTAGGCGCTCGCGTCGAGTTCGTTCTTGATCTCCCGCCCCAGCTCGATCAATTCGGGTAGCGAGGCCTTGTCGACGGAGAGGCCGAAGGCCGCCGCCGGCACGTGGGCGTAGATCGCCCCGCCGAAGGCGATCACACACTTCGCGGCGCCGCGCGACGTCTCCACGGCGACTTCTTCGTGGAGGAGGTAGCTCGCGACGCTGACGAAGTCGACCGCGGTGACCTTCGGTCCGGCTGTGGTGACCCGTGCGGTCACCCGTCCGGACGGCACGTCGATCACCACGTCGGTGACGCCGCCGGGAGCGGCGGGCACCAGTCCGGTCTGGACCGCCCAAGTGCCGAGACACATGGTGCCGTGGCCACACGCGGCGGAGAAGCCGTCCTTGTGCCAGAAGAGAACGCCGAAATGGGCACCCGGATCGTCCGGCGCCACGACGAAACCGCCGTACATGTCGGCGTGCCCGCGTGGCTCGGAGCAGAGCAGCCGCCGCAATCCGTCGACCTCGGGGTCGACGGCGGCCGCGACCCGCTTCTCCGCGACCGTCGCTCCGGCCGGTCCCGCCGTCTCGGTGACGATCCGGAACGGTTCGCCACCGCAGTGGTAATCCACCGCGTCGATCCCGTCGTCTGTCATGGTGAACGAACGTAACATGTGACATTGTACTGAGACAACGCCTGGTGAAGGGGTCGATGATGGCTGTGGGCCTGCGTCCGATCGGTGGCCGTCGCAACCTGCGCGATGAGGTCATCGAGAACCTTCGCGGTGCGGTGATCTCGGGCGAGCTGCGTCCCGGTGTCGTCTACTCCGCACCCACGCTGGCCGGACGGTTCGGTGTGTCCGCGACACCGGTGCGGGAGGCGATGCTCGATCTCGTCAAGGAAGGGCTCATGGAAACCGTGCGCAACAAGGGTTTCCGGGTCACCGAGCCATCCGAACGCGAACTCGACGACCTCACCGAGCTACGCGCGCTGATCGAGGTGCCCACCGTGCGCCGCATCGCCGAGACGGGTGCCGGCGCCGATGCGCTGAAGCGACTCCGTGAACTCGCGGCCGGGATCGAGCGCGCTTCCGCCGAGCAGGACCTCATCGGGCACGTCAGGTTCGACATGGAGTTCCATCTCGCGCTGCTCGGCCTGGCGGGTAACGAACACCTCGTCGAAATCGTCCGGTCGTTGCGTGCCCGATCACGGATCTACGGCCTCAAGGTCCTTGCCGAACGCGGGCAACTCATCTCCTCGGCGCGCGAGCACGCCGAACTCGTCGACCTCGTCGAGGCCCGTGACGCCGACGGTGCCGAGGCGCTCATGCGTCGTCACATCGGGCATGTCCGCGGTATCTGGGCGGCCGAGCCGTAGCCGCCCGGCGACGTCGTCGGAACGCGATGTCCGAAAACCGCGAGCATGCTCGCGGACGGTCGGGTGAGAATCCGCTCATGATCGCTGAAGAGCAGGGAATCCGTATCCGGCATCGCGGGTGTGAACCGCAGGTCCATCCCACCGCCTACGTCGCCCCGACGGCCACGCTGGTCGGTGATGTCCGCGTGGGGCCGAGGGCGCGGGTGATGTTCGGTGCGGTGCTCGATGCCGAGGGGTCCCGGATCGAGGTCGGGGAGGCGTCGGTGATCTGCGAGAACGCGGTGCTGCGCGGGTCTGCGGTCGCCGGCGATCAGCCGGTGCTTGTCGGCGACCACGTCTTCGTGGGGCCGCATGCCACGCTGCTTGGCTGCGAGGTCGGCAGGTGCGTCTACGTGGCGACCGCGGCGACGGTTCTGCAGCGCGCGCGGTTGGGGGCAGGCTCGGTGGTCGCGGTCGGCGCGCTCGTCCATGCGGGCACCGTTGTGCCGGACGAGTACTTCGTGCCGCCGCACACCGTCGCGCTCGACGCGCCGGTGCGGCTGGTGGCCCCTGGCGATCCGGGCTTGGCGGAGGCCGTCGGCCGGGTGGGCTTCGCGCAGGTGGCGTTCGGTGTCGACACGGAGTGGACGGATCGGATCAGCCGGTACGAGCAGATCGCGGAGGTTCGCGTCGCCGAGTTCGGCACCCACGCGGACGACGAGGTTCTGGATCTCGGCTAGCGCCGCATCGGATACCACCGGGTCGGTGGGGGTCGTGAGTGGGAATGATCGTTCTAACCCTCTTTTTCACTCACGACCCCCCGGCACGCAAAGCACCCGGATCAGTGCGCGGTCTCCCGGTGGCGCCCGTAAGGCTTGGCGTCCAGCAGGGTGACGTGGACGGCCCCGCCGCTCGGCACCCGATACTCCCGCCGGTCACCCGGTTTCGCACCGTGCAGCGCGCGGCCGAGCGGGGAATCGGGGGAGTACGCCTCCAGTTCGCCGTGTCCCGCGTCGTCGCGGGTGCCTAGCAGGAAGGTCTCGGTGTCGCCGTCGTCGTACCGGACGGTGAGCACCATGCCGGGCTCGGCGATCCCGTCGTCGGGCGGATCCTGCCCGACGACGGCGCCGCGCAGCATGTCCTCGATCTGCCGGATCCGTGCCTGCCGGTGGGTGTTGTGCGCGATTTCGTCGTCGCCGAACCGGTCGTCGGTGCCGGGGCGCCGCAACGTGGCGAGCTCGCGCAAAAGCCGCGCGTGCGCTTCCTTGGTCAGCCAAGGGCCTGACATGGTGGTGATCGCCTTTCGGTGGATACGTCCGTGAGGGCCGGGCGCGGAAAGGACCCGGCCCCCACAGACCTTCGGTGAGTCCCGCTTCGGTCAGCGGGTCTCTGGTTCACGGGGCCGCCGCTCGAAGGCGCCCGCGTCGGTGGCGAACCCGATCGCGGCCTTCAGCAGAAGGTCCTTCTCGGTACGCAGCAGGGCGTTCTCGGCGCGGAGCCGGTCCACTTCGGACTGTTCGTCGGATGGGGTTTCGCGGTCCGGAGTCATCGGCGGAGGGGGTCGAAGGGGCGCAGCGCCTCGGGCTGTTTGCCCGTGGTGATGTGCTCGGCCAGCAGGCGTCCGGTGATCGGGCCGTGGGTCAGCCCCCACATCCCGTGCCCGCCCGCGACGTAGAGCCCGGGTGTGCTCGTCGCGCCGATCACGTGCCGCCCGTCGGTGGTGACGGGGCGGGAGCCGACCCACTCGTCGGTGCGCCGCTCCCAGTCCAGGCCGGTGAGGAAAGGCCATGCCGAGGCGATGATCGCGGCGATCCGGGCCGGATCCAGCCGCGCGCCCGGTTTCCGGAACTCCATTGTCCCGGCGACGCGGAGCCCTTCGCGGTACGGCGTGCACGCCACGCGGATGTCCGGCAGGTAGAGCGGTCCGGGCACCGGGTGGTCGGTCGGCACGGTGAAGGAGTAGCCGCGTCCTGCCCGCACGGGGACCTTGACGCCCCATTTGCGGCCCAGGTCTCCTAGCCAGGCCCCGGTCGCCAGCACGACCGCGTTGGCGTTCACGGTCTGTCCTGTCTTCGAGCGCACGCTCAGCGCGTGACGGTACGCGCGCAGGGAAGCGACCTCGAATTTGTGACGGATCGTCCCGCCCCGGCTCACCACCGACCGCGCCAGCGACTCGACGAACCGGCCGGGATCGACGTAACGCTGCCCGTCGATCCGGACACCGGCGCCGAGCCTGGCCGTGGCCTGGGGAAACCGCTCGGCGAGATCGGCCGCGGTGAGACGGGTGTAGGAGATGCCCTGTCCCAGTTCTTCGATACGCCGCAGTTCGCCGATCAGCCCGGCGGCCTGATCGGCGGTCTCGAACGCCGCTGTGATCGGCGCTTCGATGGTCGGCGCGTCCACCCCGTTCAAGGTGAGGACGTCGAAGGCTTCCAGGCATTCCTCGTTCAGTGGCGCGTTCGCCTCGACCGCGCGGGCCCACGACCGGCCGGTGCAGTTCGCGGCGAACCGGGCGAGGAACGACCACAGCCGCGGATCGGGTGACGGCGGAACGTGCAGCGGGGCCTGCCGGTCCAGCAGTGTCCGCAGCCCGTAGCGAAGGACGCCGGGTTCGTTGAGCGGGATCGAGAGCCCGGGGGAGAGCCAGCCCGCGTTGCCCCACGACGCGCCCGCCGCGATACCCGCGCGGTCCACCACCGTGACGCTGACGCCGCGTTCCTGCAAGAACCACGCGGTCGACAGGCCGACCACGCCGGCCCCGATCACGATCGCCGAACGCGGGCCGCCGTCGATCCGGTCGAGATCGCCCATGAATTCCTCCGCTGCACAAGTGGTGCTGTCGCGGTCAGGATGACTCGGATCGGGGCGGGGATGATTGTCCGGATCCGACAATCCGGGCGGATCGTTTTGGCCGGAACGGTCAAGGGGCGGGGTCGGACACGGCCAGCTCGATGATCATCGCCAGCCGTTTCGCGGGCTGGTCGAGGCGCAGTTCGGTGACTTCGGCCATCTTCCGGAGCCGGTAGCGGATCGTGTTGGGGTGCACCTCCAGCCGCTCGGCGGCCTCCGCGAGATCCCCCTGCGCCTCGAGCCAGGCACGCAGCGTCGCGACGTAGCTGGTGGCGTTGGCGCTGTCGTGCCGCCGCAGTTCGGTGATCGGCCCGCGGGCGGGCGCCCGGCCGGACGCCGCGGCCGCCCGCAGCCGTTGCACCAGGATGTCGTCCCAGGCCTCGTCGTAGGCGATCGCGGATTTCGTGCCAGGACGCACGCTGTGCAGCGCGAGACATTCGTCGGCTTCCAGTCTGCTGGCGGGCAGCTCCGCCGACGCCGCACCCGCCCCGATACCCGCCAGCATCGTCACCTGCCGCGGCAGCGCCTCGCGGATCGAAGCGACCCACGCCCTGGCCGCCTCGACGTCGTCCCCCGGCAGGACGGTGTAGACGGTGTTGCTGAACAACGTGCTGCGGCCCGGGCGTGACCAGCCGAAACCGGTGGTCGCCCGCTCGAACGCGAGCAGCAGCGCGGCATGACGCTCGTCGCCGATATGGGCCTGGAGCGCGATCACCCGGTACCGTCCCGGCGGCAGACCGAGCCTGCTGAGCACGGCCGCCGCGTCCGGTGTGCCCTCCACCAGCCGGATCACCAGATCGGATTCGACCTGCCGCTCCAGATCCGCGCTGGCCCGGGAACGCAACAGGTGCAGGCCGACCGTGCGCGAACTGTCCCGCAGGACCGCGCGCCGGGCGTCGGTGAGCGGCCGGTCGCATTCCACCCAGATCGACCCCAGCAGCTCCCGGCCCGCGCGCACGGCGACGACCATGCGTCCGGTCAGCCCGTGTTCCGGATCGGCCTCGACGAACAACGGCTCGTCGGATTCGGCGAGGTGTGCGAACACGCCCCGCCGTTCGAACAGCTCACGCACCGGCTCCGGGACCAGCCTGCCCAGGATCGTCTCCAGCCGTGCCCGGTCGGCCAGATGCTGGCGGCTGGAGTAGGCGAGGACCCTGGACAGCCGGTCCTCGATGGTCACCGCGCTGCCGAGCGCGTCCGCCAGGCTGTCGGCCAGCGCGAACAGGTCGGTCGGCCCGCGGCCCGACTCGGTCTCTCGACCTTCGAGGACGAGCCCGTAGACGACGCCGGCGAGCTGGCCCCAGGACACGTCCGGTTCCACCAGCAGTACCGCGACACCGCCGCGTTCCGCCCGTTCGGCGGCCGCGGGATCCGGCGCCGAACCGCGGACGAGGACGACCGACGCGTGTGCCGTCACGGCCAGGTCGACGGCGGCCGTGACGGAGTCCGTCCCGACGGCGAGGTACACGTCCCCGCGCAGGTCGCGCGGGTCGGCGGCGTCGTGCATCACCACGTCACGCAACGCCACCTCGCGCGATACGGGACAGCACCACAACCGCGCCCCGTATCCACCGAGGACGTTCACGAGCCGATCCAGCGTCACCATGGCCGCGACCCTGCCATCAAATGGTGCCGGGCACAGCGCGTTCACCCGTTGACTGTGAGTTTAAGAACCTTTTACACTGCGATCGTTAGGAAACTTACTTAACTAAGCGACTCCGGCAGACAGTCGCCGCCCACCGCCGGTACTCGCCGACTCCGCAACGTCGAGGAGTTCGCATGAAACGGAGAACACCCCTGGCCGGTGTCGCGGTGGCGACCCTGGCCCTGCTGGGGCAGACATTGATCTCTTCGGGTACCACCGCGCAAGCGGAATCCCTGCTGTCGGCGGGCAAACCGACCACCACCTCGTCGGTCGAGACCGCCGAGTTCGCCGGTGGCAACGCGGTCGACGGCAGCACCACGACCAGATGGGCCAGCGAGGAAGGGGTCGATCCGCAATGGATCGCCGTCGACCTCGGCGGGCCCTCGACCGTCACCAAGGTCAGACTCAACTGGGAAGTCGCCTACGCCAAGACCTACCAGATCCAGGGCTCGGCCGACGGCAGGACCTGGACCGACATCAAGTCGGTCACCGGCGGGAATGGCGCCATCGACGAACACCTCGGCCTCAACGCGTCCGCGCGCCACATCCGTATCCACGGTACGGCCCGGGGGACCTCGTACGGCTATTCGTTGTGGGAGCTGGAAGTCTACGGTGACCGCTCCGGCGGCGGGGACACGCAGGCACCGACGGCGCCGACCGGTCTCACCGCGACCGGCACCACCACGAACAGCGTCTCACTCGGCTGGACGGCGTCCACCGACAACGTCGGGGTCACCGAGTACGAGGTGCTCCGCGACGGGAACGTCGTCGGGACCACGGCGACGACCACCTACACCGACTCCGGGCTCGCGTCCGGAGCGGAGTTCGGCTACTCGGTGCGGGCACGGGACGCGGCCGGCAACGTCTCCGCGGCGAGCGCGGTGGTCAAGGCCGCGACCCAGCCCGGCGGAACCGGTCCCATCACCATCGCGGTCGGGGGTGACATCGCCAACCCCGAGCTCTTCTCGACGCATCAGGCGACCGCGAACCAGGTCGCCAGGATGAACCCGCAGTACGTGCTGACCGTCGGGGACAACCAGTACCACAAGGGCACCATTTCCGAGTACCGCGCCCATTACGACAAGACGTGGGGCAAGTTCAAGAGCATCACCAAACCCACGACGGGCAACCATGAATGGGACGACCAGCTCAGGGGGTACAAGGAGTACTTCGGCGCGATCGCGTACCCGAAGGGCTTGCCGTACTACAGCTACGACATCGGCGAATTCCACTTCGTCGCGATGGACTCGAACCCGATCTACGGCGGCGGCGGTTCCGAGCAGGTGGCCTGGTTGCGTGACGACCTGGCGAAGAACACCAAGGCCTGTGTCATCGGGTACTGGCACCACCCGCGCTTCAACTCGGGCGAATACGGCGACAAGAAGCAGATGGCGCCGTTGTGGAACGAGCTGGCCAAGGTGAAGGCGGACATGGTGATGGCCGGGCACGACCATCACTACGAGCGGACGAAGCCGCTGGACGTCAACGGGCACGTGGACGAGGCCAACGGTGTGCGTTCGGTCATCACCGGCATCGGCGGGGACTACCTCTACACGAACTACAAGGAACGTGAAGGGGTGGAGAAGATCTTCGCCAAGCACGGGGTGATGAAGCTGATGCTGAACGGGAAGTCCTACTCCTGGGAGATCTACGACACCAACGGGAACGTGCTCGACAAGGCGGGTCCGTACACCTGCCGCTGACGGCCGGGGTCCGGTGCCGCACGCGGCACCGGACCCGGTCCCTGTTCCACGACGACGTAGGCCCAACCAGGAGTACAGGTGAATCGAATGGTGAAGCCGGGCATCGCCGCGATCGCGGCGATCGTCCTGCTCGCTCAGCCCGTGATCGCTTCCAGCGCCGCGGCCGGACCGGTGGAAGCACTGCTGTCGGCAGGCAAACGGACCACGACGTCCACCGTCGAGAACGAGAGCTTCAGCGGTGCTCTCGCCGTCGACGGCGATTCGACGACCCGGTGGGCGAGCCTGGAGAGCGATCCACAGTGGATCGCGGTCGACCTCGGCGGTCCGGCGGACATCAGCCGGATCAAGGTCTTCTGGGAATCGGCCCACGCGAAGGATTACCAGGTCCAGGCGTCGGACGACGGCCAGAACTGGCGGGACGTGAAGACCGTCGTGGGCAGCGACGGCGGTCTCGACGAGTTCACCGGCCTCGACACCTCCGCCCGGCACGTCCGGATCTTCGGCACGGCACGGGCGACCGTGTACGGATACTCGCTGTGGGAGCTGGAGGTCTACGGCGTCCGGACCGGCGACGGCGACATCCAGCCGCCGTCGGTGCCGTCCGGGCTCCGGCAGGCGTCGTCCACCACCGAGAGCATCACGCTCGGCTGGAACCCGGCGACCGACGACGTCGGGGTCGTCGAGTACGAGATCCTGCGCAACGGCAACGTCATCGGCAGGTCCGCGACGACGTCCTACACCGACACGTCACTGGCGTCGGGCTTCGACTTCCAGTACGCGGTGCGGGCGCGGGACGCGGCCGGGAACCTGTCCGGATCGACCGCGCCGGTGAAGGCGTCCACCCGGCCGGCACCGTCCGACGGCATCGTCATCGCGCTCGCCGGCGACATCGCCAAACCGGAGCTGCCGTCGGAGCACTCCCGGACGGCGGAACTCGTCGCCAAGGTCAAGCCCCGGTACGTGCTGACGGTCGGGGACAACCAGTACGTCGACGGCACCATCGAGGAATTCCGGTCCTACTACGACAAGACCTGGGGCAAGTTCAAGAAGATCACCAAACCCACTCCGGGCAACCACGAGTGGAACAACGAGCTGGCCGGATACAAGCAGTACTTCGGCAAGATCGCGACGCCGAAGGGGAAGCCGTACTACAGCTTCGACGTCGGGGCCTTCCATTTCGTCGCGCTCGATTCGGATCCGGTGTACAACGGCGGCGGTGCCGAGCAGGTGGCGTGGCTGCGCAAGGATCTCGCGAAGACCAAGAAGTCCTGTATCGCCGGCTACTGGCACCATCCGCGCTTCAACTCCGGGAACTCCGGTGACGCGAAGAGCGTGGCGCCGTTGTGGAACGAGCTGGCCAGGGCGAAGGCGGACATCGTGTTCGCCGGGCACGATCACCACTACGAGCGGACGAAGCCGCTGGACGTGAACGGGCATGTCGACGAGGTCAACGGGGTGCGTTCGGTTATCGCCGGTATCGGCGGCGACAGCCTGTACCTCGATTACAAAGCCCGCGAAGGCGTCGAGAAGATCCTGGGCAAGCACGGGGTGATGAAGCTGGTCCTCAAGGGAAAGACCTATTCCTGGGAAATCATCGGGACCAACGGCGAACTGCTCGACAAAGCAGGCCCGTACAGCTGCCGGTGACGGGGAAGGAGACGGGTGAAGCTTCCGATGAAGTTCGTCGTGGCGCTGGCGGGTGTCGCCGCACTCGCCGCCGCTTCGGTGGTGTACGTGGTGCAGGCCAAGGCGAAGAGCCCCGAACGGCAGGCGGCCGACGCGGCGGTCGCGGTGGATTCGTCGGGGCAGGTCGTGCTGGGGGAGCGGGGAAGGCTGTTGTTCCGCAACGGTGCGCCGGGGCCGGGGTACGGCAATGTCGCGTCGGTCCCCGTCTCGGATCCCGGCGGGCCGCGACGGGTCAGTTCGCTCACTTGTGAACGGTTCTACACCGCGGCGAACGGCGGCCTGTGCCTGGCGAAGGACTCCACGCCGATGGCCGGCGCGGTCGCCCGGTTCGTCGATGCCACGCTCGGCGAGGTCAAACGGGTCGATGTGCCGGGAATCCCCAACCGCGCGAAGCTCTCACCCGGTGGCCGGATGGGCAGCTGGACCACCTTCGTCACCGGTGACTCCTACTCGACACCCGGCACCTTCTCGACGCGCACGGCCATCATGGATCGCGAGCTGAACGAGCTGTCGAGCAACATCGAGGGCATCCCGCTGCGGATCGGGGACGTGGCCCATCGTGGCGAGGACGTCAACTACTGGGGCGTCACGTTCGCCGCGGACGAGCGGACGTTCTACGCCACGGTCTCCACCGGCGGACGGACCTATCTGGTGCAGGGCGACAACGCGGCGTGGAACGCCCGCACGCTGCGGGAGAACGCGGAATGTCCTTCGCTGTCGCCGGACGGCAAGAAGCTCGCGTTCAAGAAGCGGGTGACGGAGGGCGACGTCCGGCCGTGGCGGGAGCACGTGCTGGATCTCGCGACGATGCGTGAGACCCCGCTCGCGGAAACACGCAGTGTGGACGACCAGGTGGTGTGGCTCGACAACGACACGATCGGGTACAGCCTGCCGCGTGGGGACGGGAAGGAAAGCGACATCTGGGCCGTGCCCGCGGATGGCACCGGAACGCCGCGGCTGTTGGTTCCTCTCGCGTCGTCGCCGTCGGTCACGGGCGGTTCCCGGTAGGCCGGGGACTCGGAGGCGCCGACTGGAGTGGATGCCGTCCACAAAGGACAAAGTTCGCGTCGAATTGTCTGGTTGATGGCAATTTGACCGATTGTGTCGGTACGTGAAGGCCCCCTTCATTGCGTCTAGCGCAGTGAAGGGGGCCTTCACGTACCGAGAACCTCCGCGAGACTCCCGTGCCCGCCACCCGCGCTCCGCGCGCTCCCCGCGCTCCGTTGAAGGTTGTGAAAGCCACTTTCGCAACCTTCAACGTTGCGAAAGTGGCTTTCGCAACCCGCCACTTTCGACTTGTCACGGTATTCTCCGAAATCGCGAGCCGAGACAGGGAGCGCGATGACGGACGTTGACGAATTGCCGCCGTACCGTGCGGTGCTGGTCGTGGACACCAAGGAGTTCGGCGCTCATTCCGACCGTGGGCAGACGGTTCTCGCGGACGCCATTCCGGACGTGCTGGCCCTCGCCTTCGAACGGGCGGGTCTCGGTCACGTCTGGCGCGAGGCGTTGTTCCCGCACAACACCGGCGACGGTTTCGGGCTCGGTTTCGCGACGAACCACTTGCCCGCCGTGGTGATGCGGTTCTTCGACTCGCTGCAGGAGGTGCTGGCGGAACGGGACACCCGGTGGCCCGCGATCGGACGGCGAGTCCGGTTGCGGATGCGGGCGGGCCTGCACGTCGGCCCGGTCCAGGACCCCGGGCAGGCCGCGGTCGGCAGCGCGGTGATCACGACACATCGGCTGCTCGACGCGCCGGAGGTGCGTGAACTGCTGGAGCGATCCGATCCGGCGCGGACCTTCCTGGCGGTGGCGTTGTCGCAGCGGATCTTCGAAGACGTGCTGCGGACGGAGTACGCGCGGCTCCCACCGTCTCTGCTGGTGGCGCGGCAGGTCGAGGTCAAGGAGTACTCGGGCACCGTGCACCTTTACGTTCCCCGGCCGAGCGGCGACCTGCTGACGCATGGTTTCGGCGCCGCACAGGAAGCCACGGCGGACAGTCCGCGACCGGCGGCCACGACGAACGTCATCACCGGCGGAGCGTTCGACACGGCAATTCAAATCGGGCATCTCCACGGCGATCTCCGGCGTGACACCATCAGGTGACAAGTGCGACCGGCCCGTCACCCGATGGGACGTAGTTTCCCGCGCGCACTCGTTGGGCTCAGTCCGGCTTCCGTCTTCTCCTGCGTGAAAGCAAAAAACCCGAGTCCCCCATTGGACCGCGCGATCGTCGAACGTGCGCTCGAAGAGTGTCTGCCCGACATGCGGGACGCCTGCCGCCGGATCCTCGACAACGACCGTGACGCGGAAGACGCGGCTCAAACGGCGGTCGAGAATGCGCTGAAACGACCGCCTGGCAAGGAAATCAAGAATCTGCGCGCCTGGCTGTGCAGGGTCGCGATCAACTCGGCCAAGGACCTGGCGCGAACGCGCAAGGCTCGTCGTGAAGTCCTCGAGGAGGGAAATCAGGCGAACACGGATCCGCACGCGGACTTCCGCCGTTCCGTCCCCTTGCGGCTGGACACGACGCGGTTGTTGGACCGGATCTGGAACTTCCTCGACAAGCCCGCCCAGGAAAACGCCGCCCTCTACCTGGAAGTGACCTTCGGACACCGCAAAGAAGCGGAACTGGCCGAGCGGTTGGGTGTCCGGCTGAGCGAGGTGCGGAACCGGCGCTGGCGAGGCAGGAGGGCGCTCGGTGAGGCGGCCGCGGCCGCGGTCCTCGTCACCGACCCCGGCGAAGGAGCGAACCGGTGTCTGATCCCCTTCGGCCTGGCAGACGGGAAAGAGGACTCGCCGGAACTGCTCGACAAGGTCCGGACGCATGTCAAGGCCTGCGAGAAGTGCCGAAAGCGTCGCGACGACCGGAAAGGTTTGATGAGGTTCGTCTTGGCCGTTCCGGGGCTGGCTTTCGCCGGTGACCTGCTCCATCGCCTGTTGCCGACGGCCAAGCACAAGGTCGCGGCCGCGAGTTTCGTGGCGCTGGTGGCGGTCACGGCCCCGTACGTCCCGATCCCCGGCTGGAACGACGCCTCGCCGCCCAGCCCGGCCACAACGGCACCCATGAGTCGGGCACAGGGGCCGTCCACCCGGATTCCGTCCGTGGCACCACCGGTGGTTCCGCCGGTCGCGCCGCCTTCGCCCACCATCGCTCCGGCTCCGACGACGGCGAATGCCGTGCCGACGACCGGAGCACCGCCTGCCACGGGCGTGGCCGCGCCGCAGGCCGCCCTCTCCGTGACCGACTCATGGGTGCAGTACCGCCGGATCGCCGCGGCCTCCGACGGCACCTGCCGGAACGAACCGACTTCGTCGGAAGTGCGGGTGACCGTGGCGCCCGGCGCCGAGTCTGCGTCGATCATCGTCTCCCTTCCCGGCGCCAGGTTCTCCTTGGCGATGCAAGGCACCGACGGGGGAACGCGATGGTCCGGCACGGTCGGCCCAGTGCCGAACGAGGACGCTCGGACGAGTCTCGGCATCACCGTCGAGGTCGTCGGCGCCAACGGCGCACGAGCCAGCCGGGATCTCGGGAGGGTCGATGTGTTCCCCTGCTGACGCGTCCCGCGTGATCGCGCCAGGAGACAGAATCGCCGAATTCTGGATGAGCCGTTCCGGTGTCAAACGCGTGTTGGTGGTCGTTCCGCACGTCCAAGCAGGCGAACGACTGCTGGACATCCTGCCCGCGCTGGAAAGCGACATGCGCATCCAGGTGATGATCTCGACCCCGGAAACCGGGTATCGGTGGTCGGGGATCGAGGAGTACGTCCGGCGGCTCGACGGCCTGGTCATCCCGTGGCACCAGGCGGTGAGTACCCGTTTCGACGTGGTGCTCGCCGCCTGCCATTGGGGGTTGGCCGAACTCGACGGTCCGGTCGTCCTGATGCCGCACGGTGTCGGCAGTCTCGGGTCGAGGATCGGGTACGACGGCGACGCCGATCGGCACAATCTGCACCGCGATCACCTCATGCTCGGCGACGACGTGATCCCCACCGTCCTGGCGCTCGCGACCGACGAGGAGCGGGCCGTGTTGGGTGAAGCCTGTGCCGAGGCGCTTCCCGGCGCGGTCGTCGCCGGAGATCCGTCGTTCGACCGGATGCTGGCGGGCCTTCCGTATCGGGACGTGTACCGCGAAGCGCTCGGTGCCGAACCGGGACAGCGGATCGTCCTGGTCTCGTCGACGTGGTCGAAGCACTCGCTGTTCGGCGCCGATCCGGCGATCTTCGCCAGGCTGGCCGAGGAACTGCCTCGGCCGGAGTACTTGGTGGTGGCGGTTCTGCATCCGTTCGTATGGCACGCGTACAGCCGCCGTCAGGTGCTCGCGTGGCTGGCGCGCGCACGCGAGGCTGGGCTTGTCGTCCTGCCTCCGGAGGAGGGTTGGCGTGCGGCGCTCGCGGCCGCCGACGTCGCCGTCGGCGACCTCGGTTCGGTGCTGCAGTACGCGGTGGGGCTCGGTGTACCGACGGTGATGAGCACCTGCTCCCTCGCCGGTGTGCGGCCGGGCAGCCCCGCCGAGATGGTGTCGCGTATCGCGGTCCCGCTGCGTCTCGATCGTCCGTTGGCGCCGCAGGTGTCCCGAGCGGGACCACCGGCCGACGCCGAGCGCGAACGGGTCGTGCGGACCATCACGGGCCGCCCCGGCCAGGCGCTGAGCCTCCTGCGCGGCACCTGTTACGCGTTGCTCGGCCTCGATCAGCCCTCGCACGGGGTGCCGGTCTCCCCGGCGTCCCTGCCCGAGCCGATCCGATGAACCGGAACTCACTCCGGCGGCGTTGAGCGGACCCTCGTCCAGGTCCGCTCAACGCGCGGGTCGCTCATCGAGGTGTACGCGGCGAGAGCTTCGGCCCAGCTCTGTCGTGCACCTTCGTGGTCCCCGGACTCGGAAAGGACTTCGGCCAGTTTCTCCAGTACCGGTGCCCGCAGCGCGGCGGCCTCCGACGCCGGGAGGGACCGCAGTCCGCGCCGCAGTTCGGAAATCGCTTCGGTGAGCGAACCCCGTGCCGCGTGGACCGTGCCCAGCCCGGCGATCGCCTGTGCCTGGCAATGAACATCGCCGATCGACGCCGCCAGCCGTGCCGAGTGTCCGAAGTGGACGGCGGCGGCCTCGAAGTCGCCTTTACCGGCCAGCGCGTGGCCGAGATAGCCGTGGAGGAGCGCCGTTCCACGGTGGCGGGCATGTGCCTCGTTGAGGTCGAGGGCGCTTCGGTAGTACTCGACCGCTTCCGCGAGCCGCCCGCAGGCGTGCGTCGCCGCGCCGAGCCCTTCCAACGCGGTGGCCTCACCGGACCAGTCGCCGATCGAACGGGCGACGCCCAGCGCCCGCCGGTACGGCTCGAGGGCCGCGGCCGGTTCACCGATGCGCAGGTGGACGGCGGCGGACTGGTTCACCATCCGTACCTCGGTGCGGGCATCCCCGGACAGGGTCGCGGCTTCGACCGCGAGGGCTCCGGCGCTGATCCACTCCTCGTAGTGCCCGCGATAGAGGAACAACCCCCAGAGCGCGTCGAAGAGCTGGCACACCAGCTCGTGTCGGCCATGCGAAAACGCGGTCCGCAGGCAGGCGATCAGGTTCGGTGACTCGCGCTCCAGCCAGTCCAGCGCCGCGACGCGGTCGCCGAACTCCGCCGGCACCGGCCCGTGACGGGGCCGCAGTGGGGTCGCCGCGCTGTCCGCCGCCACGGCGCGATCCCGGTAATACGACACCGCCGACCACACCGCCCGCTGCCGCTCGGCCTCCGGTTCCCGCTGTTCCGCCAGGCGCCGAGCGTGCAGCCGCATCAGGTCGTGGAAGCCATGACGGTCGAACGCCGTCTCGGTGATCATGTGCGCTTCGGCCAGCGTGGCGAGCGAGTGCTCCGCCTCCGCCTCGGACGTGCCGGTGAGCGCGGCCGCGACGCCGGGCCCGAACTCGTTGCCGGGGTACAGCCCCAGCAACCGGTAGAGGCGAGCCGCGGCAGACGGGAGCCCGCGATAGGAGACGTCGAAGCACATTTCGACGGACGACGTCCCGTCCTCGCCGACGAGGGCCCGCAGCCGACGGCGTTCGTCGGCGAGCTCCGCGGCCACTCGCGCCAGCGGCCAATGCGGCCGGGTCACGAGCCTCGCCGCGGCGAGATGCACCGCGATCGGCATGCCACCGCAGAGGTCTGCCAGGCTCCGGGCCGATTCCGGCTCGGCGTCGACGCGCTCACGTCCGACCGCACGGCCGAGCAACTCCACCGACACGTCCGGGGTGACGACGTCGACCGCCACCGTGACGCCGCCATACGCGACAAGGCCGCCCAGGCGTCGACGGCTGGTCACGATCACCGCGCTCGTCGGAGAAGCCGGGAGCAGCGGCGTCACCTGTGCGGTGGAAGCGGCGTCGTCCAGCAGCACGGCGATCGCCTTGCCCGCGGTGAGCGAGCGGTACGCCGCGGTTCTCTGCGCCATTCGAGGCGGGATGTCCGAGGACGGCACGCCCAGCCCGTGAAGAAGGTCGCCGAGGATCTCGACCGAGGCGGCCGGTCCGCCCGGACCGTGTGCCGACAGGTTCGCGTACAGCTGCCCATCGGGCCAGTGCTCGCGCTCGCCGTGCAGCCAGTGCACGGCGAGCGCCGTCTTGCCCACACCGCCGGGGCCGGACACGACCGCGAGAGCGGGCGCGTCCCGGTGGGTGCCGGTCAGAAGAGCATCGGTCAACGCGCCCAGTTCGCCGGAGCGCCCGCTGAAGTGCGCGGGTGACGGCGGAAGCTGACGAGGGACCGGCCCGCGGTGGACGCCGTGGAGGTGGATGTCGCCGTGCACGACGCCGGTCTGGACGACCGAGCCGCCGACGTGGTGCGAGATGTCGTTGGTCGTGTGCTGACTCGGACGGTCCACGGCCCACCTCCGCTTTCGAGGCTAGTGCCGGATTTCCGACCGTGGTACTCGGCGTGACCGGGCCTGCCGAGCGGGACGTCAGCCCGTGACCTTCGACGGATGGGCCGCCAGCGGCGTGACCTCGATGTCCAGGTACGGGAACAACGGCAAACCGGACAACAACGTGTGCAGCTCGTCGTGATCCGCGACGTCGAGGATCGAGAAGTTCGCGTATTCGCCCGCGATGCGCCAGAGCTGCGGCCACTTGCCCTCGCGTTGGAGCCGCTGGCTGTACGCCTTTTCCCGCGCGATGATGTCGGTACGTTCCGCCGGATCGAGGTCCGGCGGCAGGCGAACGTCCATGCGAACGTGATAAAGCATCGATCACTCCAAAAAGGACATCGGTCAGGGACGTTCGGGGTCGAGGACGAAGCCGTACTCGATGGCCTCGCCGTCGCCCGACGGGCGCGGGTCCAGCAGCAGCTCCGGCTTGACCGCCGAAGCGATGTCGTCGTCGTTGTGCTCGTCGCCGGGGAAGTACAGCTGCGCGGTGAGCAGTTCGTGGCCGGGCGCCGAGACCTTGACGTGCAGATGCGCCGGGCGCCACGCGTGCCAGCCCGCCGCGGCGATGAGCTTGCCGCAGGCACCGTCGGTCGGGATCTGGTACGGGGCGGGGCGCACGGTGTGGATCTCGAACCGGCCGTCGGCGTCGGCGGTGAAGCTCGCGCGCAGGTTCCACTCCGGGATGTTCGGCGCGAACTGGGAGTAGAAGCCGTCGGCGTCGGCGTGCCACAGTTCGACCTTCGCGCCCGCCAAAGCGGAGCCGTCGGTCGAGGTGACCCGGCCGGTCCAGATCAGCGGCGTACCGGATTCGTCCTCACGCATCGGGACCGAACCGCGCGCGCCCTGTTCGGGTGCGGCGGGCACGTAGTACGGACCCTCGATGGTTCCCTTGTTGCCCTCGCGGTGCTCGGTCGCGACCTCTTCGACGACGTGCTCCACCCACACGTCGAGGAACAGCGGCCACTCGCCGTCCTCGCCCACGCTGATCAGCCACGCTTTGAGCGCGTTGTACTCGTCGTAGGTGACCTTGTGCTTCCGGATCGTGGCGTGCACGGCTTCCAGCACCTCGCGAGCCAGCAGGCTGACCCGTTCCTTGGGGGTTCCGGCGACACCGGCGAACTTGTCGCTCTTGAACCGTTCGGTCGCGTTGGCGCCGGACGCGGCGGCGGTGGCCGTCTCGTGGATGGCGGTCATGAATCCTCCTTGATTCGTGGGGGGCGTCAGTGGTCCTGGCGGTAGCGCCGGAGCTTGTCGGGATCGATTTCGGCACCGAGGCCGGTGCCGGGGCGGACGGTGAGTTCGCCGTCGGTGATGCGCAGCGGCTCGGTGAGCAGGTCGTCGCTCATGTCGAGGAAGTTCGAGAGCTCGCCGGGGCGGCGGGACGTCAGCTCATAGGCCGAGCCGAACGCGACCGTGCACAGCGAGCCGAGCTGGCCGTCGATCTGGTTGCCCATCACGACCTCCACGCCGAGGCCCTCGGCGAGGTGATGCGTGCGCTGCGAACGGGTGAAACCGGTGCGGGCGGTTTTGATGCTGATCGCGGTGGCGGAGCCGCCGAGCACCTCACGGGTGACGTCGGCCGGGGTCACGGCGGATTCGTCGGCGATGAACGGCACGGGCAGCTGAGAGACGAGCCAACGCCTGCCGAGGACGTCGTCGGCCGGGCAGAGCTCCTCGGCGAAGAGCAGGTCGAGGTCGGCCATCTCCCGCATCGCCCGCGCCGATTCGGCGGCGGTCCAGCCGCGGTTGCCGTCGATGTAGAGGTCGACGCGGTCGCCGAAGTGCTCCCGCAGCGCGCGCACGACGGACGTGTCGAGTGACGCGGGACGGCGGCCGACCTTGACCTTGAAGGTGCTGATGCCGTGGGTGTCGCGCATCCGCTCGGCTTCGGCGACCATCGCCGACGGCTCGTCGAAGCCGAGCATGTGGGACACGCGCATGCGGTCGGTGTAGCCGCCGAGCAGTTCGGTGACCGACACGTCGAGGCTGCGGCCGAGCGCGTCCCAGACGGCCATGTCGATGGCGGATTTCGCGGTCGGGTTGCCGACCGTGCGGGCGAGCCGGGTGTGCACCGTTTCGCGGTCGAGCAGGCTGAGACCGACGATCTGCGGGGCGAACAGGGAGTCGATCACCGCGATGATCCCCGCCTGCGTCTCGCCGTAGGTGAACGGCCGCGGGGGTGCCTCGGCGACGCCGACGACGCCGTTGTCGGCGTGCACCCGCACGAGGACGTGCTCGGCGACGTGCACCTCTCCCGACGCGAACTTCAGCGGTTTTCGGTACGGGATGGCGAACGGGATCGCCTCGACTCGCGTGATCTTCATCAGGTGCCCCCTGTGGACGGTGCGACGGAAGGAAAGACTTCTTCGAGCGCGTCGAGGACGGTCGTGACGAGCGGGGACTGGGTCTCGCGGTGCCAGGCCAGCGCCAGCTCCACGGTCGCCGCTCCGACGAGGTCGCGGAACACGACACCGGCCAGGGGGAGGGCACGGGCCGAGGCCGGCACCACGCCGACCCCCAGTCCGCCGGCGACCAGTGCCAGCAGGACCGCGGTTCCGGAGGCTTCGTGCAGTTGATGAGGCGTGAGCCCGGCCTCGCGGCAGCTGCGCGCGACGGCCTCGTACACGACAGAGTTGCGCCGGTCGTAGGTGACGAGCGGTTCGGTGCGCAGATCCGTCATCGCGACGACGGGCTCCACGGCCAGCCGGTGGTCGGCTGGAACGGCTAGGACCAGCGGCTCGCTCTCGATCACGCGGAAGTCGATGTCGTCCCCGGTGACCGGAGGCCGGAGCACCCCGATCCCCAGCGTGCCCGTGCGCAGGCGTTCGCACTGCTCGGCGGTCAGCAGGTCGGCGCGGATCTCCAGCTCCACATCCGGTACCCGCTGGGCGAGCGCCCTGGCCAGATGCGGCAGATGGGAGAACGCCGCCGTGCCGGTGAACCCGACCCGGAGCAGGCCCAGCTTGCCTTCGCCGATACGCCGGACCCCACGGATCCCCACGTCCAGGCCGGCGAGCACGCGTCGGGCTTCGGCAAGGAAGAACTCACCCGCCGGTGTCACCCGGACCTGCCGGGTGGTCCTGGCCAGCAGGACGACGCCCAGCTCGTCCTCCAGCTGGCGGATGGTGTGCGAGAGTGCCGGCTGCGCGACGTGCAACTGCTCGGCCGCCCGGCCGAAGTGACATGTCTCGGCGACGGTGACGAAGTAACGCAGGTGACGAAGTTCCATGAGACGCCTCCTCCCTGGTCTCTGTCGCCGATTCGTCCACGGTAGGAAGCAAAATCATCGAAGACAAAGACTTTATTCAGGCCTATTGATAAACAGCGATTATCAATAGCACCCTAGGTTGGATCTAGGCAGATGTCCGGTGTGACCGGCGGCACCGCGGGCTGACGTACGGTGCCGCCGTCCTCGACCCCGCGAAGTCCGAGACCGCGGATACGAACGCCCGCGGCTCCGGCCCGACCGAGCCAAGGCGACGAACTCGGCCGTTCGGACGGATCGGTGACGATGACGTCGACCTTCGCGATGCGTGCCGGGGGCGCGGACAACGCCGCACTGGCCGAGGACCTTCAGAGCAGTTCGAGCCCGCCGTCGATGGTGAGGACTTGGCCGGTGAGCCAACCGGATCCGGGGTCGGCCAGGCGCAGGAGCCAGGTGGCTACTTCCTCGGGCTCGCCGCGCCGTCCCAGTGGGATGCGGTGGGCTTCGTCGTGTTTGATCCGGTCGACCACGTCCGCCGGCAGGCCTGCCGCGGTCAGGGCTTCGCTTTCCGTGGGCCCCGGGGCCAGCGCGTTGACCCTGATCCGGTCGGGGGCCAATTCCAGTGCCCAGCTTCGCGTGAGATGTTCCAGGGCGCTCTTGGTGGCGGCGTAGTGGGCGGCGTGTGGCATGGGCCGGTGACCGTAGGTGCTGGACACGTTCACGATCGCCCCGCGGGTCCGGCGCAGGTGCGGCAGCGCGGCGCGAGCGAGCAGGCTGGGCGCGGTGACATTGAGGCGGAACAACTCGTCGATGCGGGACGCGGTGGCCTCGGCCAGTGGCATCAAGGCGGTGGCACCGGCGTTGTTCACCAGGACGTCCACCCCGCCCCAGCTGTCGACCGCCGCTCGCACGACGGCGTCCGGCGCGTCGTCGGCGCGGATGTCGGCGGCGAAGGCTGCGATACCAGGGTGACGGCGCGCGGTGGCGTCCAAGGCTTCCTGGCGGCGGCCGACGCCGAGCACGCGTGCTCCGGCACGGGCGAAGGCGAGCGCGGCGGCGCGCCCGATCCCCGAGCCCGCTCCGGTGACGATCACGACCCGGCCGGTGAACTCCGCTTCCACGCTCGTCGCTGCCATGACACTCCTTCGTTCGATGATCGTAGAACATCGAACAAGCTAACGTGGTCGGCATGAAGCAGGCGCGGCATCCGGACACTCACGAGATGACACTGGTCTCGGTCATGGCGGCGTTGAGCGACCCCATCAGGGTCGGGCTGGTCCGGGTGCTCTCCGATGGCCGGGAGCGCGGCTGGGGCGAACTGCGGGCGCCGGTGGCGAAGTCGACCCTCAGCCATCACCTGCGAGTGCTGCGCGACGCCGGGATCACCCGCACCCGCCAGGAAGGCACCCGGTGTTACGTCACACTGCGCCGCGATGACCTACAGGCGCGGTTCCCGGGCTTGCTGGACGTGGTGCTGGACGTAGCCGACACCGACAACGTCGGAGACCGAGTAGGACTGACCGCCGTCACAGCCGAGTGACATCGGCCCATGTTCGTTCGGCTCACATCCGGCGGGGCGGTTTCGTCGTAATACCGAGAACGCTTCCTTCACCCGCCAGGAGCCCAGCATGACGACCATGACCCCGCTCAGCGAACTGACCGGCGACTACTCGCTCGAAGCCGCCGGTACGACGCTCGCCTTCATCGCCAGGCACACCATGGGAAGCCGGGTGCCGGGCCATTTCGACGAATTCGACGGCAGCGCCCACTTCGACGGTGACGATCCGGCCAAGTCCAGTGTCCGGCTCACCGTCAAGGCTGCGAGCATCCATACCGGCAACCACCGGCGTGACGACCATCTGCGCACCGCCTTCCTCGACGTGGAAGGGCATCCGGTCATCACCTTCGTCTCGACCGCCGTCCGGCACGCCGGCGGCACCCGGTTCGAGGTCACCGGAGACCTGAGCATCCGCGGGGTCACGAAACCGGTCCGTGTCCCCGTCGAACTGGTCGACGCCAGGCCGGGCACGGACGGCCTGCGCACCGGCTTCACGGGCGGTGTTTCGCTCAACCGCCACCACTGGGGTGTGAACGAGAACTTCGCCACCAGGCTCATGGTCGGCTCGAAGGTGACCCTGCGGCTGACCGTCGCGGCGAGCCGTCCGGTGCGCTGACCCCGATACCGCCGTTCGCCGTAACGCCCGGTCGCGGGTGGACGACAACTCAGGCACGAAGAGCCGATCGGTGCAGGCGGACCGCGGTGGAGGTCACTGATGCTTACGGACGATCTGAGCGGCGTGACCGGAACCGTCGGGGGTATTCCGATGGGTATCGCGCGCGTGCCCGGTCGTTCGGTGCTCGAGGGCGCGTTCGCGTTGCTGGAGGTGCTCGCCGCCGCCGACGCCGGCGCGGGTCTGGGGTTGACGGAGGCGGCTCACCGGGCAGGCCTGCCCAAGTCGACGGCCCACCGGTTACTGGAGCAGATGTGCGGGATCGGCGCGGTCGAACGGCTGTTCCGCGGCTACGTCGTCGGCCCGCTGGCCGGCAGGCTCGTCCAAGGCAGGGGCAGGCTGCACGCGAGGATCCGCGCCGCCGCGGGGAAACCGGCGATCCGGTTGGCGAAGCTGACCAGGACCGACGTCGCGGTGTGCGTGCTGGCTGGGTCCGACGTCGTGGTCGTGGCGGCGGTCGCGGGGCACTCCGCGAGCGTGCCCGCCGTCTCACCGGGCACGGTGCTGCCGCCTTCGGCCGCGGTGGCCGGGGTGCTGCTCGGCGGTGTCGCGCAGGGTGCCGCCGCGCCGATCCGATGCCCGGAAGGCCGGATCGTGGCGGCGATCGGGCTGCTGACCGTCCCGGCGAGCGATCTCGCGGTGATGCGGCGGCTCGTCGACGCCGCCGCGCTGGAAGCCGGTCACGAGCTGACCGAATCCGCGCACTGACGGCCGGGAAGTCACCAGTCCGCTGAGCGGACCACCCTCTTCACGTGGATTTCACCTTTGGTCAGCCTTCTCCGAGTGAACGGCGCGTCGTCGCGCGCCCGTGAACGGGGAGGTGCCCGATGGGCTCACGTGCCGGCTCCAGGTGGCTCGCGTTGGCGACGGCGTTCGCCGTCTCGATCGGGATGGGCGTGGTGGTCACCCCGCCCCCGGCACGGGCGGCGAGCCCCGGGGTCGGCACGCTGGTCGACGCGTTGGCCGGGCCCGCGAACAGCTTCGCCACCTGGAGCAAGGGCCTCGGCACGATCGGGCAACTGGCGAAGGCGCTGCCCGCCGTGCAGACCAGCCCCGGCGCCGCGCTCGGGTTCGACACCCTGGCACAGGAGGCGTTCAACACCGGCACCAAGAAGCTCTCCGCCGCGGTCGACGACGCCGATCTGGACATCGACCAGCCGATCACGTTGTCGGCCGACCGGACCGGGACGCTCAAGACCACGCTGAGCACCGTCGGCGAGGACAAGCGACTCGATCTCACCCTGACCGTCTCCCGCGTGCTGCAGAACCAGGCGCTGAACATCCCGGTCCCGATCGGAGAAGGCGGCAACGCCCCGCAGTCGGCGTTCTCCTCCACCGGCGGCGTGCGGCTCACCGTCGGCACCACGGTGAAGCTGACCGTGATCTGGGACAAGGCACACGACAAGGCCTACATCCTCAACGACGGAACGACGCCGGCGTTCACGGTCGACGCTTCGGCCGGTTTCCCCGACGCGAACGCGATCAAGGCCGTCAACGCCGCGATCGGCGTCCTCGGGGTGAAGCTCGTCGAGACCGACACCTCGCTTGACCTGAAGGCGCATTTCGCCGCCACGATCAACGACCCGGACAACGACGGGCGGCTGGCGTTCGTCAACAACGACGGCACCGCGGGCGAGCTGGCCCAGAACGGTTCGCTGGCCGGTCTGGTCAGCTTCGGCTTCGCCAGCCCGGCGGGGTCGCTGAACGGCTCGCTGCACCTGGCGGCCGCGCCTGCCGCCTCCTTCTCGCTGGAGCTTCCCTCGGTGGACGCCAAGATCGGCCTCAGCTGGCCGGACATCGCCACCGGATCTCCGCAGATCACGCCGGAAGGCATCGGCACCGTCGGCCCGTTCCTGAACATGACCCCGCGTGACCTGGCCACCGGCCTCGCGCAGCTGGCGACGACGCTGACTTCGATCCAGCGCGCGAAATGGGGCGACGCGGCGAACCCGATCGGCAACCTCGACCTGCCGTTCCTCAAGGGCACCCTCGCCGACGCGATCCAGCTCAACGAGTCGATCAAGAAGTTCTTGCAGGACAACACGAAGTCCGCGGCGGACCCGACACAGGCGGGTGAGCCGCTGTTCGTGTCGCTGCAGCAGATGCTCGACAAGCTGAACACCGCGGCGAACCTGCCCGGCGGCGCCAAGATCGGTATCTCCGACGTCCACTTCCCGCCGGGTTCGACCAAACTCGACTTCAAGATCACGTTGTCCCGCAAGGCCCCGGCGACCGCCGTGGATCTCAACGCGGCCGCCGCGGCGGCGTCCGGGCCGGCGGGCACCCCGGCGAAGACCAGCTACACGCAGACCACCCTCAAGGACGAGAACCAGACCTGGAAGACGGGCGAGTTCGCGGGACGGCGCGTCGTCGCCGGTGCGGCGGGCGCGACCGTCGAGAACAACGACGGCAACACGCTCTTCCTCCAGGCGCCGGGCTGGACGCCGGTGATCCCGGCCGCCAACTCGCCGTACACGATCTCCGGGATGCAGGGCGATGTCGGCGTCGTCCAGCTCGGCAACGACCTGAAGACCGGTGGTCGCGGTGTCGGCGAGGCCAACGCCGTCAACGCCACCGCGAAGGTCAAGCCCAGTTACGACGCCGCGGTCACCCTCGTGCTCGACCTGCAAAACCCGACCGTGCACAACCCGCCGATCGAGCAGAAGAACCCGGACGGCAGCACGACGCTGGTCGGCGCGACGCCGACCGGGCCGGACCGGGTGCTGCTGCGCACTTCCGGCGCTCCGTCGCTGTTCACCGCCGATTTCCCGATGGACGCGGGTATCGACCTGTTCGCCAACGCCGGCTTCCTCCAGGTGCAGCTCAAGGGCGCGGCGCACGTCTGCCACCCGAACGCGGGCGCCGACTGTGCCGGGACACCGGGCGCGGACGACCATATGGCGCAGGTGAAGTTCAAGGACCTCGGTGACCTGACCTTCGGCGCGGTCGTGGACAAGTTGCTGCACGACCCGGGATCGCTGCTCGACTTCCAGGTGCGGGTCCGCGGTGCCGGTGGCGTCGACGCGAGCGCGCCGGGTACGGGTGACTTCCTGAAGGGTGCCACCGCGCACGCGGGATTCACCTGGAACGACCTCACCAAGCTGACCGGTCCCGACGGGCCGCAGTTCAGCACGAGTGACCTGTCCGAGCTGGTGAATTTCGACTTCGACCCGGCCAACCCGAAGGCGCTCTTCTCGATCCTCCTCAAGACGTTGCAGACCCTGAACGCGTCGATCAGTGACGCCTCGCCGTCGGGCGCCGCGGTGTTCGGCACGAAGATCCCCCTGGTCGGCCGTTCGCTGAAGGATCTGTTGAAGGCCGACCAATCCGGCTCCGGCCCGACCGTGAGCTACGGCCCGAATTCCGTGAAGGACACCGCACGCACCGTCGAGAAGGGCAACGCGTTCCCGCCCTCGCTCGTCGGCCGCACTGTCGTCGCCGGTACCCAGGTGGGCATCGTCGGCAGTGTCACGCCGGACACGCTGGTCCTGGCCGGTCCGTGGGCCAGCCAGCCGTCACCGGCCACGTCCTATGTGGTCAGGTCCGAATTGGACGATGTGATCTCGATGCTGGAGGCGGCGCCGTCCGACAACCTGCAGCGCCTCGTCCAGACCATCAACACACGCTTCAAGGACAGCGTTCCGGTCACATTCGAATACGCCGAACCCGGCGGGACGCCGTCGCTGATCATCCGGCTCGACTGGAAACGCGTGTACCACACCAGCACGCCGGTGCAGTTCGACTTCAGCCTGCCGTCCGGCGGCCAGCGGGTCGCCGGGGTACAGGGCGACGGCTCGGTCTCCCTCGGCGTCGGCGGTCAGGTCAAGATGGGCCTGGTCGTCCCGCTGCAGCCGGGTGCGGGCCCGGCCGACGCGAACGCGCTGCGTGTGCTCGACGATTCGAAGATCGGCGTGAAACTCGACGCCACCGTGGAGAACGCCACCATCGCGACCACCTTGGGCCCGCTGAGCGTGTCGCTCGGCGACCCCAAGTCGGCGGACAAGGCGACCGCGAAGGCGTCCTACTCGATCGACCTGGCCAAGGGCGGCGGCACCGGCGCACCGGTCAGCTTCACCGACTTCCTCGGCGCGGTCGGCCCGACGATCAACGCCGGGAGCACCGCGGTCAATTGCGGGCTCGATGGCAGCACGCCGCTCGCCCTGTGCGCCAAGTTGCCGTTGTACATCAGCGAAGACGGCGGCGCGACGTACAGCAAGGTGATCACCGACGACACGAAGTCGAACAACTTCGCCTTGCGGCTGCCCAAGTCGACCGCTGTCGACGACTATTTCAACCTCGGCGGCGCGGCGATCGACGGGCATCCGCGGCTGGAGACGCCGGATCCGGCGCTGCTGGCGGACGCGCTCGCGGCCAAGCTGATCGACTTCGGCAGGCTCGACGGCCTCGACAGCTACCTCAACCTGGTGGAGCAGGCGCTCAACACCGCCAGCTTCGGCGGCAAGCTGCCGCTGCTCGGTGACGATCTCCAGCAGGGCGCGGACTTCATCGGGAAACTGCGCACCGCGATCCACAACGCGCTGGACCAGCTGCCGGCGAACGGCCACTTCGACGACATGGCCGCGGTGCGCGGCTGGGTCAACGACCAGCTCGGCGGGAAGCTCGCCGCCGCGGGCCTGAACCCGGACACGGTCACCGTGGACACCGTGTGCAAGACGCCGCTGGGCACCGTCGGCGCTCCGACGGTCAAGCTGCACGAAGGCGCGACGGCGGCGGACAAGACCTACCGCTACGTCGTCGCGTCGTATGTGACGATCGACGGCGCGAAGAAGCAGGCCAAGGCTAGTGATCCCGGCCAGATCACCACCGGCCCGGCCGCGCTGTCCACAACGGACTCGCTCGACATCACCTGGGAACCGGTCACCAACGCGGCCGGCTACCAGGTGTTCCGTGAAGAAGGCGGCGCCTTCAAACTCATCGCGGACGTCACCGACGCCAAGTTCACCGACGTCGGGGCCGCGTCGATCGGCGGGGCGCCGGAGAACCCGGCCGAGAACCCGCGGCCGCACGACTGCTCGTACAACGACCTCGACGCGGTCACGATCAGCCTGAACGTCAGCCAAGGTGATTTCAGCGGTGACCTGCTGAACTGTGCCGGGCTGCCGTCCGGTCACGAATGCCTCAAGAAGACCGTGCCGCTGGACCTGGGCATCCCCGGGTTCTCGTTGAAGGCCGACGGCGGCGCCGGCCCGGAGGTCCAGCTCGGCTGGCGGCTGCATCTGGCCATGGGCATCAGCCGCAGCGAGGGATTCTTCGTCGACACCAAGGACTCCGCGCAACCGGAGTTCGCGGTCGGGCTGAACGTCACGCTGCCGAACAAGATCAACGCGCAGCTCGCGTTCATCAACATCACCGCGGAGAACTGCACGAAGCAGAAGAGCGCGGACGACTGCAACCACGCGGCCGCCCCGGCGAACGACGCGGGTGTCCTGCCGTTGTTCGGCGGTGCGTTCAAGATCGATCTGATCGCGCCGGACGACCCGACCAACGGCAGGCTGCATCTGACCGATCTGCAGAACGCCGGGCTGGACCGGCTGGCCGACGTCAAGCTGCACGCGAGCGCCGACATCAACTGGCTGCTGAAGGCGCGGCCGGGTGAGGACGCCGGGTTCCCCGGTATCCAGGCGAACTTCCGGTTGCACTGGGCGTGGAACAACGCCAAACCGGGGACCAACAGCGCCGACAGCGGCAACTCCCCGCTGACGCTGGCCTTCGACAAGGTGGCCATCGACAGCGGCGAGATCTTCGGCAAGATCCTCGGCCCGATCGTGAACAAGATCAAGCAGGTGACCGGTCCGCTCGATCCGGTGATCAAGACGCTGTACGCGCCGATCCCGGTGCTTTCGGATCTGTCGCATCTGGCGGGCGGCGGTGACGTCACGATGGTGTCGATCGGCAAGGCGTTCAGCACGATCGCCGGCGGCCCGGACCTGAAGTTCGTCGACACCATCGCCGGGGTCGTGAACTTCATCAACCACTTCCCGAGTTGCACCACCACCTGTCTCATCCCGCTCGGGTCGTTCGAACTCGGTGGCCAGAAGGCGCTCGACACCACGGTGACGCCGGACAACACCGAGAGCCTGATCAGCGCGAAGAAGGACGCCGGTGGCGGCACCGCCTTCACCCCGATCCTCGGCGCGATCAACGGCAAGAACCAGAACGCCGATCCGGAGTCGGCCAACCCGATGACCACCAAGGCGTCGGCGGCGGGGTTCAGCTTCCCGGTGTTCGAGAAGCCCGCTTCGCTGTTCAACGTGTTGCTCGGCGGCGACGTGGACCTGGTCAAATTCGACTCCGGTCCGCTGCGCCTCGGCTTCGACTGGCGGCAGCAGTTCGGGCCGGTGTACGCGCCACCGCCGGTGGTGATCACCTTGCACGGTTCGGCGTCGGTGACGCTGCGGATCGTCGCGGGCTTCGACACCTTCGGTATCCGTAAGGCGTTCGAAGCCGCCCGTGCCGGCGAACTCGACCTCGCGACCGTGGGGCAGGCGTTCCTGCAGAGCCTGTTCTTCTACACCACCGAAAACGGGAAGCCGATCCCGGTGGTGTCGTTCACGGGCGAACTCGCCGCCGGGGCGGCCGTCACGGCGGTGATCATCACCGTCGGCATCGAAGGCGGGGTCGGGCTCACGGTCTCGTTCCTGTGGAACGATCCCAACCACGACGGGAAGTTCCGGATCACGGAGTTCCTGCAAACGGCGCTGAACAACCCGATATGCCTGTTCACCGTGTCGGGGCGGCTCTATGTCTTCCTCAAGCTGTATGTGACGGTCGGCTTCGGCCCGTTCTCGGTGTCGTTCAGCTTCACGATCGTCGACGTCACGCTGCTCGACTTCACCGCGACACCGAACTGCACGCCACCACCACCGAAACTCGGCGGGCTCAGCGGTGACGGCAAGACGCTCGTGGTGTACGCGGCCGCGCTCGGCCACACCGCCCAGCGCGGTGGCGGCGCGGGCGACCCGTACGAGTCGGACAAGCAGGAGAAGGACACCGTCAAGATCACGTCACTGCACGACTACGCGAACCCGGCGAACCCCACGTTCACCGGTGTGGCCGTGGACATGCTCGGGATCCGGCGCGAGTTCCGGAACGCGAGCATCGAGCGGGTGGTCGTGGACGGCCGCGGTTACGGCAAGCCGATGAGCGTGACGTTCATCGGGGACGCCAAACAGGACACCGCGAAGGACGGCCCACCGCCGCCGACCGCGCAGTTCGACCGCGACGCGATCGTGTTCGGCGGCGACAAGAACGACCAGATCAAGACCGGTATCGGCAACTCGTGGGTCGATGGCGGCAAGGGTGACGACACCATCGTCACCGGCGACCGCACCGTGCTCGCCGCGGACCGGAAGAGCTATGTCCGAAACGAGGCGAAAGCGCGTGTCGCGGGCGGTCCCGGCGTCGACAGCATCACCGTCGGCAACGGCCTGGACGTCGTCGCGGGCGACTCGAGCCTCGGCGCGCCTCCGGTGACCTCGATCGGCTTGAAGGAGCTGAAGAACGACGGCCGGGACGGCGGCGACCCGCTCGCGGACGGCACCGGCGGTCCGACGGTCTCCGTGCCGAACTGGGCGATCCTGCCCGATCCGGCTGGCGGGACCGGGAGCGGCGACGGCAACGACACGATCAAGGTCGGGCTCGCGAAGTCGACCGCGTTCGGCAACGGCGGTGACGACACCCTCGGTGTGACGGCCGACGATCCGCTGAAGGACGTGCCGACGCTTCCGCAGTCGCTCTTCGTCTCACCGGGCGCGATCCTCGTCGGCGGTGACGGCAGCGACCGCTTCGCCGGCGGGACCGGGCCGGACGAGATCTACACCGCGGGCAAGCTCGACCCCGGTATCGACGGCTACGGCTCGGACGACGCGAACACCACGGGCGGCCCGGCGGGTGGGCCGATCAACACCGTCGACACCGGCTCCGGTGACGACAAGGTGTTCGGCGGCAAGGGACAGGACCGGGTGACCGGCCACTCGACGAAGACGCAGAAGGACGACTTCCGCGGTGGTGGCGGCAACGACATCCTGTTCGGCGGGTTCGGGGCGGACACCCTCTACGGCGGGCCGGACGACGACTACGTGATCGCCGAACCGTCCACTTTGGACTTCCCGGACCCGGCGAAGACCGACGACTACGGGCCGCTCTACTTCGTCACGCACACGCCGCTCCCGCAGGGTGTGAGCCCGTCGCACAAGACGCTGGTCGGCGGACTCGGCCGCGACCACATCATCGGCGGCGACGGCGGCGCGGACGTGTACGGCGACAAGCAGACGACACCGTGCAAGGCCGGTTCGCCACTTCCGTCGACCCCGGTCGACGAGACGGTGAACGACGCGCTCGACGGCAACGACCGCGTCATCGGCGGCGCCGGTGTGGAGAACGTGCGGGCCGGTGGCGGTGACGACAATGTCGACGCCGAGGCGAACGAAGATCTGGTGTGCGGTGAGAAGGGCAAGGACGTCCTGCACGGCGGCCGCGACGCGGACCAGGTCTGGGGCGGCTCGGACGACGACGCCGTCTACGGCGACACCGGTACCGACACCCTGTACGGCAACGACGGCGTCGACACGATGTTCGGTGGCGACGACCCCGACACCATCGAAGGGAACAACGGCAAGGACTGGATCTCCGGTGGCCTGGCCGGTGACGTGATCGTCGGCGGCACGCGGGCGGCGGGTCAGCCGGACGACGGCGACAAGCTGTTCGGCGACGGCGGCACCGACACGATCATCGGTGACAACGGCGATCCGGCGGCGGCAGGTGGGCCGGTGTTCGACCTGGCCAGTAGCGCGGATGCCGCGCTGGGCGGCGACGACACCATCGGCGGCGGCCTCGACACCGACGCGCTGTACGGCGGGTTGGAGAACGACACCGTCTCCGGCGGGAAGGATCCGGACCGTATCGAAGGCAACCCCGGTTCGGACACGCTGAACGGCGAGACCGAGGCCGACGACATCATCGGCGGCAGCCACCAGACGCCCGGTGACCCGGCGGCGAAGAACGCGGCGGGCTATCCCGACGCGGGTGACACGATCTCCGGCGGCGACGCCGACGACGTGATCACCGGTGACAACGCCACGATCACCGGTACGGGTGGCGCGGACTCCGGCGACCCGGTCACCCGGGGACGCGGGCTGTCGGCGGGCAGGCATGTGGTGCTGTTCGACCTCGGCCACGCCCCGAATCCGGCGAACTCCGGCGGTGACACCATTTCCGGCGGTACCGCCACGGACATCGTCTACGCGCAGTCCGGAATGGACACCGTGCACGGCGACGCCGGGGACGACTACGTGGAAGGCGGCCAGGACGCCGACAAGCTGTTCGGCGACTCCGGACAGGACGATCTCGTCGGCGGTTCCTCCGCCGTGGAGATGGGCAGTGGCCAGGGCACCGTCGGCCAGCTCGACACCGGGGACACCATCTCCGGCGGCGAGGACGCGGACGTGATCACCGGCGACAATGCGCTCGTGACCAGGGACGCGGGTATTCCGAAGAGCCCGATCACCCAAGGCCGCTTCGACACGGATCTGCCGGGCGCGCTTCCGATGACGCAGCGCAGCATCCAGCTGTACGACCTCGGTGACACGCCGGTGCCGAACACCTCCGGCGGCGACGACATCACCGGGGACAACGGGTGCGACGCGATCCTCGGCCAGTCCGGCAACGACCGGATCAAGGGCGGCAACGACGGCGACCACGCCGAAGGCGGCCCAGGCCGGGATTGGCTCGAAGGGAACAACGGCGACGACGACCTCGTCGGCGGCAGCTCGACGATCCACGGTGACGACACCGCGCTGACCACCCAGGGCCAGCCGGACACCGCGGACGTGGTCTTCGGTGGCACGGGCGACGACGTGGTGCTCGGCGACAACGCGATCACCGACCGGATCGCACCGCCGTCGCCGTACCTGCTGCGAGTGGGCAGCAACGGGACGTTCGAGACGCAGCGCTCGCTGCGGCTGCTGGATCTCTCGTGGAGCAACGGATTCCTCGGCGCGCCGGCACGGTCCGTGGCGGGCGGGGATCAGCTCTCCGGTGGTGGCGGCGTCGACGTGATGTTCGGCCAGGACGGCGACGACCAGATCTCCGGTGGCGCGAACGACGACTACGCCGAGGGCAACGGCGGGCACGACACGATGTTCGGCGACCGCACCCTCGCGGAGGCCGGGATCGCGATCAGCCCACCGGAGCCGGCGTGGCCGGGCGCGGCGTCGGACGACCTCGGCGACGTCTCCGCGCCGAACGGCCAGGACGACCTGATCGGCGGCAGCTCGCTGGAGGTCTTCCGCGACACGGCCGACGACGTGCACGGTGACGGCGCCGCCGACTTCATCCTCGGCGACAACGGCACCGCGGTGCGGGACATCGTGGACCAGACCGGCAAACCGGTGGCGCTCGGCGACGACCTGTCGAAGGTCTCGCTGCCGCTGACGAACCGGATCTACGCGAAGCGTTACGACCCGCAGAACCTCCCGCAAGGCGCGGCGTTCGTCCGCCACGGCGTCAACGGCGCACCGACCCGCTTCTGCACCACCACGCAGGCGACCTGCGAGGCACTAGGGGCCTCCGGCGGCGACAACCTGTGGGGCGACGCGGGGGAGGACACCCAGTACGGCCAGGACGGCGACGACCTGATGTACGGCGACACCGGCACGACGACGGCTCCGGGTGACGGCGCCGACGACATGTACGGCGAGCTGGGCGGGGACCGGATGTGGGGCACCGGTGGCGAAGACGCCATGGTCGGTGACCGCGGCGGTGTCGTGGACGTGTTCCAGAACGGGTCGAACCACTTCGTGATCGACAACCCCCAGGTGCCCGCGATCCACTACGAGGGCTTCCTGGCAGGCTCGGTCACGCGGCAGGTCGATCTGCAGCACGACGTCAACGGCGACACCTTCGCCGCACCCGGCAACGCCCCGGCGATGCCGCACCGCGGCGACCTCGAAGGCGGCGACGACCGTATCCGCGGCGGCGACGACCACGACTCGATCCACGGCGGCTTCGGCGACGACCTGGCCAACGGGGATTCGGGTGGTGACATCGTCTTCGGCGACGACGGCGCGGACGTGCTGTGGGGCGGCAAGGGCGGCACCGACCCGGCCAACCCGAACGACCGGGGTGTCAACGACTCGCTCGTCGACCACCTCAACGGCGGCAAGGGCGCGACGTCCGGACCGTCGGTCGACCCGGACACCGGCGCGCTGGGTTCGGACATCCTCGACTGGCGCCCGCGTGGCACCTACGGCACACCGGGGCAGGCGACCTGCACCGCGAACCCGTGGCCGCAGACGTTCGGCAACGGCAAGAACGCGGTCACCGTCGACCCGTGCTCGTGGTTCGAGATGACGAACCTCGACAACGCCGATGTCGCGGACAACCAGCATCACCAGGGCATCGACTGGATCTACGGTGGCTGGGACCGCGACGTGCTGCAGGCCGACGTGGCCGACAACGGGCCGAACCTCGGTGACCGGTTGCTCGACTGGGGCGGTGCGTACAACCTCTACACGCACTGCAACGCGGCCTACGGCGGCTACAACGACGTCCGGCAGCACAGTCCGACGCATCAGGAGTTCCTGCAGCGGTGGGCGTACTCGCTGGGTGCCGGTCAGGTGGCCGGGGACGTGACCACGGAGGGCACGTCGGCGTACGACGAGCTGGCGCTGGTGTACCAGCCGGATATGAAGGACCACGGCACGGGACCGGCGTTCCCGACCACGCCGGGCCATTTCGACAACCCGAACGCGTGCGCACCCTGAGGTCGGCGCGATCCGGTCGGTGAGAAGGAGGCTTGCCCGCTGTGGAGGATTTGGGACGTCGAGTGTCCTGAATCCTCCACGCTCGAATCGCCTGGCCGGCGCGAGGTTTGGCGTGCCTGGCGGTGACGATGTGGGAATCGGGACGTTGAGTGTCCCGATTCCCACATCGTCGAGGGCCGCTCATACCCCACTCGCCGACATCGGCGCAGGGCGTATTGCGAAAGCCACTTTCGCAACGCCGAACTGGGTCACTCACCCTCAAGAGAAGGTGACCACCTGCCGGACCGCGGCCCCGCGACGCAGCCGGTCGAATCCCGTGTTGATCTCCTCCAGCCCGATCCGATGCGTCAGCAACGCCTCCACGGGCAGCAGCCCGGACCGGTACAGGGCGATGAACCGAGGGATGTCGCGCCGGGGGACACAGGAGCCGAGGTAGCTGCCACGGAGCGTTTTCTCCTCCGCCACCAGGCTTTGCGCGGGCAGCGCGACTTCGGCGGCGGGGTCGGGCAGCCCGACGGTGACGGTGGTGCCGCCCGGTCGCGTCGCCCGGTACGCCTGCTGCAGGGCGGCCACCACGCCGGTGGTGTCGATCGCGTGGTCGGCGCCGCCACCGGTGAGGTCCTTGATCGCCTCGACGTCGCCGTCGAGCGCGTGCGTGGCGCCGAGGGAGAGCGCCAGCTCACGTTTCTCCGCGACGACGTCGACGGCCAGCAGCGTGGTCGCGCCGGCGGCTTTGGCGGCGAGCAGCGCCGCCAGTCCGACACCGCCGAGTCCGAACACGACGACGCTGTCGCCCGGACGCACGTCGGTCGCGTTGAAGACGGCACCGGCGCCGGTGAGCACGGCGCAGCCGAACAGGGCGGCGACGTCGAACGGGAGCGTCTCGTCGACGGCGACCACCGAACGTTCCGAGACCACGATGTGCTCGGCGAAGGCGGACACGCCCAGGTGATGCCCTGGCCGTCCGCCGGACGCGGACCAGCGGGTGCCGCCACCGAGCAGGGTGCCGTTCCGGTTGGCGTCGGCCGCCGGCGCGCACAGGGCGGGGCGGCCGGTGAGGCACGGGCGGCAGTCCCCGCAGGAGGGCACGAAGGACAACACCACATGCTGCCCCGCCGTGAAGCCGGTGCCCGGTCCCGGCTCCACGACCTCGCCCGCCGCCTCGTGCCCAAGGACCATCGGCAGCGGCCGGGGCCTGCTGCCGTCGATCACCGACAGATCCGAGTGGCACAGCCCGGCCGCCCGCACCCGGACGAGCAGTTCACCGGGCCCCGGCGGGTCCAGCGTCAGGTTCTCGATCTCCAGCGGACGGCCGACTTCGCGGAGCACCGCGCCCCGCACCCGCGTCACCGCTCGCTCCCGGCCGGGACGCAGGTGGTGACCTGCCGCTCGGACAGCAGCGGCACCACCTCGCCGAGCACGATGCGCCGGAAGTGTTCCGACGCGCAGTGGTCGGTGAAGTCCTGTTCGGACTCGTATTCCTCGACGATCACCACCACCCCGTCCTCGGTTCCGGTGTGGACGGTGTACCGGAGGCAGGCGGGTTCGCGCCGTGAGGCGTCGGCCATCGGCTCCAGCAGTTCGAGGACGCGGTCCCGGTACGCGGTCACGTACCTCGCCACCACGACGAAGCTCATTTCTCTCCTGCGCTCAGCAGGGACCGGGTCAGCGACCACAGCCCCGAATCGGACGACGCGGCGCCCAGTGCGCCCATCGCGAGTGAATGGGCCACCCCGGCCCGGTCGGTGACGAAACCGGCCGCCACGAACGGCGACATGACCTCGCGGGCCTGGGCCGACATCCACGGGATGATCGGCGCGGGCATCAGCTCCACCAGGTCCGGGCGGCTGCGTTTCACCGCTTCCAGGCTGCGGTTGAGGTTCGACCGGTCGGTGACGAACACCTTGTGCATGGTCAGCATCGACAACGCGCGTGCCCGTTCGATCGGGGCGACCCGGGTGCTGACCACCCCGGTCGCCCCGATCTCCTGGAGGAAGTCCACGCCGCCGCGATCGGTGGCCAGCCCGGGACAGGAGTCGATGTTCACGAACAGGATCTTCTCCAGCCCGGTCAGCACCGGGACGATCTTGGCCAGCTGCCCGACCGGGACCGCGGCCAGGATGCCGACGCGGGACGCCGCGTTCGCGAAGTCGGCCACCTTGGCGGTGCCGACCACCGACGCGCAGACCGGGACGTCCGCGAACGCCGCCGTGATCCTCTCGTTCATACGGTCCACAGTGGTCGATCAGCTCGCGGAGTCAAGGGGATTCGGCCCGAGGTCACTGGGCAGCCCGAGCTTGCCGGGGTTGAGCAGGCCCTGCGGATCGAGCGCCCGCTTCACGGCGACGAACGTGCCGAACCCGGAGCCGAGCGTGTCCGCGAGATACGGCCCCCGCAGCAGACCGGAACCGTGGTGGTGGCTCAGGGCGGCTCCGTGGCGCACCAGCACGGCGTTGGCCGCGTCCCATGCCGAGCGGTACCAGTGCCGACGCTTCTCCGGTTCCACGTCGCCGCGGAGCGAGAAGTACAGGCACGCGCCGTCGGTGTAGGCGTGGGATTGGTGCGCGGACGCGGCCAAGGTGCCGGGAACGGCCTCGATCGCGGCCACGACCTCGTCGTAGATCGTGGGCAGTGCCGACCACGCGCCTGCCATTTCGAGCGTGTCGGCGACGAAACCGGGGCCGGGCGTGAACCCGTCCGCCGACTTGCCGACCAGCATCCGCTCGTCCAGCCACCGCTCGAAGATGGCCTGGCCGTCCAATTCGGACCCGGTCGAGGCGCAGACCTCGGAGCTGACGCGGAGCATCGCGTCGACCAGCACCGGGTCGCCTTCGTCGGCGATCAGCAGCAGGTTGGTGTCCGGCAGGCCGAAATGGGTCCCGCTCTCCAGCTTGTCGTAGAGCCGCATCGCGGCCGGTGTCGCTCCGCGCTGCATGATCAGCCGGCACGCCTCCAGCCCTTCGGCGAAGGTTTCGAAGCCGTAGGCGACGGCCTTGGCGTAGCCGGGCAGCGGGTGCGTGCGCAGGCGCACGGAGGTGATCACGCCGAGCGTTCCCTCCGAACCGACGAACAGCTGGCGCAGGTCGGGGCCGGTGGCGGCGCGCGGATAGTCGCCGAAGCGGGCGAGCGTGCCGTCGGCGAGCACGACGTCGAGGCCGACGACCATGTCCTCGATCTTGCCGTAGCGGGTGGAGAGCTGGCCCGCCCCGCGGCAGGCCACCCAGCCGCCCACAGTGGACAGTGCGAACGCGGACGGCCAGTGTCCGGTGGTGGCGCCGTGCGTCTTCTGCAGTTCGGTCTCGAACAGGTCGCCGAACATCCCGGCCTGCACGTCGACGATCTGGGAGTTCGCGTCGAAGGACAGGATCCGGTTCAGCCCGCAGACGTCGAGCACCACGCCGCCGCGTACCGGCAGGGCGGCGCCGGTGACGTTGCTGCGGCCGGCGGACACCGTCAGCGGCACCTTGTGCTCGCCGCACAGTCGGACGACGGCCTGCACCTGCTCCACCGTGCTGACCTCGGCGATCACCGCTTCCGGCGTCGCCGGGTTCCCGGCGGTCTCGCCGATCATCGAACCGGCCCACCAGTCGCGGGTGCGGAGCACGACCTCGTCGTGCTCGGTGTGCACGGCGTCCGCGACCTCGCGCAGCGACTCGGTCAGCGCGGTGGGCACGGGGACGACGGTCGTCTGCAGCGACGCCGGGCCCTGCCCCGGAGGCGTCCGGTCACCCCAGCGGGGCGGCGTCGGAGCCCCGACCACGTACTTCCCCCGGTTGAACGGGTGGGCGATGGTCTGACTGCTGATCATGCGTTGTCTCCCAACAGAATCGACTTCTCCCGGGCGACGTCCGCCCGATAGTCCCGCACTTGCGACGCCACGGTCTCCGGTGGCAGGCCGAGTTCGGCGCCGAGCAGTTCGCCGACGAGCGGCGCGGCCTCGGCGGAGGCGTCCCTGGCGAACAGCCGCAGCCGCGTGCGCCGGGACAGCACGTCGTCGACCGAGCGCGCCATCTCCGACCTCGCCGCGAACACCACCTCGGCCTTGAGGTGCGGCTGGCCGGGCACGAGCGGCTCGCCGAGCGTCGGGTCCTCGTCGACGAGCGCGCTCACGAAACGGGCTTCGGTCCCGTAGCGGCCGCCGAGGTGCGCGGCGATCCCGCCGGTCGCCGCGGTGGCCTCGGCGTCGTAGCCGGCGCCGCCGAGCAGGGGCAGGTTCTTGGTGCGGCAGCGGGCCTTGCGCCCCAGCAGCCCGAGCGCCTCGTCCACGACGAGTTCGCCCATATGCCTGCTCGTGGTGAGTTTGCCGCCGGTCACGGTGACCATGCCCGAGGCGACGGTGATGTGGTGATCGCGCCGCATGTCGAGGGTGGTCCCTTCGGAGCCGCCGACCAGCGGCCGCAGACCCGCGTAACTGCCCAGCACGTCCTCGGGACCGAGTTTGGTGTCGAAGGCGATCGTGGCGCCTTCGAGCAGGAACTCCATCTCGTCGCGGGTGCAGTGCACGTCGTCGGTCGGACCGTCGTAATCGGTGTCCGTGGTGCCGACCACGACGACGTCACCCCAGCGGGTGCAGGTCGCCCGCCTCGCGCGGCCGGGGATGGGCACCGTCACCGTGCAGTCGTTGCGGATCTTCGACCACGGCAGCACGATGTGGACGCCCTTCGCGGGGCGCACCTGTGGCCGGTGCCCGGGGGAGGCCATGCCGTCCACGTCGTCGGCCCACACCCCGGTCGCGTTGACGACCACCCGCGCCCGGACGTCGATCCGTTCGCCGCCGGCCTCGACCGTCGCACCGGTCACCCGTCCGCCCGTGGTGCGGAGGCCGGTCACCTCGGCGCCGTTGGCCACGACGGCGCCGAGCCGGGCCGCGGTGCGCACGATCGCGAGGGTCAGCCGGGCGTCGTCGGCACGGCTGTCGTAGTACATGAGGCCGCCGCGCAGGTGGTCGGCTCGCAGGGTCGGGGCGTGCGCCAGTACTTCGTCGACCGTGAGCCGCTGGTGCAGCTTGCCGATCCGCCAGCCGCCCGCGAGGTCGTATGTCCACAGCAGACTCTCGAAGGCGCGGGCGATCCGGGCGTCGAACACCCCGTCCTTGGCCAGGATCGGGAACAGGAAGGGCAGCCGCTGCACCAGATGTGGTGCGTTGCGGCGGAATCGCTGGCGTTCCAGGAGGGAGTGCCGGACCAGATCCAGGTTGCCCTGCTCGATGTAGCGCAGGCCGCCGTGCACCATCTTGGACGATTTGGACGAGGTCCCGGACGCGAAGTCGTCGCGTTCGACCAGCGCGACCGACAGGCCGCGGGCGGCGGCGTCCAGCGCGCAGTAGGCGCCGGTGATTCCGCCGCCGATGACGAGAAGGTCGAACTCGCCGGTGTCGAGTCCGGTCAGCGCGCTGCGACGGTCCAGTCGCAGCAGCGCCGAAGGGGTCGCTCCCGCTGCGACGGCATTCGGCCGCCGGGACGGCAGTGTGAACATTTTCGGGGAACCTCTCAACTCAGAACTGGGTTTCACGACAGCGAAACGGCGAGCACGTCTTGCCAGCGCGCCCGTAGCTTCAGCCGGTCGGTTTCGGCGATGGCGGGCTCGAAGATCCGCCCGGGTGGCTGGTGGGCGACGGCCTCGGCCAGCGACGGCCACAGCCCGAGCCGGGTGCCGGCGAGATAGGCGGCGCCGCGCAGGCTGGCGGTGGCCGAATCCGCCACCCGTTCGATGGCGAGACCGGTGAAATCGGCCTGGCTCTGGAGCAACGCGTCGCTCGCCGCCAGCCCACCGCCGGCCCGGAGATGGGTCATCGGCCGGTCCATGGTGGTGCGCAAGGCGTCGGCGGTGTCGCTCACCGCGTGGGCGATCCCGTCGATCACCGCCCTGGCCAGAGCTTCCCGCGTGGTCGCCAGGCTCAGCCCGGCCAGCATCCCGCGGGCGTCGGGCCGCTGCACCGGGGTGCGCAGTCCGGCCAGCGTCGGCACGAACCACGTCGTCTTGCCACTCGGCTGCGCCGCGGCCAGCGCGCTGATCTCGGCCGCCGAGGCGAACAAGCCGAGGTCTTCGATGAGCCATCGCAGGGCGGATCCGGTGGTCGAGGTGTAGGACTCGAGGCTGAACCGGCTGTGGCCGCCGCTGCGCCAGGCGACCAGGCACAGCACGCCGTCGAGACCGCCCACCGCCTCGGGCGGCTCGTCACCGGCGAGCGCGCCGACGAACGTGCCGGTGCCGTGGACGCAGGTGGCCTGGCCGGGCGAAAGCGCGCCGAGCGCGATCAGGGACGCGTGCTGGTCGCCCATCACCGCGGCGATCGGCACGCGGATGCCGAGCAGATCCGGGTCCGTGCAGCCGTAGTCGCCGTCGTCGTCCAGTGGCGGCGGAGCCGACTCGGCGGGAAAACCCAGTGCCTCCAGCCATTTCTCGTCCCAGCAGTGCTCGCGCAACCGGTAGCCGCCGAACGCGACGGCGTTCGTCGCCGAGATCGCGTATCGCTCGCGACCGCTGAGATGCCACACCAGCCAGGTGTCCACCGAGCCGAACAGCACCCGCCCGGCCGGAACGCCGAGCTCCCCGAGTTTCCTGGCGGCCCACAGGAACGGGGCACGGGTGCCCACCGGACGCCCGGTTTCGGCCCACAGGTACCGGTCCCACTCCGGGGCGAGCTTCGCCAGCTCGGCGGCGTAGCGGCTGTCCTGCCACACCACGGCGGGCGCCAGCGGGCGACCGGTCTCGCGGTCCCACAGCACGGCCGTCGCCCGCTGGGTGCAGATCGACATCCCAGTGATCTCCACACCGTTCTCGGCTGCCCATTTCACCGCTTGGCGGGCGACGTCTACGGTCCGCTCCAGCAGTTGGATGGCGTCCTGTTCGACCTCGGCCGGGCGGGGATGGCTGACGTCGATGGCGGTGTAGAAGGAAGGCCCGCACTGTCCGTCCTCGCCGACGACGGCCGCCCTGGTGCCGGTGGAACCCTCGTCGACGGCCAGGATCCCGCGCCGCATCAGGCGCTCCCGAGCTTGAGGTCGATGGTCTCGTCGTCGGGATCGACGCCGCTGCGCGTGGGGTCCCAGCGGACGATCAGGCAGGAGACCAGGCCGAGGAACGGCACGACCGCGAGCAGGGCGATCGTCGGGCCGAGTCCCATCGATTCCTTGATCTGCGGGAACACGTAGAGCCCGACGACACTGCCGAAGCTGCCGAGCATCCCCGTCACGCCGGTGCCGAGGGTGCGGATGTCGCTGCGGTAGGACAGCGCCGCGATGGATTTGCCGTTCGCGCCCGGTCCGGCCGAATGGAAGAAGATGAACAGGAACGGGAGCAGGAACCCGACGGCGATCGGCAGCTTCCCGAAGCCCAGCCCCATCACCAGCAGGATGGCGAACGCGAAGGCGTAGCCGATGGCGGAACTCGTCCGGAGCCCGATCTTCCTGCCGAAGTACGCCGAGAGCGCACCGCCGATGATCCCGGCGACGTTGAAGATCATCGAACCCAGGGTCGCGGTTTGGAAGGCCTGCCCGAAGATCGCCAGGCTGATCACCGGCAGGTACCACCCGACGGCGAAGTACTGCATCGACTGGGTCAGGGAGATCGCCGTGGACAGGAAGGTCCGCGGCAGATAGGGCTTGCGGAACAGCACACCCGCGTGCCGGAAGCCGATCTTCCGTTCCTGGGCCGGGTCAGGCCCGCTCGAGGTTCCCGGTGTCACCTGGAAACCGTAGATCCGGCGTAGGCTGACCGCCGCTTCCGCGAGCCTGCCCTTGGCCGCGAGCCACGACGGGCTTTCCACGAGGAACAGCAGCTGCAGCACCAGCAGGACGATCGCGAAGACACCGGCCGACCCGACGGACCATCGCCAGATCCCCACCCCGGCGTCGAGCTGGAAGAACACCAGCGTCAGTCCGAGGTTCACGGTGGTGGCGACGTACCAGACGGACTGCCAGAGGTTGAGCCGTCCGCGCAGTTTCGCGGGGGTGTACTCCGCGAGCATGGCCATGGCCACCGCGAAGTCGATCCCGTAGGCGACGCCGACGAGCCCGCGTCCGAACCAGACCTCGCCGAACCCGCCCGCCGTCGCGGTGAGCACGGCCCCGACGGCCGCGATCGCCTTGGCCGCGATCAGCGGTTTGACCCGGCCGATCCGGGCGGCCAGCCAGCCGCCGATCGGGTTGAACAGGATCGCCACCGCGGGCGCGGTCGCGGTGAGCACGCCGACCTGGGTTGAGCTGAGGCCGAGCTCCTTGATCATCGGGGAGAGGCCTGCGCCGAGCGCGGCGTTGGAGTAGGCGTCCAGGAATAGCCCGCCCAGTACCAGATACCACAGCAGATTGGCCTTGCGCGGCAACCTCGACAGCCCGTTGACGAGCGCGGCTACCTGGGAGACGTTCGAAATCGAGCCTGTCGGGCTGAGCGTCGATGAACTCATGGACCGCCAACTTTCTGCGCTGGCTGTCAGCGATCCGACACAAAAAAAACAGACACGACGAAGACCGCTGACAGTGGCTCTTCGTCTGTGCCTGTCTGAAGGATGAAGAGTAGATCCCGATCCAGGGTCCGTCAAGACGGTGCCCTGTCCGGCCACAAAGGACACTCGCGCGGAAAGATCTTCGCTGGGTTCCGCGGATTCCGGTCGAGGATCGCCGGAGCGTGCGAAGCTCTTGTTGTGCGGTAAGGCGAACGTGGCGTGGTTCGCGGCTGAGGTTGATCCGTGAAGGCCTCCTTGAGGGACTCTGGGTCCCTCAAGGAGGCCTTCACGGACTTGGGAAGCCGATCCGGCTTACGCCTTCGGCTGATCCCGCCACCAGCGCTGGCCGGCTTCGGGCAGCGTGGAGATCGGGTCGTAGTAGGGGTAGCGGCGCTGCAAGGCTTCCGGGTCCTCGTGTTCGATCCCGGTCCGGTAGTTCTTGGTCCAGTAGGAGATCCCGAGCTCGCGGTCGTATTCGGCGAGCTGGTGCACCCAGCGTTTGCCGACGTACGGCACGTCGCAGACGATCCTCGGCGTGGCGTAGCCCGGCAAATATCCCATGATCGCGTGCTGCAGTTCCTGCGCCTCGTGCACGGAGACCCGCCAGTGTTCGGCGTTGGGGATCATGTCGCACATGTAGAAGTAGTACGGCAGGATGTTCGCCTCGCCCTGCAGCGCGAAGCACAGGTCCAGCAGGTCGGCCGGGGTCGCGTTCACGCCCTTCATCAGCACGCCCTGGTTTCGCACGTCGCGGACGCCGACGTCGAGCGCGGTCCTGGCGGCTTCCGCGACCAGCGGGGTCACCGACTGGGCGTGGTTGACGTGGGTGTGGATCGCGAGGTTGACGCCGCGGCGCTGCGCGGTGCCGGCGACGCGTTCGAGACCTTCGACGACCTTCGGCTGGATCCAGTGCTGCGGCAGGGCGGCGAGCGCCTTGGTGGCGAGCCGGATGTCACGGACGGTGTCGATGTCCATCAGCCGCATCAGGAACGACTCCAGCTGCGGCCACGGCACGTTCGCGACGTCGCCGCCGGAGACCACGACGTCACGCACGCCGGGGGTCTTCTTCAGGTACTCGATCATCGCGTCCTGGCGGTCGACCGGTTTGAGCGAGAGCTTGTGTTTCTCGATCTGTTCGGTGGAGTTGCCGACCAGGTCCATCCGGGTGCAGTGCCCGCAGTACTGGGGGCAGGTGGAGATCATCTCGGCGAGGACCTTGGTGGGGTAGCGGTGGGTCAGCCCCTCCACGACCCACATCTCCGCCTCGTGCAGCGAGTCCCGCTCGGAGTGCGGGTGGCTCGGCCATTCGGTGTCCCGGTCGCTGCGCACCGGGAGCATGTAGCGGCGGATCGGGTCGGCGTACCAGGCTTCGGTCACCTTCGCCGGGTCGGTGCCCGCGTTGGGCGCCATCGTGTTGATCATCTGCGGCGGCAGGAGCATCGACATCGTGGCCATCTCGCGCTGGTCGGCGAGCATGTCCTCGTAGAAGCGCTCCTCGAGCTGATCGCCCATCAGGGCGCGCAGCTGCTTGGCGTTACGGATGCAGTGCACTCGCTGCCACTGCGCGTCGCGCCACTCTGCCTCGGTCACGTCGTGCCAGCCGGGGAAGCGGCGCCAGTCGGGTTCGGTCAGCTCGACTCGGGTGTAGTCGTAGGGCTGATCGTAGGCGGCCACCGGCGAGGTCGGTTCCTGGATCGCAGTCACTTGTACTCCTCGTCGTCGGAAACGCGTGAAAATATCCTGTCACATCGTCCGGAAGACGTAAATATTCCTGCCGCGCTCGGTGTGTCCGGCGAATACTCCCTCGGTCCTCGAACGTGTTCCATGGCAGCGATCCCGCCCACCGGACCGGCCGGACGGCCATGGTGATCTATCGCTTCGAGTCGAGCCGGTGACGCGGTTCGCAAATTCGCCGACCCTGGCCACGCGGTGATCGTCCGCACGCTGCAAACTCGGGAGGGTGACGAACGCGCGAACGACGCTCCTGCTCGGCGGGCGCATCTACAGCCCCTCGGCTCCCGACGCCACCGCCATGGCGATCACCGACGGCATCGTCGTCTGGGTGGGGCAGGACGGCCCGGCGCGGGCACTGCATCCCGACGCCGAACCGGTCGACCTCGACGGCGCCTTCGTCGCCCCGGCCTTCGTCGACGCGCATGTCCACGCCACCGCGACCGGGTTGCACCTCACCGGCCTGAACCTCGCGGACGTCCGCGGCGCGGGCGAACTCCTGGCCGCGGTCCGCGACGCCGTCCGGCCCGGCCAGGTGCTGGTCGCCCACGGCTGGGACGAATCCCGCTGGACCGACGGCAGGCTGCCCAGCCGCGCCGAGATCGACGAGGCCGCGAACGGCGCCCCGGTGTACCTGAGCCGGGTCGACGTCCACTCGGCGCTCGTCTCCAGTGCCCTCGTCGCGCTGGCCGCCGGCGTGCACGAGGCGCCGGGCTGGTCGGCCGACGGACCGCTGACCCGCGACGCCCACCATCTCGTGCGCGCCGCGATGCGCGACGCGATCACCCCCCAGCAGCGCCGCGAAGCCCAGCGCGCGTTCCTCGCCGAAGCCGCCGCGCGCGGAGTGGTGAGCGTCCACGAATGCGCGGGCCCGGACATCTCCGGCGCCGAAGACCTCACCGACCTGCTCGCGCTCGCGTCCGGGCCCGGGCTGCCGGAGGTCGTCGGCTACTGGGGCGAACGCGGCGGAATCGACACCGCTCGCGCGCTCGGCGCCAGGGGAGTCGCGGGCGACCTGTTCGTCGACGGCGCGCTCGGCTCGCGCACGGCCGCGCTGCACGAGCCCTACGCCGACGCCCACGGCACCTCCGGAACGCTCTATCTCGACGCCGCCGCCATCGCCGAGCACGTCGCCGCCTGCACCGAGGCCGGACTCCAGGCCGGTTTCCATGTCATCGGCGACGCCGCGGTCGCCGAGGTCGTCGAAGGATTCCGGCTCGCGGAGAACACCGTCGGCCGTCGAGCGCTGGCCGCCCGGCACCACCGGCTCGAACACGTCGAGATGATCGACGCCGACCAGGCCAAGGAGCTCGCCGGCTGGGGTGTGGTCGCGTCGGTCCAGCCGCAGTTCGACGCGGAATGGGGCGGCACGCACGGCATGTACGTCGATCGCCTAGGCGGCGAACGGGCCCCAAAGCTCAACCCCTTCGCCGCCATGGCCGCCGAAGGGCTCCTGCTCGCTTTCGGCTCCGACGCTCCCGTCACGCCTGTCGACCCGTGGGCCACCGTCCGCGCCGGGACCTATCACCGCACGCCGGGCTCGGGGCTGTCCGCTCGCGCGTCCTTCACCGCACACACCCGCGCGGGGCACCGCGCCGCCGGGGTGAACGACGGGGTCACCGGCAGCCTGGTCCCGGGCGCCCCCGCGCACTACGCGATCTGGGACGCGGAGGATCTCGTCGTCGCGACCCCGGACTCGCGGGTGCAACGCTGGTCGACCGATCCGCGCGCGGGGGTACCCCCGCTGCCGAACCTGGCCGAGGGGGCGACGCTGCCCCGCTGCCTGCGCACGGTCCGCGACGGAGAGGTCATCCACGATGTGTTCACCCGCACGGCCTAGGGTTCAGGGGTGTCCTCGACCGTGACCGATCCGGACCCCGAAGCGGCGCCCCGGAAGCGGTTCTCCCGCGCCTGGCTGCTGCGTTTCCTCGTCGCCGCGGCGTCGGGTTTCACGCTGTACCTCAGTTTCGCGCCGCGTCCGCTGTGGTGGCTCGCACCGCTGGCGTTCACCGGCTTCGCGCTGGTGGTGCACGGACGCAGGTTCCGGGGCGCGTTCGGCTACGCGTTCGTGTTCGGGATGGGGTTCTTCCTGCCGCTGCTGACGTGGCTGCTGGACTTCCTCGGCCCGGGTTTCGGTCCGTGGCCGTGGCTCGCGCTGTCGATGGCACTGTCGGTGTATCTCGGTTTCGGTGGAGCGTTCGCCACCGTGGTGTGGCGGCTGCCGCTCGGGCCGCTGTGGGCCGCGTTGGTGATCATCGCGCTGGAGACCCCGCGGACCTGGTTCCCCTTCGGCGGATTCCCCTGGGGTCGCGTCGCGTTCAGCCAGCCCGAGGGCGCCTTCGTCTCGCTGGCCTCGATCGGCGGCGCTCCGCTGGTCGGCCTCGCCGTCGTGGCGACCGGTTTCGGGCTCGCGGCGCTGTGCCTGCGGCTGCGGGGTGCTGATCCGCGGCGTTCCCTGGTGGCCGCGGCGGCGGTGACGCTGGTGCCCGTGGTGGCGGGGCTCGCGGTGTGGCCGACGATCGGCACCGAAGCCCAGGACGGCGAACTCACCGTCGCCACGGTGCAGGGCAATGCCCCGGACATCGGCCTGGCGCTGGAAGGCCGCCGCGACGAACTGCGGAGCAACCACCTCACCGAGAGCGCGCGGCTGCTCGAAAAGCTCAAGGCGAGCAACACCAAGGTCGATCTGCTGGTGTGGCCCGAGACCGCGATGGCCATGCGCACCGGCGACGCCGGCGTCGACCAGATGGTCCGCGACTACGGCACGCAGGCGATCATCGGCGCGCTGGTCCGGCTGCCCGACGGCACCGCGCAGAACTCCGCGCTGGTCTGGGATCCGGTCACCGGTCCCGGCCAGCGCTACGCCAAACAGCAGCTGGTCCCGTTCGGTGAATACGTCCCGGCTCGTGAGATCGCGAAGCTGGTGACGCCGTTCGTCGACAGCGTGGCGAACATGACACCGGGTGACGGCGCCAACGCCGCGCTGTCGGTCGCGGGCACCAAGGTCGGCGTCTTCATCTGTTACGAGACGGCGTTCGACTACCCGGCCAGGGAGTCGGTCGCCGACGGCGCGGAGCTGCTCGTCGTGCCGACCAACAACGCCTGGTACGGGCCGGGGGAGATGAGCTACCAGCAGCTGGCGATGTCACGGCTGCGGGCGGTCGAGCACGGGCGCGCGGTGATCGTTTCGGCCACCAGCGGGGTCAGCGCGATCGTCGCTCCCGACGGTTCGATCAGGGCCTCCACCAGCCTGTTCACCGCAGACTCCCTGGTGGGGCGCGTACCGCTGAGGCAGCAGACTACGCTGTCGGATCTACTCGGTGTGACGACGGAGTACGGACTGCTGGCCCTGGCGATCGCCGGGGTTACCGGCGGGTACGTGCTCCGTTTCCGCACCCGGCGCGCGAGCGCCGCCAAGGCAACGAGGGAAGCGGCGGGCTGACCCGCCGGAACACGGAGGAAAAGCGGATGGCGCAGGCGCCGCGGGGGGCCCAGGGAATCGACCCGGTGCTGGTGGTGGTCCCGACGTACAACGAGCGGGACAACATCGGCCCCATCCTGGAACGTCTGCTCAAGGCACTTCCGGACGTGCACGCCCTCGTCGTCGACGACGGCAGCCCGGACGGCACCGGTGACGTCGCCGACGAACTCGCGAAGGCCGACGAGCGGATCCACGTCATGCACCGGACCGAGAAGGCCGGCCTCGGCGCCGCGTACGTCGCGGGTTTCCGCTGGGGGCTCTCCCGTGACTACGCCACCATCGTCGAGATGGACGCCGACGGCTCGCACGCGCCGGAGGATCTTCCCCGCGTGCTGGCGGCACTGGAGGACGCGGACCTGTCCATCGGTTCCCGCTACGTTCCCGGCGGAAGCACGGTGAACTGGCCGTTCCAGCGCAAGGCGCTGTCGTGGGTGGCGAACCTTTACGCGAGGATCGCGCTCGGCACGAAGATCAAGGACATCACCGCCGGCTTCCGCGCGTACCGCCGCACGGTGCTGGAGAAGCTCCCGCTCGACGAGATCGCCTCGCGCGGCTACTGCTTCCAGATCGACCTGGCGTTCCGCACGGCGCTCGCCGGGTTCGAGGTCGTCGAGGTGCCGATCACCTTCACCGAACGCGAGGTCGGTCAGTCGAAGATGAGCGGCTCGGTCGTGCGCGAGGCGATCGTCCTGGTCGGGTTCTGGGGGATCAAGCGTCGCTGGGAGCAGCTTCGCGGGCTGGCCAAGAAGGGCTGACGCCCAGCACGCTCACGCCGAGTTTTCCCAGTTCCTTCACCGTCGGCTCGTCCGGCGCCGCGTCGGTGATCACGCCCGCGACGTCGGACAGGGGGAGCACGGTGAACGGCGAGGCCGCGCCGATCTTCTCGGAACTGGCCAGCACGTAGGTGTCGGCTGCCCGTTTGGCGAGGGTGCGTTTCATCGCGGCCTCGTCGGAGTCCCCGGTGGTGAGCCCGGTTTCGGGGTGCACCCCGGTGACGCCGAGGAAGAACAGGTCGGCGTTGATCCCCATCGCGGCCTCCGCCGCGGCCGCTCCGCAGGTGACGGCGGAGTGTTTGAAGAGCCGTCCGCCGATCAGGAACACCTCGACCTTCGGATGGGTGACGAGCGCAGCCGCGACCGTGGGACTGTGCGTGACGATCTTCGCTTCGAGATCGACGGGGAGCGCCTTCGCCAGCGCGAGCGCGGTCGTCCCGCCGTCGAGGATGACCGTCGAGCCGAGCCGGATCAACGCTGCTGCACGTTTCGCGATGCGTTCCTTGCCCGCGATGCTGACCGCCATGCGCGTCGCGTAGTCCGCGGTGGCGGGCGAGACCGGCAAGGCTCCGCCGTAGACCCGTTGACACAGTCCGGCGTCCGCGAGATCTCGCAGGTCACGGCGGATACTGTCCTCTGATACGCCGAGTTCGGCGGCGAGGTCCTTGGCCACGATCCGGCCTTCGGTTTTGAGTCGTTCCATCAGCAGGTCTCGTCGCTGCGCAGCCAACATGTGCACGTTCCTCCTTGTTCCTGCCGATTGTTGCACATTATGCTCCGGCGCATGAGCAAACCTCTGATGATCCTCATCGCCGGACCGTTCCGCTCCGGCACCGGCGACGACCCCGAACTCCTCGCCCGCAACCTCGCCCGGCTCGAAGAGGCCGCCTGGCCGATCTTCCGCAGCGGGCACGTGCCGATGATCGGCGAATGGGTCGCCCTGCCGGTGCTGCGCGGCGCGGGCGGGAAGACCGTCGCCGATCCGATCGCGAAAGAGGTCATGTACCCGACGGCCGACCGGCTGCTGCATCACTGCGACGCCGTCCTGCGGCTGCCGGGCGAATCCACCGGCGCCGACCAGGACGTCGCCATCGCGCTGTCCCGCGGGCTCGACGTCTACCACCGTGTCGAGGACATCCCGGGGTACCAGGCCGCATAATGCGTAACCCGATCCAGCGTTACGTTTCCGGGGGATGGTGAGCCGTGACCGGTCAGGCCTGCGCGAACTGTGGTGGCCCGCTGCCACCGAGAGCGGGAACGAGAGGGCGCGCCGCCGTCTACTGTTCCGCCGCGTGCCGCCAGCAGGCCTACCGGTCACGGCGCAGCCCCGTACCCGACCTGGACACCCTCATCGCCGAGGTCGGCCGGGTCGCGAACCGGCTCGCACCCCAGCCGCCGGACACCTTCTTCGCCGACCTCACCACGCTCAACTCGGACGTCGGCAGGTTGCGGCGTATCGCGCAGCTCGCCCTCCGGGCGTGGCCGGAAAACGTCACCCCGGACCCCGTTACGGAATCCCTGGACGAGGTCGCCTTCGCGGAGAGGGTCGAGCAGCACGAGCGCGAGCTGCGCGTGCACTGCTATCGCATGGTCGGGTCCTACGACGACGCGCAGGACCTCGTCCAGGAGACCTTCCTGCGGGCGTGGCGCGGCCGTGAAGGCTTCGAGGGCCGGGCGAGTTTCCGTGCCTGGCTCTACCGGATCGCCACCAACACCTGCCTCGACTTCCTGCGGCGCAACGAAAGGGTCCCGCGTCCTTACGACCCGCTGCCCGGTGTCGAACAGGAAGGCGAACCACCGCAGTTCATGCCGTGGCTGCAGCCGTTCCCGGACGACCCCGACGAGATCGCCGAGACCAGGGAGACGCTGGAGCTGGTGTTCCTGGCCGCCATCCAGCACCTTCCGCCGAAACAACGGGCCGTGGTGATCCTCAACGACGTCCTCGGCTGGAAGACCGCCGAAACCGCGGACCTGCTGGAAACCAGCGTCGCGTCGGTCAACAGCGCCCTTCAGCGCGCTCGCCCCACCCTGCGCGAACGCCTGCCGGAACGCCGCGCCGACTGGGCTCGGACCGTGCGGCCGACCGAGGAGGAGCAGGCGATCCTGCGGCGCTACATGGCCGCCGCCACCGCCAACGGGGACAGCCGGGTCATGGCCGAGCTGCTCAGGGAAGACGTGCTGGTCACGATGCCGCCGAATCCGCTGTGGTTCTCCGGCCGCGACGTCTTCCTCGACTTCGTCGCCAAGTCCCTCGATCCCGCCTCGCCGACCTACTTCGGGGAGTGGAAACACCTCCCGGCCGTCGCCAACGGGCTTCCCGCCGCGGCCGGCTACGTCCGGCGGCCGGGCACCCGGGTCTACCGGGCACAGGTGCTCGACGTACTGCGCATCGAAGACGGGAAGGTCGCCGAGATCACCGCTTTCGAGCCGCACCTGTTCCCCGCGTTCGGGCTGCCGCTGACGCTCACCTGAGGACCGATGACGTTCACACCCCTTCCGCGTCTCAACGGTCGAACCCGACCAAGCGGAAGGAAAACCCATGAGCCTCCAGAACAAGAACGCGATCATCTACGGCGCCGGCGGCGCGATCGGCAACGGCGTCGCCAAGGAGTTCGCCGCCCGCGGGGCCCGCGTCTTCCTCACCGGACGGCACCGGCCGGCGCTGACGAAACTCGCGGGCGAGATCGAGCAGAGCGGGGGACAGGCCGAGGTCGCGGTGGTCGACGCCATGGACGAGACCGCGGTCGACGAGCACGCGGCGGCCGTGGCCGCCGAGGCGGGCAGCCTCGACATCTCGCTCAACCTCGTCCCGCGTGGCGACATCCAAGGCATCCCGCTCGTGGAGATGTCGGTCGAGGACTACGTCCGCCCGATCACCGCCGGGATCACGACGAACTTCATCACCGCGCGGGCCGCCGCCCGGCACATGGCCGCCCAGGGCTCCGGCGCCATCCTCGCCCTCGACAGCGGATCCGCCCAGGGCAGCCCGATGATGGGCGCCACGGGCTCGATCGACGCGGCACTGGACACCTTCATCCGCAATCTCGCCGTCGAGATCGGACCGCACGGTGTCCGCGCGCTCGGTGTCTGGGTCGCGGGCATCCCGGAGACCCTCACGCCCGAGAAGCTCTCCGCGGTGAACAACCAGCTGCCGGCGAGTCCCGAGATGGTGCGGAACGTACTCGACGGCCTCACCGAGGCCCGGATGACCAAGCGTTCACCGCGCCTCGCCGAGGTCGCCGCCACGCTGGCGTTCCTCGCTTCCGACGACGCCATGGGGATCACCGGCACGTTCGTCAACGTGACCAGCATGTTCCCCAGCTGACCGCGTCGCCCCGAGTTCCGCCAGCACCGCCCGGATCGCGGGGCTCGACTCGGCACTGCGGCGCCACGCGGCGTGCACCTCGCGCGTCGGCGGGCGCCGCAGCGGCCGGGCGACGAGCCCTTCGGGCAAAGGCGGGCGCGCCAGCCGCGGGATCAACGCGACGACCTCGCCCGAGGCGACCAGCGACAGCTGCGTGGAGAAGTCGTCCACCAGGTGCCGCACGTCGGGTTCTTCCGGAAGGCCGGCGAACACGCGCCGGAACCATTGGTGGCAGACCGTGCCCGGTGGACTGGTCACCCACGCGTGCCCGGCCAGGTCCGCGCCCTCCAGCGGCGGTTCGGCTCGCGCCAGCGGATGGGTCCCGGCCATGACGACGTCACCGAGGTCGGTGTGCACCAGGCGCCGCGACAGCGCGGGGGACAGCGGGACCGGCAGACCGTCGGCGTCATGCAGGAGCGCGAGGTCGGCCGTCCCGGCCTCGACCGAATGCAGAGCCTGGTCGGGGTCCTGCTCGGTGATGTGCAGGCGGAGTTCGGGGTAGCGCGTCAGGAGGCGAGGATGGACCGGGGCGAGCAGGCCGCGGATACCGGTCGAGAACGCGGCCACCCGAAGAACACCGCGCGGCGCGCCCTCCGCGACCGACTGAGCGGCCTCGGCGCACCGTTCGAGTGCCTGGAACACCTCCAGCGAGGAGTCGACGACGGCCTGTCCCGCCGGAGTCAGCACCACACCGCGGCCCGCCGGAGCGAGCACCGGCATGCCGATCTGGCGTTCGAGCCGTTTGATCTGCTGCGACACCGCGGACGCGGTGAATCCCAGCTCGTCCGCCGCCCGCGCCAATGTCCCCAGCGCGGCCACCGACCGCAACGCCCGCAGAGCCCCGACCTCGATCATGAAGCCAGGCTACGCAATACCGTCCAAAAACCATCGCTGGACCGCAGGTATCGGCGCCGACAGGATCGACCGCATGACCGAAACCCTCTTCGGCTCCAACCTCGTCGCCATGGTCACCCCGATGGAACCCGGCGGCGCCCTCAGCGAACCCGGCCTCACCGGCCTGGTCGACCACCTGCTGACCAGCGGCTGCGACGGCATCGTCGTCGGCGGAACCACCGGGGAATCGCCCACTCTGACCGACGCCGAAGCCGCGCGGCTCGTCCACACCGTGGCGAACCGCGCCGGGAACCGGGCGCGCGTGATCGCCGGAATCGGCACCTACGACACCACCGCGTGCATCAGGCGCGCGAAGGAAGCCGAGGCGGCCGGCGCCGACGCGCTCCTGCTCGTCTGCCCCTACTACTCCAAGCCGACACAGGCCGGCATCGTGGCGCACTGCCAGGCGGTCGCCGACGCCACCGACCTGCCCGTGATGCTCTACGACGTCCCGGCCCGCGCCGGGACGGCCATGGAAGCGGCCACCCTCATCGAACTCGCCCACCACCCCAGGATCCGGGCCGTGAAGGACGCCAAGGGCGACCTGTTCGAAGCGATGACCGTCATGGCCCGCACATCGCTGGCCTATTACTGCGGTATCGACGAGCTCAACCTGCCCTACCTCGCCGCCGGGGCCACCGGCCTGGTCAGCGTCGTGGGCAACGCCTTCGCCGACCGCAACGCCGAACTCATCGCCGCCGTACGCGGGGGAGACCTCGACACCGCGCGATCGCTCAACGCCGCACTGCTTCCCCTGGCGGAGGCTGTCATGCGCACCTCGCAGGGAGCGATCATGGCCAAGGCCGCACTGGCCGAACTCGGCGTCATCCCGCACGCGACGGTCCGGCTCCCGCTCCTCGAATCGCCGCCGGAGCACCTACGACGGCTACGCGACGCCTTGGCGACTCTCTGCACCGGCGCTCTCGCAGGTACCTCGTGAGTGGCTAGGACGGTTAGGGCCAAGGCTGCCTTAGGTACCCCTGAATGTGGGTGGCAGTTGGCGGCAGGTCCGTGAGGGCCTCCTTGCCTACCTTCAGGGTAGGCAAGGAGGCCCTCACGGACCGGTACCTCGCCGCCGCCGACATCCTGCTCGGCACGCTCG
>NZ_JBHXIB010000029.1:71597-103270 GCF_042723975.1 Amycolatopsis sp. NPDC058340 | reverse complement strand
CCCCCTTCCCTCGACTGAGTCGAGGGAAGGGGGCCTTCACGCGCGAACAGCGGGCCTACACGTAGTCCTTGTACTTCTCCAGGAAGCGCACCGGCTTGGACAGCGCGTCGCGGCGGAACGGGTCACCCAGCTCACGGGTGCACATGATCTCGATGACGGTGGTCTTGCCCTCGTTCATCTGCGCCTCGACGGCTCGTTGCAACGCGGGGCCGACCTCGTCGAGTTTCTCGACGACGATGCCTTCCGCGCCCATCGCCTTCGCGATCCCCGCGAAGCTCTCGCTCTCCAGCTCGCCCGCGACGAACCGCCGGTTGTAGAAGTCGACCTGGTTCTTCTTCTCCGCGCCCCATTGCCGGTTGTGGAACACCACCGCGGTGACCGGGATGTCGTGGCGGACCGCGGTCATGATCTCACCCATGCTCATCCCCCACGCACCGTCGCCGGCGTAGGAGATCGCGGGCCGGTCGGGCGCCGCGGCCTTGGCGCCGATGATGGTCGGCAGCGCGTACCCGCAGTTGCCGAAACTCATCGGTGCGAAGAAGCTCCGCGGCTCCTCGAACCGCAGGTAGCTGTTCGCGACCGAGTTGATGTTGCCGATGTCGGTCGACACCATCACCCGCGGCGGCATGGCCTTCTCCAGTTCCCGCAACACTTCCCGCGGGTGCAGCCAGTTGCCCTCCTCGTCCTCCTGCTCGGCGATCATGTCGAGGCTGAACGGGTCGGTCTCGTGGGTCCAGGCGTCGAGCTCGGCCTCCCACGCGTCCTTCTCCGCCTTGATCTTCGCCGCGCGGGCGTCCTTTGTGGAGTCACAGGCCAGCGTCCGGTCCGCGAGCCGCTTGGTCAGCGCGACCGCCGCGTCCTTGGCGTCACCGCAGATACCGACGGTGATCTTCTTGACCAGGCCGAGCATCTTGTGGTCCGCGTCGATCTGGATGATCTTCGCGTCCTTGGGCCAGTAGTCCATACCGTGCTGCGGCAGGGTGCCGAACGGGCCGAGCCGCGAGCCGAGCGCGATCACGACGTCCGCCTGCGAGATGAGTTTCATCGCGGCCTTGGAACCCTGGTAACCCAGCGGCCCGCACCACTGCGGGTGGCTCGCCGGGAACGAGTCGTTGTGCAGATAGCTGTTCACCACCGGCGCGCCGAGGCGTTCGGCGAGCGCCTTGCACTCCTCGACACCGTCGGCCATCACGACGCCGCCGCCGGAGATGATCACCGGGAACTCCGCCGTGGCCAGCAGCGCGGCGGCCTCGTCGAGGCTCCGCTCGCCGCCGGGGCCGCGGTCGAGGCGGGCCGGCTCGGGGATCTCGGCCTCGATCTCGCCGTAAAAGAAGTCGCGCGGGATGTTGAGCTGCGTCGGGCCGAGTTCCGAGTGGGCCCGGTCGAAGCAGCGGCCGGTGTACTCCGCCATCCGCTTCGGGTTGTTGACGTGCCCCTGGTACTTGGTGAACTCCTGGAACATCGGCAGCTGGTTGGCCTCCTGGAAGCCGCCGAGGCCGGTGCCCATCGTGCCCGCTTCCGGCGTCACGATGACGACCGGGCTGTGCGCCCAGTAGGCGGCCGCGATCGCGGTCACGCAGTTGCTGATACCGGGGCCGTTCTGCCCGATGACGACACCGTGCCTGCCGCTCACCCGGGCGTAGCCGTCGGCCATGTGCCCGGCGCCCTGTTCGTGCACGACCGGTACCAGCCGGATCCCCGCCGGCGCGAAGATGTCCATCGCGTCCATGAACGCCGACCCCATGATGCCGAAGATGTCGGTGACGCCGTTCGCCACGAGCGTCTCGACGAAGGCCTCGGACGGGGTCATCTTCTTCCGGCCGCTGACGACCGCGCGGCCGTCACCCGTCTTCCGTTCCGTCATGTTCCGCTCCTTCGACAGGCGAGATTTACAAAAATCGGTACGTGGCGTTCCTGAAATCAGGATGAGCCTGACGATAGGACGGCTAGCGCCCAGCGTCAACGCTGGATTCTGAAAATCGAGACGCCCTGTGCTACTTTTCGGAACATGGAGCTGCTTCGCGAACCTGATCCGATCAACGGGGACACGCCGACCATGCGGCTGTTCTCCCTGCTCGAACTGATCGCCGCCAAGGATCAGCTGGTCTCCCTGCAGGGCCTCGTCGAGGAGACCGGCCTGCCGAAACCGACCCTGCACCGCATGCTGCAGCAGCTGGAAGGGGCGGGCCTGCTGATCCGGCAGGCCGACGGGCGCCACTACGGCACCGGCCACCGGCTGCGACGGCTCGCGGAGAACCTGCTCCTCAACGCGACCCACCACGGCGCCCGGCACGCCGTCCTGAGCCACCTCGTCGACGAACTCGGCGAGAGCTGCAACGTGACCACCTTGTCGGGCAACGAAATCGTCTACCTCGACCGGGTCGAGACCCCGGAGCCGCTGCGGTTCTACCTCCGGCCCGGCTCCCGGGTGCCGATCCACTGTTCGGCCAGCGGCAAGATGGTCCTCGCCCAGATGAGTCCGTCCCAGCGGCGGAAACTGCTCGCGCACGCGCCGCTCAAGCGGTACACGGACAAGACCCTCACCGACCTCGACGCGCTCGAAGCCGAGTTCACCCGCATCCGCCGGGACGGGTTCGCGCTCGACGACGAGGAGTTCCTGCCCGGTCTGGTGTGCGTCGCGGTCCTCGTGCCGGGGCGTGCCAACCTCTGCGTCGCCGTGCAGGCGCCCGTCATGCGGCTGACGCCGGACAAGGCCCTGCAGACGCTCCCGGCGCTCCAGCGCGCGGCCGAGGCGATCAGCCAAGTCGACGCCGAGGGCGGGTCCGAACCGGAAAGTGTTCCGTCGTAAGGAGTTCTCATGGTCCCCGAGCTACGGCTCCCGGTACGTGACGTTTTCGGCATCGATTCGGATCTCGTCGTCGGCGCGTTCCGCGAACGCTCCGAGCACGTCCCCGAGATCGACGAGGCGTACCGCTTCAACCCCGACGTCACGCTGGCGCTGCTGGCCGGGTTCACCCGCGACCGCCGCGTGCTGGTGCAGGGACTGCACGGCACCGGGAAGTCGACCCATATCGAACAGGTCGCCGCCCGGCTCAACTGGCCGTGCGTGCGGGTCAACCTGGACGGCCACCTGAACCGCCTCGACCTCGTCGGCCGCGACGCGGTCGTGCTGCGCGAGGGCAAGCAGGTCACCGAGTTCCAGGAGGGCATCCTCCCGTGGGCGTTGCAGCGGCCGGTCGCGCTGGTGCTCGACGAGTACGACGCCGGCCGCCCCGACGTGATGTTCGTGCTCCAGCGGGTCCTCGAACGCGACGGCAAGTTCACCCTCACCGACCAGAACCGGGTTCTGCGGCCGCATCCGTCCTTCCGGCTGTTCGCCACCGCCAACACGGTCGGCCTCGGCAACCTCAACGGGCTCTACCACGGCGCGCAGCGGCTGAACCACGCGCAGATCGACCGCTGGAACATCGTGGCGTCGCTGAACTACCTGCCCGCCGCCGAGGAGATCGCGATCGTGCGGGCCAGGGTCCCCAGCGTCCCGGAGCCGCTGGCGGCGTCCCTCGTCGCGGTGGCCGCCTTGACCCGCAAGGGTTTCCAGGCCGGTGATCTGTCCACTTTGATGTCCCCGCGCACGGTGATCACCTGGGCGGAGAACATCGAGATCTTCGGTGACCCGGCGACGGCCTTCCGGCTGTCCTTCGTGAACAAATGCGACGAAGCCGAGCGCGACCTGGTGGCGGAGTACTTCCAGCGCTGCTTCGACGACGAGCTCCAGCTCCTCTCGGCATGACCGCCGGGCAGGCGGAAACCCGGCGCCGCAACCAGGTCGAAGAGCTGTGCGCGGCCGCGGTCCGGGCGCTCAGCGGCGACCCGGCCCTGCATTTCCGGGCGCGGCGGCTGCATCGGGGACGCGAACCGCTGCCCCTGCACGCGCCGCATCTGCACCAGTCCGCCGACGACGATCTGCTGTCCGCACGCGGGATCGCGGACGGGATGGCGCTGCGCCTCACCGCCTCGGACGCCGCGCTGCACCGTGGTCTGAGCCCGGCCGATCCGGCCGAGCGCGGGATTTTCGAGCTCCTGGAACAATTCCGCGTCGAGTCGCTCCCTCCCGCGGAGTTGCCGGGGATGCGGCGGAACCTGCGGCTTCGCCACGTCCGCTGGTCACTGGAGTTCCACCGGTCCGGTCTGACGGAGACCGCCCGCGGGCTGCTGCTGTACACGGTCGCCCAGATCAGCCGCTCGCGGATCACCGGCGAACCCGTGGTCGAGGAGACCGAGGATCTGATCGAGGCGACCAGGTTCGCTCTGGCGCCTTCGCTCGGCCACGACCTCGCCGGCTTGCGGCGGCACCGGACGGACCAGAAGGCGTTCGCCGAACACGCGCTGGCGATCGCCCGGACGACCGGCGGGCTGCTCGCCGGGACCGAGCGAGAAGCCGAAGACGAAGGCGATCCCACCGACCCCCGCTTCAGCCTCGTGATCGACTTCGACACGAGCCACGGCGAACAGATCCCGTGCGCGACCTCGGGAACCAGCCGGATGTTGGGCGAATCCGGTGCGGCGTACCGGGTTTTCACCACCGCGTACGACCGCGAGCGGCGCGCGTCGGACCTGGTGCGCCCCGCGATGCTGGCCGAACTCCGCGAGCGGCTCGACCGGCGCGTCGCCAGGCAGGGCGTCGGGCCGGGACGGCTGGCACGCGACCTCAAGGCGGTGCTCGCCGAACCGGCACGCGACGGCTGGGACGGCGCGCAGGAGGAGGGCCTGCTCGACGGCCGCACCCTGGCTCAGCTGATCAGTTCACCCACCGAGCGACGGATCTTCCGCACCGAGCGGATCGAACCCGTGGCGGACACGCTCGTGACCTTCCTGATCGACTGCTCGGGTTCGATGACGGCGCACGCCGAACCCGTCGCCTCGCTGGTCGACCTCGTCGCGCGCTCGCTCGAACTCGCCGGGGCGACCTGCGAAGTGCTCGGGTTCACCACCGGCGGCTGGAACGGGGGCAGGCCAAGGCGGGACTGGATCCGTGCCGGACGGCCGCGGCATCCCGGCAGGCTCAACGAACGGCTCCACCTCGTGTTCAAGGCCGCCGAAACCCCATGGCGCCAGGCGCGCCCCGGTCTCGCGGCACTGCTGAAAGCCGATCTGTTCCGGGAAGGCATCGACGGCGAGGCGGTGGCCTGGGCCTGTTCCCGGATGCGCGCGCGAACGGAGGCGCGCCGGATCCTGCTCGTCCTCTCCGACGGCAGCCCCATGGACAGCGCGACGAGCCTGGCGAACGATCCGCACTACCTGGACGAACATCTGCGGGAAACGGTGCTGCGGGAGGAAAGCACCGTCGAGGTCCGTGGGGTCGGGGTCGGCCTCGACCTCAGCCCCTTCCACCGCCGCTCGCGAGTGCTCGACACCTCGGTCACGTCCGGGTACGCGCCGTTCCGGGACGTCCTCGAACTGCTCACCCGGGGGTGAACGCCGCGGGTGGCTCAGCGGCCGTAGCCACCCTCTTCGCCGCTGTTCCCGCCGAACTCGGCGCGCTGCCCCTGGTCGCCGCCGTACTCGTTGCCTTGGTCGCCGCCGAACTCGGCGCGCTGCCCTTGGTCGCCACCGTATTCGTTGCCTTGGCCGCCGCCGTATTCGTTGCCCGCCTGGCCGCCGGGCGCGTCGTTGCCGAAACCGCCACCCTGCTGTTGCTCTTCGTTCTGCTGCCCGCCACCGGACTCACCGAGGTAGTCCTTCGCCTTGTCGGCGGCCGAGTCGATCTTGTCCGAGTGCTCACCGAAACGGGATTTCGCGAAATCGGCGGCCTTGTCGACGTGTTCCCCGCTCACCTTGTCCTTCATACCTTCGAAGTCGATACCCATGAGAACTCCTCACATCTCGGATATCCGGAGTTCACTGAACTCCGGCACGTACCTCCCATCAAAGTGCATTCGCGTCGCGGGGCAACTCGGGGGGCGCCGGGTGGGTGAGTCTCGCGTCGACACGGCATGATTTCCTTAGTCCAGGTAAGGAAAAAAGGCTGGACCACCGCACCGACGACGACCACGGTCGCTCACTCGGGTGGACTTACCGATCTTTTCACCGGCATGGGAGAGCACGTGACGACAACGGACTTCCTGGTCGACGCGATTTCACCACACCTCGACCACCGAAAACAGGCGACGGCCACCACCGCTCGGAGTTGGCGCTTTTAGCCCTTTCGTGTTCGTATCCCTTGCGTCAGCCAATGCGGAGACAGCCAAAGGGAGTTCGAACTTCATGCGCAGGACAATTGCCCGGACGGTAACGGGCGTGGCGATCGTGGCCGGCCTCGTGGCCGCGTGCGGCTCCGAAGGCGAAAACGGTGCGGCTGGGTCTTCTGGCACGAATGGAACCGCTTCAAGCGCGGCGGCCGCGTCGTCCTCCGGCGCCGGAGCCCCGGCTTCTTCGGGAGCGGGCACCGGCGACGCGGGTCAGGCCGGCGGCGAGGCGGCCCAGAAAGTGACCGCCGCGATCCAGCAGGCGCTTCAGCAGTCACCGATCACCTTCACCACGGAAAGTGCGGAACTGTCCGAAAAGAGCAAGGCGGCCCTCGGCGAGATCGCCAAGGCCATGCAGGGCAACGACGTCAAGATCACCGTCGCCACGCACGCGGGTTATCCCGACGCGGAAAAGTCCAAGGCCCTTTCCGAAAAGCGCGCGGAGGCGATCACCGCCGCGCTCGAAGGGGCGGGCGTGGCCAAGGACCGGGTCAAGACCGAGGCGACCGGCAACGAAAAGGCGCAGGGCGACAAGGCGTTGGACACGCAGATCACCGTCGCCCAGTGACCTTCGAGGGAAGCGCGGGTGGCGGGAACGACTCGTCCACCCGCGCGCCCCGCCGTTGCCATTACCTGATCGGCCCGAGCGGCTTTCCCAATTTCGGCGACGAACTGATCGCGGCGACCTGGCTGCGCTATCTGGCGCGGACCGAGCCGGAGGCGGACGTCTGGCTCGACACCCACTCGCCGGGGCCCGCGCAGCTGCTGTTGAACGATCTGCACCCGCGCCTTCGCTGCACGGACACCCTGTGGCGGCTGTGCGGCGAGGCGCCGTCGGACGATCCGTGGGAAGTGGCGAACTGGGTGCAGTCGGCGGTGAACGACCCGGGGCTCGCGCCCCGCTGGGACGCGGGCATCGACCTGCTCGGCCGGACCGACGTGCTGCACCTGATCGGCGGCGGCTACCTCAACGCGCTGTGGCCACGGCATATCGGGCTGCTCGCGGGCGCAGCGGCCGCCGCCCGGCGGTCGGGGGCACGCACGGCCATGACCGGTCAGGGACTGACCCCGTTCCCGCCCGGTGCCGCCGATCTCCTCCGGTCGCTCGCCGACCGTTTCGACGTCGTCGACGTCCGCGACGATCCGTCGGCCGAACTGCTCACCGGCGTCGTCCGTACGTGCGACGACGTCTTCCTTGAACCACCCGAGCGGAGACCCGCCGCGCAAGCGCGCGAATTCGTCCTGTGCGTCCAATCCGACATCGGCGCCTTCGAGCCGTCCGTGCTGGCCGCCCAGGTGCTGGGTTTGTTGCGGGCTTGGGAAGTCCACCCGGAGCAGCTCGCCGTCGTCGAAGGGATCCCCCGCGTCGACCGCGCCGTCCCCGCGCTGCTGGAACACGAACTCGCCGGTGCCGAGTTCCACCCGTTCCGCGACATCTGGCGCCACGGCCTGCCGCTGGCGCCCGGGCAGACCTGGATCTCCAGCCGCTATCACCTGCATCTCGTCGCCGCGGCGGCCGGCGCGACCGGTCTGGCCATGAGCGTGTCACGCGGGTACTACACGACCAAGCACCGCAGCCTGATCGACCTCGGCTCGGGTTGGACGCCGTTCGACGCCGAGGAGGGCGGAACACCGGACCGGCCGACCGGTTCCGGATTCCCGCCCCACGTCCTCAGACGGTGCCGCGACCTGAAACGTTCGGTCGCGACGGCCGTGTACGGAACCCCGGTGGCCGAAGAGACCCGGCCCGCGACGCGCCGCCTCGCCCTGCGCTCGTGGCGCACCCGGTCGAGTTAGCCGCCGGTCCTGAAGTCCGTGAAGGCCTCCTTGAGGGACTCTGGGTCCCTCAAGGAGGCCTTCACGGACCGCCGCATCACGCGCTGAGCGAGGGAACCGCCTCGGCGTCCGGGGCGTGGTCGGCCGACCGCGCCACCGGTGTCCGCGCCACATCCGGTTTCACCAGGCTCCAGGCGACAACTACGGCCAGGTTCACCCCGAGCGACACCAGTCCGGCGTTGAACCCGCCGAACGTCGCGCCGGTGACGTACAGGGCGATCGCGGTGAGCACCCCGGCGACCATCCCGGCGGCGACCGCGGCCGTCCGCACCCGGCGCACGAAGAGGATCGCGAGCCAGCCGGGGACGACCTGGGCCAGCAGGTTGTAGGTCAGGTTCAGGATGGTGAGCATCAACGTCGACGCGACGAGCGTCAGCACCGCCGCCAGCACCAGGAAACTCGCCACCGCGACCACCGTCCACCGCCGTTGCGCGGCGGCCGGGACGTTCGGCGCGAGGTTGCGGCAGACCATGCCGCCGATGGTGAGCGCCGTCGCGGCGAGCACCAGCACACCCGACAGCGCGGCGCCCGCGGCGACGAGACCCAGCAGCCAGTCGGGAAGCAATCCCTTGGCGGTCACCATGAACACCGTGTTCGGGTTCTCCAGGTCCGGGTGCGCGCGCACGCCGTAGTACGCGGCCAGCACCAGGAACGGGTAGATCAGCATGTACATCGGCATCCACACGGTCGAGCTCTTCACCGCGCGTTCGGACCGGGCGGGGAACACGTACGCGCCACCGAAGCCGAGGTAGAACACGATGCTCTGGAAGAGGATCGTCGTCATCGCGAAGGTGAGTTCCGAACCGCCCATGGTGGTCTGCGCCGCGCTGAGCACCTCGGGTCCGCTGACCTTCGCGGTGCCGCCGGCGGCGATCACCACGGCCACCCCGACGAGCACGACGCCGAGCAGCATGAACAGATCCTTGAGGATCGAGACGAACGCGGGCGACCGCACGCCGGAGACGGCGATGTAGATGAACGCCACGATGCCCGCCAGCACCACGCTTTGCACCGGGTTCAGCCGCAGCCCCAGATTGCTCAGCACCACCTGGAGACCGATGAACTGGTACTGCCCCCACGGGACCAGCGCGATCAGCATCGTCACGCAGGTGATCAGTTCGAGCCGCCTGCTGCCGAAATGCCGTCCGAACACGTCGGGCACGGTCATCGCGTCGTACCGTTTCGCCGCCCGCCACACCAGCGGGGCCAGGAAATAGCCCAGCGAGTACGCGAGCAGGATGTAGCCGAGGAACCAGATCCCGTAGCTCGCGCCGTGCGCGTAGATCCCGCTCGGGAACCCGATCATCGTCCCGATGCTGTACACCTCGCCGACCGCGAGGAAGTACACCAGCCACGCCGGGAACGACCGGCCGCCGACGAGGAATTCCGAGATCCCGCCGCCGCGTGTGGACCGTCCGGCCCATACCGCGAGCCCGATCGAGCCCGCCATCACCACCGCCACGATCGCGATCAGCATCAGTCGTCCTCCGGGTAGTGGGCGCGGTCGAAGAAACGCCAGCTGATCCACAGGCACAGGGTGGTCAGCGGGCAGCAGCAGAACACCCAGAAGAACAGCGCCGGGATGCCGAGCACCGAGGCCGTCGATCCGGAAAGCACCAGGATTCCCGCCAGCAGGGCGAAAGCGGGAACGAACAGTCCTATGAGGACACTCGGCCAGCTGCGGATCATCGTCGTGCTCCCGTCGTCTCGCGCCGCCAGACGACCTCGCCGCCGCTGACGGTGGCGTCCACGGTCAGCTCGCGGATCCGGTCCGGGTCGGTCGTGGTGGGGTCACCGGAGAGCACCGCGAGATCGGCGAGCTTCCCGACCTCCAGGCTGCCCTTGACGTCCTCCTCACCCGCCAGGTACGCGGCGTCGATCGTGTAACCGCGGAGCGCGGCGTCGACGTCCACGGCCTGTTCCGGTCCGAGTACCTTGCCCTGCCTGGTGATCCGGCGCACCGCGCACCAGATCCCCTCCAGCGGCGGCACCGGGGTCACCGGGGTGTCCGAATGCAGTCCGAAGTGGATTCCGCGCGAGCGGGCCGAAACCAGCGGGCTGATCCGGCGCGCCCGCTCGGGCCCGAGGAAGACGTCGCGATGCCGGTCTCCCCAGTAGTAGACGTGTTTGATGAAGAACGACGCGAGGACGTCGTGGGCGGCCATCCGGTCCAGCTGGTCTTCGCGCACCGTCTGGCAGTGCTCGATCCGATGCCGCCTGCCGGTGCCCCGCGGCGAGCCCAGCCGGGAGTAGCCGTCGATGATCGCGTCGATCGCCGCGTCCCCGTTGCCGTGCACGGCGACCTGCCAGCCCGCCGCGTCGAGCGCGGCGATGCGGCGGCCGAGGTCGGCGGGTTCGAGCAGCATCATGCCGTGCTCGTCCGGAGCGCAGGTGTAGCCCTCCGCGAGGCAGCCGGTCTTGCCCTGGATCGAGCCGTCCGCGACGATCTTCACCCCCGTCATCGCGAACTTGTCGTCCACGCGGGATTCCGGTGGCTCCGGCTCGCCTTCGTCGAGGCCAGGCAGCAGACCGTCGAACAGGTAGCCACGCACCCGGACGCGGAGTTTTCCAGCGCGCCTCAGCAGTGCGTACGCCTCCAGTTCCGCCGCTCCGCCGATGAGCCCGATCCCGGTGTCGTGCACGGAGGTCACGCCGTTGGCGAGGTACTCCTCATCCGCCAGGAGAAGGGCTTCGGCCAGTTCACCCGCACTCTGCCCGGGCAGCCGCGACGTGACGAGGAAGGCCGCCGTTTCGACGAGCACCCCGGTCGGCTCACCCCGGGCGTCGCGCACGATGAGCCCACCGGGCGGATCCGGGGTTTCGGCGGTGATCCCGACTTCGCGCAGGGCGAGCGAGTTCGCGGTGCAGAAGTGCCCGGAGACATGGGTCAGCACCACGGGATTGCGGCCGGAGACGGGGTCGAGATCCGCACGTGTCGGGTGACGGCCGTCCACGAGCAGTGTGTCGTCGTACCGGAAACCCCGGATCCACTCCCCCGGCCCGAGCTCCTTGGCCGCCTGGGCGACCCGTCCCACGATGTCGGCGATGGTGTCGTTGGGCGGGCTGCCGGCGTCGACCGGCGCGGCCAGCGTCATCCCGAAGAACGCCGGATGGTTGTGGGATTCGACGAAACCGGGGATCACCGTGCGCTCGGCCAGATCGAATACGGTGGTCTCCGGGCCGATCAGCCGGGAGATCTCCCGTTCGGAACCCAGCGCGGTGATCCGGCCGCCGCTCGCGGCCAGCGCGCGCACTCGTCTCCCCGCCGCGTCCAAGGTGAGAACGGTGCCACCGAGCGCGACGAAATCGGCTGCACCCTGGGGATTTTCTCGAAGGAACTCCACACAGGCCTCCCGGGCTCACGAGGGATCCCCAGAGAGTGCGGTACGTCTGGCCGCCTGAACAGGTCCAGAACGCTCCGGCGCGGTGGTACCAGTCGGCCGCTCAGCCGCCGAGCAGGTCGCGACAGGCCTTGCCGAGCAGCCGGATACCAGGGTCGATGTCGCGCAAGGGGACGGCCGCGAAACCGATCCGGAAATGGTTCTTCGGCGGGTCGTCCCCGACGAAGAAGATGTCACCGGGCTCGATCAGGACGCCGTCGCGCTCGGCCCGCTCGATCAGCGCCCGGCAGTCCAGTTCGGACGGCCCGGTCATCCAGAGGCTGACCCCGCCCGGCGGGTACGCCGTCTGCGTCCACGGCAGGTGTTCGGTGACCGCGGCGCAGGTCGCTTCCCATTTCCGCATCAGTTTCGTGCGGTACCGCCGCAGGGAACGGTGGTATTCGCCGCTGTCGATCAGCAACGCCAGCGCCCGCTGGAGATGACCGGGCGGATGCCGCAGCACGTACCGGCGGATCTCCCGCAGTTCCCGCACCAGTTCGCGCGGGCCGACCAGGTATCCCAGCCGCAGGCCGGGTGAGAGGAACTTGGAGAAGGTGCCGAGGTAGATCGCGTCACCGGTGCCGTCGAGCGCCTTGAGCGCGGGTGTAGGGCTGCCGTGGTACCGGAATTCGCTGTCGTAATCGTCCTCGACGAGCACCGTGCCCGCACTCGCGGCGAGGCCGAGCAGACGGCGGCGGCGGCCGATGCTCAACGTCGCGTTCGTCGGGTGATGGTGGCTCGGGGTGAGATACAGCAGGTCGACGCCGTCGAGCGTGTCCGGCGGGCGCAGACCGCTCTGATCCACGTCGACACCGCGCAGCCCGGCGCCGGTGCGCAGGAAGATGTGCCGGGCGTCGAGGTATCCCGGGTTCTCCATGGCCACGACGCTGTCCGGGCCGAGCAGCGCGCGGCCGAGCAGGTCGAGGCCTTGCTGCGAGCCGACGGTGATCAGCACCTCGGACGGATCGGCCTCGATCCCCCGCGCGGTGAGCAGCTGACGGCAGATCAGGTCGACCAGCATCGGGTCGTCGGAGCCGACGCTGTCCTGAAGGCTCGGGAACACGTGCGGCCGGTACAGCGCGTCGCGCAGGCAGCGGGTCCACGACCGCGCGGGGAAGGCGGTGACGTCCACCTGACCGGCGAGGAACGGGTACGGATAGGTGTGCCAGTCGGGGCGTTTCTCGATATGCGGCACCCCGGCGTCCGGATACCGGCGCACCCGCGCGCTCCAGTCGATGGCCGGGCTGGTGCCACGCTCCTGCACCGCGCAGTGCGGCCGCATCTCGGCGTTGATGAACAGCCCGCTGCGCTCGCGGCTCTCCACGAACCCCTCGGCGACCAGCTCCTGGTAGGCGAGGTTGATGGTGTTGCGGGAAACGCTCAGTTCGGCGGCCAGCTCACGCGAGCTCGGCAGCCGGTGCGCCGGGTCGAACGTGCCGATCGCGATGCCGTGCTCGATGGCGCGCCGCACCTGCCGGTAGAGCGGCTCGGCGGACGTCCGGTCGATTTCGATCAACGTTCGCGGCAACGGCACCTCCCTTTCGGCGACGGGACCGGGATCTGAACCTAGCTCCAGATCCCGGCCCGCACCACCTAGCCGAGCACGTCGTCGATGGCCACCGAGGCGATTCCGAGCGCCTCGCCGACCGGCGCGGACGTCAGCCTGCCGTCGACCGTGCTGACCCCGCCGCGCAGCTGCGGGCACCGTGCGACGGCGCCGGACAGGCCGTGGTTCGCCAGCTCCAGCGCGTAGGGCAGCGTGACGTTCGTCAGCGCGTACGTCGAGGTGTGCGGGACCGCGCCGGGCATGTTGGCGACGCAGTAGAACACCGAGTCGTGCACCTGGAACGTCGGCTCGGCGTGCGTCGTCGGCCGCGTGTCCTCGAAGCAGCCACCCTGGTCGACGGAGATGTCGACGAGCACGCTGCCCGGCTTCATGCGGGACACGAGTTCGTTCGACACCAGGCTCGGCGCCTTGGCTCCGGGCACGAGCACCGCGCCGATCACGAGGTCGGCTTCGAGCACGGCCTCTTCGATCGAATAGGCGTTGGCCGCGGCGGTGCGGATCCGGCCCTGGTACATCCGGTCGGCGGCACGGAGCTTGTCGACGTTCTTGTCGAACAGCACGACGTCGGCCCAGGTCCCGGCCGCGCCGGCGACCGCGTTCATCCCCGCGACACCGGCGCCGAGTACGACCACCCGTGCCGGGGCCACCCCGGAGACGCCGCCGATGAGCACCCCGCGCCCGCCGTTGGCGCGCATGAGCGTCTGCGCGCCGACCTGCGGGGCCAGCCGTCCGGCGACCTCGCTCATCGGGAACAGCAGGGGCAGCGATCCGTTAGGCAGCTGCACCGTCTCGTACGCCACCGACGTCGTGCCCGCGTCCAGCAGCGCCCGCGTGCACGGCTCGCTCGCGGCGAGGTGCAGGTACGTGAACAGCAGCTGATCGCGGCGCAGCCGGTGGTACTCCTCGGCGATCGGCTCCTTGACCTTGAGCACGAGGTCTCCGGTCGCCCAGACGTCGTCGGCGCTGTCGAGCACCTTCGCGCCCGCGGCGGCGTAGTCCTCGTCGCGCACGGAGGACCCTTCTCCCGCTCCGCGCTCGACGAACACCTCATGCCCGGCCGAAGTGAACTCGTGCACGCCCGCGGGCGTCACCGCGACCCGGTACTCGTGGTTCTTGACCTCACGAGGGACACCGATCTTCATCTCACGCTCCCGTCTGTTCCAAAGGCAGTGACGCTGAGCGTGCGGCACGGCTGGAACGGCCAGAAGTGCCAGAACCCGCGCGTTCGACGGGTCCAGTTCGGGAGGCGCGGTCCGTGACGGCCTCGGTCAGGCGTGTCGCGAAAGCCACTTTCGCGACGTCTGATGTCCCGGAAGTGGCTTTCGCGACGCGTCCCCTGACGCAGGCGAGCCCCTGACGTAGGCGAGCAGAGCGCGGGGCGAAGGGGACTTTCCCTACGTCCGACGCGACGAAAGCCACCTTCACAACACCCGGCATCGTTGACGGCACCGCTCATAGCGCCGGGCTATGACGTCTTCGCCGACCGGCGGCTACCGCCACTCCGGGCACGAATCCACAATGGACCCGTGGGAACCCTGGCCATGACCTCGCTCGCGGCGGCGGCCGGGGTCGTCGCCCAGCGCCTTTCCGGGATGGGGCTTTCCCTGCTGTGCGTACCGTTCCTGGCGCTGGCGCTGGGCCCGCTCGACGCCGTCCGGCTCACCCTGCTGCTCGGTTTCCCGGTCTATCTCGCGGTCGCGATCACCCATTGGCGGGCGATCAGATGGGCGCAGGTCGCGTGGCTGACGGTGCCCGCGGTGGTGTTCACCCCGGTCGTCGCGTTCGTGGTGCGCGGCGTTCCCGCGCGTCCGCTGCTGCTCGCCGCGGGTGGCTGCTGCGTTCTCGCGGTCGGCGTGCTGGCGACCGGCGTCACCAGCAGACGGCTGGCCGGCAGGACGGGCGCCGTCGGCGCGGGCGTGCTGAGCGCGGCGATGAACTCGGTCGCCGGGCTTTCCGGTCCCGCCGTGGCGGTGTACGGGGCGAGCGCGGGCTGGGGCGCGGACGAGACACGCGGGACGCTGTCGATCTACTTCTTCCTGCTCGGCCTGGTCGCGCTGCCCAGTCTCGGCTGGGTGGAGGTGCCGGTGAGCGTGCTCCTCGCGGTCGCGGTCGCCGCCCTCGCCGGCGATCTGCTGGGACGGGCGCTGAGCCGCCGGGTCGGCGAACGGTCCGTCCGCTGGTCGGTCCTGCTGCTTTCGGCGGCGGGTGGTGCGCTGACGCTGGCGCACGCGGCCTGACGCCGGTAATACGATGGCCGGTGATGACACCGCCGGACCGCCCCGAATGGCGATCGCGTGCGTGGCTGGTCGCCTCCGCGGTGCTGGTCGTGGCCGTGGTCGCGCTGCTGGCCGTCGGCGCGGACGGGCCCGGCGCGGTCGTCGTGCCGATTCTCGTCGTGGCCACGGCCATCGGCGTCACGACGTGGACGCTGGTCCGCGCCCGCAAACGCCGCCTCGACTACGAAGCGCGCCTCACCCGCTGGGCGGCCGAGCACGCCACGCAGTATGAGCGGCTCCGGATCGCCCGGGAACTCCACGACATCGTTTCCCACGGCCTCGGCGTGATCACGCTGCGGGCCAGTGCGGCGAGACGGGTCCAAGGAGAAGTCCGGGAAGCGGAGCGCGAACAGGCGCTCGTCGACATCGAGCGGACGAGCCGGGACGCGGTCACCGAACTCCGGCGCATGCTCGCCGTGCTTCGCGACCCTGAAGAGAGCGGCGCGCCGTTGCGACCCGTGCGGAACCTGTCGGATCTTCCCGCCATCGTCGTGGCCGCCCGCCCGCTCGGCCTCGAGCCGCGATTGGACGTCGGCGAACTCGGGGACGTTTCCCCTGGGGTGCAAGCGACGGTCTGCGAAATCGTCCGCGAAGCCGTCGCGAACACCGCACGGTACGCCGGACCGACCACCGCTCGCGTCGGGTTGCGGCGCGAGGGCGACACGATCGTCGTGACCGTCGAGGACGACGGGCCGCGAAGTGACTGGTCCCCCGCCGCCGGTGCCGGCCACGGTCTGGCCGGGCTTCGGGAACGGGCCGAGGTACTCGGCGGCGACCTGCACGCGGCACCGGCCGGAACCGGATTCCGCCTCACCGCACGACTACCGGACGGAGCAAACCGGTGACCGAGCCCGAACAGCCACCGATCCGCGTCCTGCTCGCCGACGACCAGCGGCTGCTGCGGCACAGCCTGGCGATCATCATCGGCGCCACGCCGGACATGGTCGTCGTCGGACAGGCCGAGGACGGAATCCAGGCCGTGGAAATGGCGCGGCGGCTGCGCCCGGACGTCGTGCTGATGGACATCCGCATGCCCGGCCAGGACGGGATCGTGGCCACCAAGGAGATCAGCGCCTGCCCCGGCCTGGACGGGACCAGGATCCTCGTGCTGAGCATGTTCGAGCTGGACGAGTACGTCTACGGCGCGCTCCGCGCGGGAGCGAGCGGTTTCCTGCTCAAGGACACCGAACCGGACGAACTCCTCGCCGCCGTCCGCCGGACGCACACCGGCGAATCCCTGTTCGCGCCCGCCATCCTCACCCGGCTGATAGAGCACTACGTCACGGCGCCGCCGCACCGGAACCCTCCCCCGCCCGCCGGGCTGACCCAGCGTGAAATCGAGATCCTCACGTTCGTCGGCCGCGGGCTGTCCAACACCGAGATAGCCGAGACGCTGACCATCTCCGTCAAGACCGTCAAGACGCACATCAGCCGGCTCCTGAGCAAGCTTTCGGCCCGCGACCGCGCTCAGCTGGTGATCACGGCGTACGACCTGGGCTTGGTGGCCCCGCGTGCGGTCAGGCGTCCCGCCGGTGGAACGTGATCGCGGCGATCCCCACCGCGACGAGCACCCAGCCGAGCACGACGGCCGAGCCGCCGAGCGCACGCAAGTCGTGGCTCGCCGCGTCCGGCAGATAGGCCGCGAACGTGGCTCTGTCCCGGAGAAGCGGGCCCGCGACGAAGTAGTACCCGAGCAGCCCGGCCACCGCCGGGATACTCCACCGCACGACGGTCGCGACGGCGGCGGAAAGGACCGTGGTGAGCGCGAGGTAGGCGCTCGCTCCCACCGCGTCGGACGACGGTCCGCCGGCCAGCGCGGTCACGATGGCCGCCGGGACGGTCACGATCAGGAGTGCCGTCATTTTGGTCAGGTGCAAGGTGATCCGGCGCGGCATGGCGGTCAGGGTCCGGTGGATCTGGCCGCCGCTGTACTCCGACGTCACCGCGATGACGCCGAAGACGATGAACCCGGCCTGGGTGTAGCCGACGGGTGAGACGCCTTGTCGCGAAAACGCGTTCGCGAGGATCGCCGAAACACCCAAGGTGCCGAGCAGGGTGAAATACGTCGCCGGAAGGCCGAGCAGTTTGAGGATCTCGGCCCGGATCGCCCGGCCGCCCGTCACGCGTCCCTCCCGCGGAAGACCAGGAAGCCCGCGGCGAGCAGCGCCACGACCCAGGCCGTCATCACCAGGCCCCCGGTGACCGGCGAGAGCCGGACGGGGAGATCCACCCGCTCGATGAACATCCGGAACCCGGCCAGGTCCGGGAAGAACACGGCCAGCGGCGTGAGTTTCGCGAGCAGGTAGGTGACCGTGACCACCGACGTGTTCAGGATCAGCACGGTGAGCGGCAGGATTCCGTTGCGCGTCACCAAGGTCAGACCGGAGGCGAGCAGGGCCGTCAGCACCCAGTAGAGGACGACTCCTGGCAGGCGCCCGAAATCGCTCACGCCGAAAGCTTCGACGATGGTGAGGGTGATCGTCGAGGAAACCGTTGCCAGCGCGGCGACGGCGGTGATCACCGCCGCCAGCTTCGTGACCAGCAATCGCCGCCGGGACGGCACCACCGTGAGACTCGTGGTGATCTGACGTCCGCCACCGGCGTTCTCCCCCTCGGTGGTGTATTCACTGCTCACCGCGACGACACCCAGGATGATCGCGCCCACCACACCGAACGCGAGCTCCTGGAATCCGCGATCCACGTTTCCGCCCGCCGCCCTCACGTTGAGGAACGTCAGAGCGGCCGGGAGAAGCAGGCCGACCGCGGCCGCGGCCCAGACCGACGGCAGCGAGGTGAGTTTGCGCAGTTCTGCTCGATAAACCCTCATCGCACGGCCCCCGTGGTGAGCGCGAAGAAGGCGTCCTCCAGGCTCCGGTGCCCGCCGACGACCTCGGCGAGTGTTCCCCGCGCGACGATCCTGCCTCCGTCGATGACCACGACGTCGTCGACCGTCTCCGACAGTTCTCCCATGAGATGACTGGAAAGCAGGACGGTCCGCCCGGCCGCGGCCCGCTCACGGAGGAAACCGCGGATCCAGCGGATGCCTTCCGGATCGAGGCCGTTGACCGGTTCGTCGAGCACCAGCACCTCGGGGTCGCCGAGCAGCGCCGCCGCCAGTGCCAGCCGCCGCCCCATCCCCAGCGAGTAGCCGCGGACGCGTTTGCCCGCGGCGGCGGACAGACCGACCTCCGCGAGGACCTCGTCCACCCTGCCGCGCTGGATACCGCCCGCCGCCGCGACCCAGTTCAGCTGCGCCCGGCCGGTGCGCGAGCGATGCGCGCCCGAACCGTCGAGAACGGCGCCGACCTTGCGCAGGGGATCCCGTAGCCCGGCGAACGGAACGCCGTCGACCAGCGCGGTTCCCGACGTCGGCCGGTCAAGTCCGAGCAGGATCCGCAGGGTCGACGACTTCCCGGCACCGTTGGGCCCGAGGAAACCGGTCACCCTGCCCGGGCGCGCTTCGAAACTGACGTCGGAAAGGATCGTCGCCGATCCTCGTCGTTTGGTGAGCCGGTCGAACTTGAGCATCAGGTCTTCTTCCCGTCGAGCACGATCACGTCGCTCGCCAGTCAATTCCAGCGGGACACCCGCGCGCGTCGGACCGGGGACCGATCCTGCCCGGCACCTCTGGGCCCTGGGTCCTACGCCACTACCTGAATTGCCTGGTCAGAGCTCGGGATCGATTCAGGGATTCTCTGCTAGCCTCGCGGACGTCCCGCTGCTCACCGGGGGCCGCGCGACCAGGCAAGGAGTGCACATGACCGCCATCATCCGCGTCCATGGCCGTCAGATCCTCGACAGCCGGGGCAACCCGACCGTCGAGGTCGACGTCGAACTCGCGGACGGCTCGCTCGGACGGGCCGCCGTCCCGTCGGGCGCCTCCACCGGTACCAAGGAAGCCGTCGAACTGCGTGACGGCGACAAGAACCGTTTCCACGGCAAGGGTGTCCGCAAAGCCGTCGACGCCGTCAACACCGAGATCGCCGAGGCCGTCGTCGGGCTCGACGCCGAAGCACAGGCCGACGTCGACCGCGTGCTGATCGCGCTCGACGGCACCGCGAACAAGGCGCGGCTCGGTGCCAACGCCACCCTCGGCGTCTCGCTGGCCGTGGCGAAAGCCGCCGCGGCCGCGAAACGACTTCCGCTGTACCGCTACGTCGGCGGCGTGTTCGCGCATCTGCTTCCGATGCCGATGATGAACATCATCAACGGCGGAGCGCACGCCGACAACCCGATCGACTTCCAGGAGTTCATGATCGGCCCGCTCGGCGCGGAGACCTTCGCCGACGCCGTCCGGATGGGGTCGGAGGTGTTCCACACTCTGCGCGTTTCGCTGCGCGAAGCCGGACACGGCACCAACGTCGGCGACGAAGGCGGCTTCGCGCCGAATCTCAGCTCCGCCGACGAAGCACTCGAATTCGTGCTGCGCGCCATCGAGCAGTCCGGCTACACGCCCGGCGAGGACATCGCCCTGCTGCTCGACCCGGCCGCGTCCGAGTTCTACACCGACGGCGTCTACGACTACACCGGCGAGGGGCGCAAGCGCAGCGTCGAGGAGCACGTGGCCTACCTCGCCGACCTGACCTCGCGCTACCCCATCGTGTCCATTGAGGACGGTGTCGCCCAGGACGACTTCACCGGCTGGAAGCAGCTCACCGACACCATCGGCGACCGCGTCCAGCTCGTCGGCGACGATGTCTTCTGCACCAACGTGAACCTGCTCAACGACGGTATCGAGCGAGGCATCGGGAACTCGATCCTGGTCAAGGTCAACCAGATCGGGACGCTCACCGAAACCCTCACCACGGTCGAGACCGCGCACAAGGCAGGCTATTCCGTGGTGATGTCGCACCGCTCCGGCGAGACCGAGGACACCACCATCGCCGACCTCGCCGTCGCCACCAACTGCGGTCAGATCAAAACCGGCTCGCTCTCGCGCTCCGACCGCACGGCCAAGTACAACCAGCTCATCCGCATCGAAGAGGAACTCGGCACCGAGGCCCGGTACGCCGGTTCCAGCACGCTCAGCGGCCGCCGCTGACCGGAGTGCTGTTCCGCTGCTGGGGGTAAGGAGAAGGTGGCGTGTTGCGAAAGCCACTTTCGCAACGTTGAAGGTTGGGAAAGTGGCTTTCGCAACGTGCGGACCCAGCAGACGCGGTTTGCCTTACCTCCCAATAAGTTTCCGCAGCGCCTCCCGCAGCGCGGCAAGAGCGGCCTCCGGCTCGTCCCAGAAGATCATGTGCCCGGCCTTCGGGATCTCGACGAGTTCCGCCGACGGATTGCGCTCGGCGGCCTCGGCCGCACCGGCGGCGGTGACGACCGGGCTCGCGCCGCCGTACAGGAAGTACGTCGGGGCGGCCACCTTCGGCCAGTCGTCGAAGAAGTCCTCGGATTCGAATCCGGCGTGGGTGGCGACGATCGCGTCGCGGGAGCACGAAGACAGCCAGCGGGCGCGCAATTCCTGTTCCCGGCGCGGCCATCGCGGCCACGACCGGGCCACCTCGTCGGCATCGGTCCCCCGGCGGGCCTGGTCGAGCTGTCCGAGGAAGGCGTCGAGGGTGGTCGGGTACGGCGCCCGTCCGGGACCGCTCAGGGGAGGGTCGGCCAGCACCGTGCCCCGGTACGGCCGGGTGGCGGCGGCGCGGGCGGCGATCCGCGCGCCCATGGAGTGTCCGAACAGGATCGGATCGCGCAGCCCGAGTCCGTCCACGACCGCCTCGACGTCCGCGGCGTAGCTCGCCAGGTCGTACTCCGCGGCGTCGTCGGACAACCCGCGGCCGCGGACGTCGAGCACGAGCGGACGCACGAGATCGGTGAGCTCCCGTGCCACGAAGTCCATCGTGACCGCCGGGCTGGTGATCCCCGGCAGCACGAGCACCGGGACCCCGTCGGCGGGACCGTAGTCGAGAACGTGCAGCCGGACCGGACCCGACGTCACCCAGCGGCCGGTCGCCGGAACGTCGCCGAGATCCGCCAAAGCCGGTTGACCGAGCGTGCGGCCATCCAGATCCGCGAGATACGCCAGGGCCTCGTCGAGTCCGACGACGTCCGCGTATTTCGCTTGCAGGTCGAACAAAGCGGCATCGTGCGGACCCCGCGCGCGGTCACCACAGGCTTCCCGGACGACGAGGGTGTCGAAACCGGATTGGACGGCGTCGACGGCGGTCGCGCGGACACATCCTGATGTCGTGGCGCCGCAGACGACGACGGTGTCCGCGCCCAGACTCGTGAGGAGCGCGGCCAGCGAAGTCCCGTGAAACGCCGAGGCGCCCTTTTTCAGGATCAAATGGTCGCCCTCGCGCTGCTCGAGCCGCGGGTCGAGGGCGACCGCTTCGCTTCCTTCGCGAAGCGCCCGCATCCCGGGCGCTTTCCGTAGCCACGCCACGGCGTCACCGTCCGCCTCGGCCGGCGTGTAACTGATCGCGGTATAGATCACCGGCACGTTCTGTCGCCGTGCCTCGGCGACGAGAGCGGCGGTCGCGGTGACTTCGGCGGTGAGATCGGCGCCGGACGGGAAGGCGGGTTCGGTGAACCCCCGGGTCAGGTCGACCACGACCAGCGCCGGACGCGATCCGCGCGGCACGCTCGCACCGAAACCGGCTCGGTCGTACACGCTGTCGAGAGTGTCATCGGCGGGCACGCTGCAACTCCTTGATCAGTTTGTCCTGGGTGCGGATCCGGCCCAGCAGCCAGCCCTGGAACAGCCCGAGCGCCGCGGCGGCCGCGATCACGCCGTAGCGCTTGACGCCCTCCGGAAGCACCATGGCGAGCCCGTCGACGGCTTCCGGCGCGGGAGCGGCGCTCGTGGCCGCGACGGGCCCCGCTCGAAGCTGGTCGGCGAGATTGCGGGCGAACTGGTCGAGCAGCCGGGTGGAGACGGCGCCGATCGCGCCCTTGCCGAACTGGGCGAGCTTGCCGCGGATCGACAGATCGGTGCGCAGTTCGATGGTGGCGCCGCCGGGTGCCTCGCGCACGGTCAGCGTCACGTCGGCCTCCGCGTCGCCGTTGCCGTGGGCGTCCGCTCCCCTGGCCACCAGCCGCAGACTGCGGTCGGCCTCGGTGACGTCGGTGAAGCGCACCGTGCCCGAGTAGGCGGCGGTGATCGGGCCGACCTTGACCTTGACGCGGCCGAGATAGGCGTCGTCCTGCCGCCCGTCGAGGGTCGCGCCCGGCAGACAGCCCGCCACGCGTTCGACGTCGTTGATCAAGGCGAAGACCTCGTCGGGTCCGGCCGGTACGGACAGCTGGTTTTCGAGGATCACGCTGTCGCCTCCTTCTGCTTGGCGTGGCATCGACGGGTCGCGGTCGCCTCGATCGCGTCCACGATCGTCTGGTAACCCGTGCAGCGGCACAGATTCGCCGAGACGGCCTCGCGGATCTCCTCGCGTCCGGCGTCCGGCCGCTGGGCCAGGAATCCCTCGGCCAGCATGAGGAATCCGGGGGTGCAGAAGCCGCACTGCAGGCCGTGGTGCTCGCTGAAAGACCGCTGCAGATCGGAAAGTTCGCCGTCCCGGCTCAACGACTCGACCGTGCGGATCTCCGCCGCCTCCGCCTGCACGGCGAACATCAGGCACGCCCGCACCGGTTCGCCGTCGACGAGGACGGTGCAGGCACCGCACACCCCGTGCTCGCAGCCGACGTGGGTGCCGGTGAGCCCGAGGTCGTGCCGCAGCACGTCGAGCAGGGTCTTGCGCGGCTCGACGAGGACCTCGTGCGTCTCGCCGTTGACGGTCAGGTCGATCAGGTGCCGGTCGCTCATGATGGAACGCTCATTTCCTTGTGGACCCCCGCGTCGAGCGCGGCGAGCACGGTCTGCGGATGCACCGGGGTCACGTCGAGTTCGACTCCCGTGTGACGCAGCGCGTCGTTGATCGCGTTCAGCACCGCGGCCGGCGCGCCGATGGTGCCACCCTCCCCCGCTCCCTTCGCCCCGTTTTCCGTGAACGCGCAAGGGGTTTCGAGGTGGGTGACGGTGATGTCGGGGATCTCCGTCGCGGTCGGGACCAGGTAGTCGATGAAACTGGCGGCCGACGGTTCCCCGTTGCCCGCGTACGTGACCTCCTCGAACAACGCGCCGGCGATACCCTGCGCGATCCCGCCGCGGCATTGGCCGTCGACGACCTGCGGGTGGATCACCACCCCGCAGTCCTCCACGCACGCGTAGCGCAGGATCTTGATCTGGCCGGTGCCCGGGTCGGCTTCGACGACCACGGCGTGCGTGGCGTTCGAGAACGTGCCGTCGCCGGGCACGTCGAAGCTCGCCGTGGCCGTCAGCGTCGGCTCGACGTCCTTGGGCAGCAGGTGGCTGCGCAGGTACGCCACGTCCGCGATCTCCTCGAACGACGTGCGCCGCTCCGGATCGTCGATCTGGACGACGCCGCCGTCACCGTCGAGGCGGACGTTGTCGGGACTCGTTTCGAGCAGGTGCGCGGCGATCTTGCAGAGCAGTTCGCCGAGTTTCCCGGCCGCGAGGGACACCGCCGAGCCGCCGATCGTCACCGAGCGGGAGGCGAAAGTCCCCCAGCCGTAGGCGATGCGCTCGGTGTCGCCCTGCCGGAGCTTGACCTGGTCGAGGTGCAGCCCGAGCCGGTCGGCCACGATCTGCGCCAACGTCGTCTCATGGGACTGGCCGTGGTTCATGGTGCCGCTGGTGACCACGACGGAGCCGGTGGTGTCCATCCGGATCTCGGAGATGTCGAAACCGGGGACCACGGCCATCTTCCGTTTGGCGAAGGCGCCGGAGCCGTATCCGGTCCGCTCGGAGAAACAGCAGTAGCCGATGCCGATATGCCTGCCCTCGGCGGCGGCGCGCTCCCGGGTCTCGTACCAGCCCTCGTCCCGGATCGCCGCTTCGGCGAGTTCGAGCGATTCGCGGTAGGTGCCGGGGTCGTAGGTGATGGCGTTGACCCCGGTGTACGGGAACTGCGTGATCACGTTGCGCCGCCGGATCTCGACCGGATCGAGGCCGAGTTCCCTGGCGGCGCGTTCCATGACCCGCTCGATCGCCATCACGTACTGCGGGCGGCTGACCCCTCGATAGGGCGCCGTCGGTGCCTTGTTGCTCGCGATGGCGCGGGCACGGACGCGATACTCGGGCACCTGGTACACGCTGGGCATCTCGGCCGACGCCATCAGCGGCTCGATCCCCGCCGTGAACGGGTAGCAGGAGTAGGCGCCCATGTCGCAGACGACGTCGACGTCCAGCGCGGTGATCCGCCCGTCCTCGTCGAACGCCGCCAGCGTACGGTAACGCTGTTCCCTGGCGAGGAATCCGGCCGTGAGCGCCTCGCGCCGGTCTTCGATCCATTTCACCGGCCGGTTCAGCCGCCGGGCCGCCGCCGCGACCGCGATCTCCTCGCGGCCGACGACGCATTTCTGGCCGAAGCCGCCGCCCATGTCCGGGACGGTGACCCGCACGGTGCGTTCGGGGACCCGCAGCGATCGGGCCATCGCCGTGCGCACCTGGTGCGGCACCTGGGTGCACATCTGGACGAGCAGCTGGTCGTCGTGGTCGTCCCAGGACGCGACCACTCCCCGGGTTTCGAGCGGGAGCGCGTTCTGCCGTCCGCTCTTCGTGACGACCTCGACCACCCGGCCGCCACCCGCGCGGGCCGCCTCGAACGCCGCGTCGACTCCGGGTGTGTCGAACATCGACACGTCGACCAGCACGTTGCCCGGCGCCTCGTCGTGTACCAGCGGAGCGCCCGCGGCCAACGCCGACTCCTCCGACACGATCGCCCCGAGCGGCTCGTAATCCACCACCGCGGCCTCGACACCGTCCTCGGCGCTGTACGGATCGCGGGCGACGACCAGCGCCACCGGTTCGCCGGTGAACCGCACCTTCTCCCTGGCGAGGATCGGCATCGCGGTCGGCGAGAACTCCTCCGGCGGACGGTCGAGCAGAGCGACGATGTCACCGAGCCCCAGGTCTTCCGCCGTGTACGCGGCGACGACCCCATCGACCGCCAGCGTGGCCGACAGGTCGATCCCGGCGAGCTTTCCGTGCGCGACCGTCGAACGGACGAAGGCGGCGTGCAGCATGCCGGGCAGCCGGATGTCGTCGACGAACCGGCCGCGGCCGGTGAGCAGACGGGGATCCTCGCGCCGGGGCACCGACGCGCCGACCCAGCGGCCGTTCCGCCCGTCGAACCGTGCGGTCATCGCGTTTCTCCTTTCTCCCAGGCCTCGTGCAGCGCCTGGGTGACGAGGGTGCTCGCCAGCCGACGCCGGTAGGCCGCGCTGCCCGCCGCGTCGTCGGGTGGATCGATCGCCGCGGCCGCGGCCGCCCCGCACGCGGCGAACAGCTCCGGGCCGGGGGCACCGCCGTCGAGCAGCGCCTCGGCCTCGGGCACCCGGACGGGAGCGGGGGCCACGCCGCCGAGCACGACCCGGCCCCCGTGCTCCGCGTCGATGCTCACGGCGGCGTCGACGATCGCGAAATCGCCGTGGCGGCGGGCGAATTCGGTCAACGCGGCCCTTGGCGACGGCCGGGTGAAGCGCACCGCCGTCACGACCTCGTCCGGTTCGACGGCCGTGGTGTAGAAGCCGTGGAACATCTCCTCGGCCGGGATCTCCCTGGGGCCGCGCGGGCCTTCGGCGACGATCACCGCGTCGAGCAGGAGGGCGAGCAGACACCATTCCGCGGTCGCGTCGCCGTGGACGATGCTGCCCGCCACCGTGCCGCGTGAGCGGATCGGCAGATGCCCCACCCACCGCATCGCGCGGGAGAGCACGTCGAAATCCGGCCCGAATTCGGCCGTCTCGACCGTCCGATGGGTGACCAGCGCGCCGATCGTGAGGCTGGAACCGTCGCGCCGGAAGGAGTTCAGCGCCGGGTCCCGGCGCAACGGTCCCAGATCCACCAGCGCCGTCGGGCGGGCGAGCCGGAAGTTCATCATCGGCATCAGGCTCTGGCCGCCGGCGATGAGTTTCGGATCCTCGCCCGCCGCGGCGAGCTCACCGAGCAGGCCGACGGCGTCGGTGACGTCGTGGGCCCGGTGGTACCGGAACGCGGCGGGCTTCACAGAGCCGTCCTGGTCTCGGCGGGTGCCTCGACCGGTTCGACGATCCGGTCGAGTTCGCGGCCGCGGGTCTCCGGCGCGCCCACCTTCATGAACACGACCGCGGCCACCACGAGCACACCCAGCACGGTGAAGGTGAGCGGCAGCCCGAGCACCGGCCACAGCACACTGCCGAACAACAGCGGCGCGAAGCCGGTGATCGCCCGGCTCGACGACGACGCCCAGCCGAACCCCGAAGCCCGGAGTTCCGTCGGGTAGAGCTCGGAGACGTAGGCGTACATCACCGGGATGACCACCAGCGCGAACAGGCCGAACGCGCCGATCGCCACGACCGCCGCGGCAGGCGTTTCGAGCAGCAGGGAGAACACCACGAGTGACAGCGCGGTGAGCGGGCCGGCGATCAGGATGATCCGCTTGCGGCCGACCTTGTCGACCAGGAGCACTGCCACCGCGACACCGACGATGCCGGTCGCGTTCATGAGCGCGGTCGAGGCGAAAGCGGCGATCTCGCCGAATCCCTGCGCACGCAGGATGGACGGCATCCAGCTGAGCGCGGCGTAGTAGACCAGCATGACGCTGATGAACAGCGACCACGCGACCGCCGTGATCCGCGGGTTGAACGCCCACACCCGGCGCAGCTGATCGAACGCGGCCGCGACCGCGCCGCCGCGGGTGTCCTCGACCACCGCGGGCGGGACCGAATAGGGCTCCGGAGTGGCACCCGTGCGGCGCACGAGGTCGTCGATCACCGCGCGCGCCTCCGCCTCGCGGCCCTTGCGCACCAGGTACAGCGGTGATTCCGGGACACCACGCCGCACCCAGAACAGCAGCAGCGCGGGCAGGATCATCAACACCAGCATCCAGCGCCAGTTGCCCTCGACCGGGAGCAGCAGCGTCGCGGTGACGGCGGCCAGTGTGGTCCCGATCGGCCACCAGCCGTCCATCGCGGACAGGACCCGGCCGCGATGCTTGCGCGGGGAGAACTCGCTGACGATCGCGTAGTCCACCGGGATACAGCCGCCGAGTCCGATCCCCGCCAGGAAGCGCAGGGCCAGGAACGTCTCCACGTTCGGCGCGAGCGCGCCCAGCACGGAGAACAGCGCGAACAGCAGGAGCGTGACACTGAACGCCCGCTTCCGGCCGATCCGGTCCGCGATCGTGCCCCAGACGACCGCGCCGACGGCCATGCCGATCAGGTTCGCGGTGGCCACCAGGCCCTTCCCGCCGGCGGACAAGCCGAACTCCGTCCCGACCAGCGGGGTGAGGAATCCGTTCAGCGCGACGTCCCAGGCATCGAACATGTAGCCCAGCCCGCCGATGAGGAAGATCTTTCCCTGCACGCTCCAACGCCAGGGCAAATCCTGGACGATCTGATCACCAGTACGCATGAACCACTCCGTTGCGATTGCCGGCCAGCGCGCCTCAGCGGGCGAACTGGTAGTGGATGGACTCGGTGTCGGGGTCGGTGAGCGGGCTGCCGTTCCACAGCCAGTCGTAGGAAACGTCGGATTCCCCGTCGAAGCGCCGCAGCTTCTCGTCCCGTTCGCGCTGTTCGGGACCGTCGGGCAGGTGGTAGAAGTCCATGTTCTGCAACGAGGCGTCCTGCACCATGCCCGCGTGCTTCGCGCGCCGGTCCACATAGCGGACCAGTGCCCCGTCGATCCCGTCGCGGGTGACCCGGCCCAGCTCCTCGGCCAGCACCGCGGCGTCTTCCATCGCCTGGGACGCGCCTTGCGCCTGGTACGGAAGCATCGCGTGGCAGGCGTCGCCGAGCAGGGCGACCCTGCCGTCGACCCAGACCGGGTCACGGCGACGGCGGTACATCGCCCACACCGAGACGTCCTCGTCCTTCGCCTTCGCCAGCATCGTCGGAACCCGATCGTCCCAGTCGTGGTATTCGGCGGCGAGTTCGGCGGCGGTGGCCGGGCCGCTCCAGTCCTTCGCCACCGATTCGGTGCACGGCACGATCGCGACCACGTTGAGGTACTCCCCGCCGCGGATCATGTAGTGCACCAGGTGTTTGTTGGGGCCGTACCAGATCGTGGAGTGGTACCGGTCGGTCAGGAAGCGCGTGGCGGGGTCCTGCGCGATCAGGTCACCGGAGATCAGGGCCCGGTACGCCATCTCACCGGAGAACGCGAGGGTGTCGTCGAAGCCGGCGAGATCGCGCACCGAAGACCGGATGCCGTCCGCCCCGATCACGACGTCGCCGGTGAAACGGCGTCCGTCGGCGGTGATCACGGCGGGCCGGTCCGGCACCGTCCGGTCGAGGTCGACCACCCGGGCGCCGGTCGCCACCCGCACCACCGGGCCGGTCCCGTCGGGATCCACGCAGGCGTCGAGCAGGACTCCGTGCAGGTCGGCCCGGTGGTAGTGCCAGTAGGGCGCGCCGTACTGGTCGGTCACCCGCCTGCCCAGCTCCAGCTGGGCGATGATGCTCCCGTCGGCCCAGCGGCGGCGCACCTGATCCTGCGGCTCCGTCCGCACCCGCTCCAGCCGGGCGCGCAGCCCCAGCCCGATGAGGATCCGGCTGGCGTTCGGCGCGGTCTGGATCCCCGCGCCGATCTCGCCGAGCGCCGGGGCGGCCTCGACCACGGTGACGCGCAAACCCCGCTGCCGCAAGGACAACGCCGCACAGAGCCCACCGAGCCCGCCACCGACGACTACGACCTCAAACGACTGACTCGCGGCCATGCCCGCCTCCCGTCTTCGTCAGCGCTTCCGCGCCACTGAGCAACCTCCCGGCGCCGGGCACCGTGGGCTCGACCCCGAGTTCCGTCAGGATCCGGAACGTCGTGGCCGTCGCCGCCGACAGGACCGGGATCCCGATCTCGTCCTCCACCGGCTGGATCGCGGGCAGCGACGGCATCTGCACACAGGCGGACAGCACCAGGGCGTCCACATCGGACAGATTCAGCCTGCGGTGATGCTCGCGCAACCCGGCGGGATCCAGCCGGGCCACGGCGAGGTTGTCCGGCACCTCCAGCGAAAGGGCGTCGGCGACCTCGAACCCGGCGTCCTCGATGTAGTCCGCCACCGCCTTGGTCAACGGCTTCATGTACGGCGTGATGATCGCGACCTTGCGGGCCCCGAGCGCACCGAGCCCGGACAGCAACGCACCGGCGCTGGAGACGACCGGCGCGTCGCAGCCCTCTTCACGCAGCACGCGCGTGATGTCGTCTTCGGCGGTGCAGTGATAGCCGGGCCCCTGTGCCATGATCGCCACCAGGCACGCGGTGGCGACGACGTCGGGCTTGGCGTCGGCGAGTTCGGCCGCCGCCCGGCCGGCCTGGGCGTTCATCGCCCGCAGCTGTTCGGGTTCGACGTGCCGCATCCGGGCCCGCGCGGAATGGAAGACGAACCGGTCCCCCGGCTCGGTTTCCTCCCTGGCGCGCAGCATCCGCGGCAGCTCGGTCTCCATCGTGAGATTCGAGCTGGGGACGATCATCCCGATGTGGTGGTCGCTCATCGGCGGGCCGCCGGACGCATCTCGGCGACGGTCAGCTCGCCGTTGTCGACGATCAGTTCGTCGTCCAGGTACAGGGAATTGCCGCGCATCGGGATGTCGAAGTGGCATGGCGTGTCGTTCGGGCCGCCGAGTTCGTTGTTGGGGCCGATGGAGAACATGACGTTGCCGTAGAAGCTCCGCAGTTCCATGCCCATCCCGCCGGGGAACTGGGTCAGGCCGTGCCAGTGGGCGCGCTCGTCGAGCCCCCAGCCCACGTGGCTCATGCCGTAGCCGCGGGGGTCTTCGAAGCTTTCGATGTAGGAGCGCAACAGGTCGGCGTCGAGCCCGGACGATCCGGCTCCGCCGCGGATGTCCCGGATGAATCCCTGCTCGATGGTGATCTCGACCGGTGTTTGTACGTAGGTGTTGAATGGCAACAGAACGTCGCCCGGCGACAGCACGATCTTCCCGTCGACGCCGTCGTCGGCCCCGCCGGTGAACACGAACGCCGCCGGCCAGTGGTCCCAGCGACCGGGCGTGTCGGTGTAGCCGTATTCGGACAGTGTCGGGTAAACGCCGAGCTGATAGGTGACGTCGGTGCCCGCCGGACTGGTGATCCGCATCGTGCCCGCCTTGGCGAGGAGTTCCGCGCCGATCTCCACCCGCTCGCGCAGTTCCTTCGTCGGCATGAGCCTGGCCAGCAGCTCGGGCGGTTCGACGGCGGTGAGGATCCGGGTGCCCGCGTCCTGGATGGCGAACTGTTCCTTGCTGAACAACAGGAACGTGCAGTCGACCACCATGTCGACGCTCTTGAGCGCCTCGACCGCCAGCGGGATGTTCCCGAGCCCCGAGTCGCCGACCGCCCACGCGCCCGCCGCGCTGACCGGCGAGGGCAGCCGCATGTGGTAGGCCGAGGCGCCCAGCTGCTGCGCGGCCCACAGGAAGGCGTCGGCGTACTCCGCCCGCTCACCGCCGCGGGTCAGCACCACCACGGTCTCGCCCTCGTGCACCCCCGAGAACGTCAGCTGGCGCAAACAGATGTCGTTGAACAGGTTCCGGTCCATCGCCGACCACCTTCCATATTGATCCGAGCACGTACTATCCGGGTACGCAAGACCGGTCTTCATACGAACACGTACTATCCGGATACGCAAGAGGTGACGGCGGACAGATCTCGGCGGCCTGCCCGTGAGCGACCGTCCGGACACGTAGGATCACCTCGGGGGCCCGGGCAGCGGGTTGGAGCCGACAAGGAGTAGCGATGGGTGAATCGCCGCGTACGGGCAGGCGCAGGGACGACACGCCGGCCGTCACTCCCGCGCCGCCCTCCGACCTGCTGGCGGCGCCCGGTTACGGCGCCCGGCGGCTGTACCAGGCCTACCTCGCCGCGTGGAACCGGCACGTGGACCCGGTGCTGACCGGTCCGCAGTTCGCGGTGCTGTCCGCGGTCCGCGCCTACCCCGGCAGCGACCAGAGCTCACTGGCGGGCGCGGTCGCCCTCGACACCTCGACGATGGCCGACCTGTGCCGCAGGCTCGAACGGCGAGGGCTCATCCAGCGCGTCGAGTCCCCGCACGACGCGCGGCGCAAACTGCTCTCGCTCACCGACGAGGGAAAGTCGGTCTTGAGCCAGGTGAACCGCCGCGCCCGCAGGCTGGACAAGGCACTCCTCGACGGCGACGACGACATCGACATGGCCGCGCTGCTCAACGCGCTCGGCGCCCGCTGGGAGCGGATCGCCGAGGTCGACAAGCTGCGGTGATCATCCGGGCCGCGCCCGGACAGCCCCGGTCAGGCGTGGAGGATCGGGGACGCCCGAGCGGGCCGCTGACGTTGGGGAATCCGCATTATCCAGCAGAAAAGATGCGTAAATGGGGATTGGCCAACCCACCCCCCCCCCCCCCGCGCCCCTAAGCCCCCCGCGCCCGCCGCGACAACC
>NZ_JBHXIB010000029.1:59753-71587 GCF_042723975.1 Amycolatopsis sp. NPDC058340 | reverse complement strand
GGGTTGTGGGGGCCCCCCGCGGGGGGCCCGCTCCGTTTACAAACCCAAAACCCCAAACAACCCCCGCCCTGTTCGCCTCTCCCCCAACGCCCACCCCGCTCTCCGCCGACCCGAGACGCCCACGGCTCCACCGGCGACACGCGTCAGGACTTCGAGTACTGCTCGTAGTGCAACACCGCGTCGAGCGGGAGACGTTCCCGCCAGCCGTGCCGTTCCAGATCGGGCACCGCCGGCAGGTCTCGCACCGGGCCGACGCACAGCCACGCCACCGGACGCACGTGCTCGGGCAGCCCCACCAGTTCCCGCAAATACGCTTCGCGATAGAAGCTGACCCATCCGACGCCCAGCCCTTCGGCGGTCGCCGCCAGCCAGAGGTTCTGGATGGCCAGGCACACCGAGTACAGGCCGGCGTCGGCGATCGCGTGCCGTCCCAGGACGTCCGGCGCGCCGCGCGACGGATCGTAGCCGACCACGATTCCCGCGGAAGACGTCACGATCCCCTCGATCTTGATCGGCGCGAAGACGCGGGCCCTCTCGGCATCCAGCCCGCCTTCGAACACTTCACGCTCGGCCAGTACATGTCCACGGAACCTCTGCCGAAGGTCCATATCGGACACGACGACGAAATCCCATGGCTGGGACAGGCCGACGCTCGGTGCGGCGTGCGCCGCGCTCAACACGCGCCGCAGCACCTCCGCCGGAATCGGCTCCCCGGTGAACTCGCCCCTGGTGTCCCGGCGCCGGAAGATGGTCTCGTACAACGAGCGGTCGGCGGTATCAGGCGTCATGAGTCACGATCATGCCTGACCGCCACCGATCACCCGCCGACAGGGTATGGTGTCTTTCCGTTGTGACAAAGGGCTTCTGTCCGGCTTACCGCTGAGGGGCGTGGAGAAGCGGGAAGAAGGTCGAACGCCGGGCACTCGGACAACCCCGGCCGACGATCAAGGGACCTCGTAGAACTTGTCGTAGCGGCCCGGCGCGTAAGAGAACTTGCCGTTGTCGTCCTTGACGATGCGATCCGGTTTCGGCCGCTGGTTCTCCGGCAACGGTTTCCCGTTGAAGTCCGTGTACTGATCGGCGGCCCTGATGGGTTCGTCGTCGTACCGCGGCGTCGGGTGGACGTCGAACTCGTAGTACTTGCCGTCGTACGGTTTCATCGGCTTCCCGTCCGGGCCGAGCGGCGGGGTCTTGCCGTCGCTCGTCTTGCCGTTGTGCGGCAGCCTGCCCTCGTTCCCGATCTTGCCGCCTGCCTGGCCGTGGTTGCCGTAGATCCTGCCGCCCCAGGTCGAGCCGGGACCGGGGGTGGGGCTGTTCCCCAGGCCCAGCGAGTTGAGCTTGTTGCTGTCCACGCTGTCGTGCCAGGCGCCGAACTGGCCGCTGTCCTTGTGGTCGCGGATCCACTGTTTCCTCTTGAGCGCCGCGTCCTTCTGCGCCTGGGTCAGCTTGTCGAACTTCCCGAGGTTCGAGGGAAGCCCGGCCGACTGCTTCCTTGCCCGAAAGGGCACTATCCACTGTGGACAGACGGCCGTTCTCCGAGGAACGGGGCCAGCAACCGGAGCAGTTCCCGGGGCTTGTCCAGCGGGATGATGTGACCGCAGTCCGGCAGCAGATGAGCGGTGAGGTCGTCGGTGACGGGACGCAATTGCCGTTCCAAAGCGCGGCCGACCGGATGGGCGCCGATCGCCATCGTGGGCACGGTGAGACGGCGGGCCGCGACCGCCTCGCCGATCTGGCGCGCGCTGACCGGCATGGCGCGGTAGTAGGAGAAGGCGCAGCGCAGGGCTTCCCGGCCGGTGTAGGCGTCGACGAAGGCGTCGCGGATGTCCGGCGCCACACCACGCCCGAGCGTGCCCGCGGCGAGAAACCAGTCGACATATTCCGCCTCGTGTCCGATGAGGACCGTTTCACCCAGCCCCGGAACGGCGTGGAAACCGAACCACCACGGCGGGCCACCGGCGAGGAAGTCCTCGGCGCCGGGAAGCGAGCCCAACAACGATTCCATCAGGACGAGCCGCCGCACCCGTTCCGGCCGTCGCAGGGCGAGCAGGAAGGCGACCGGAGTGCCGGCGTCGATGGCGACCACGGCCGCATCGGGTTCGCCGAGCGCGTCGAGAAGGCTCTCGACGTCCGAAGCCAGCGTGCTCGCGTCGTAGCCTTCGGCGGCGCGGGCGCTGCCGCCGAACCCGCGCAGATCCGGGGCGATGACCCGGTAGTGCTCGGCCAGCGGGCCGATGACCTCGCTCCAGAGCCGCCAGGTGTGCGGGAAGCCGTGCAGCAGCAGGACCGCGGGACCGCTGCCCGCGACGGCCACGTTGACCTGGATGTCGTCGACGGTGATCCGCCGTGATGAGGGCATGTCGCCTCCGTGTGGTTACCATTGGTTACCAGAAAACCGTAGGTAACTTCAGCGATGCCGCCAAGACGGCACTTTCGACACAGGTGGTGAGCTCCAGGTGACCACACGGCGCGGTGACCTCTTCGACCCCGAGTGCCCCACCCGGCGGTTACTGGACCGGATCGGGACGAAATGGACGTCGATGGCGGTCAAGGTCCTCGCGGACGCGGCCCCGCACGAGGTGCGTTTCGCCGAACTGCGGCGCCGGATCCCCGGCCTGTCCCAGAAAATGCTGTCGGTGACCTTGCACAGCCTGGTCCGCGACGGCCTCGTCGCCCGCCGGGTGGAGCCCACCGTGCCGCCCCGGGTGCACTACCGGCTGACCGACCTTGGCTTGTCATTGGACGTCCCGCTGGCGGCGCTCCGCAACTGGGCCGAAGAGCACATGTCACGGATCGACGAAGCCAACGCGATCAGCGACGCCGTCACTGGAATGGAGTAACACCGACGCGCCTCGGAATGGGCTCCGGTGCGACACTGACCCCTCGACACGGGTGAAGGGAGACGGCACTGTCTCGGCGAACGGCTCGAATCTGGTTGTCAGAGCGGCGCCGGAGCGGCTTGAGCCTCGTGTTCGCGCTGCTCGTCGCCGCGTTGGCGATCGCGTTCGGCGACGACCTGCTCTCGATCGCGCCGGTGGACGGCGGTGTCCTGGTCCTTCTCGGCTATCTCGTCGGCTATCTCGTCGTGACGGTGGCCGCGTTCGGCGCGGCGACCTCGGAGCAGATCCACGACTGGGCGTCCCGGGAGAGCCGCGGCACGTTCGTGCAGCGCTACGTCTTCGGGACGGCGCCTGGTCCGGGCGTGTCGATCTTCATCGCCGCGGCCGCGCTCGCGGTGGCGATCGTGTGGATGCCGGGGCTGGGCGGCGAGAGCCTGCCGGCGGGCATGCGCGTGGGGGTGGCGGTGGCACTGGTCGTCGTCGGGTGGATCTGTGTCCTCGTGTCCTTCGCGATCGCCTACCACGCGGACAACGTGGTCGAGGCGGGGAAGGCGATGCGATTCCCCGGCGACGGATCCGCCGAGTGGTCCGACTACATCTACTTCGCGGTGTCCGTGATGACGACGTTCGGGACGACCGACGTGGACGTCGTCTCCCGCGAGCTGCGCAGGACGGTGACGACGCACGCGATCATCGCCTTCGTGTTCAACACGGTGACCGTGGCGGCCGTCGTGTCCGCGTTGAACAGCGGCTGAAGCCCGGGCTCAGCCGAGCCGGAGCAGGATCGGGCTGCCGGTGACCGTGACGTCGGCACCGGGTTCGACCGGCGTGCCGGTGCCGTCGAGCCGTTCGACCGAGGTGGTGCCCGGCGCCGACGGGATCCGATCGGATCGGTCGATGGTCCACCAGATCAGGAAATCCCTGCCGTCCTGGTCGAAGCGGCACTGCCACAGATGGTCGGGCAGCCCGGCTTCGCGCCCTTGCCCGCAGGAGTGGATCCGGCTGCCCTTCAACCACTCGTTCAGGCGTTCCACGTGTCGCGCCGCCTTCGTGTGCGGACCGCCGGCGGGCTGCAGCACGATCGGTATCTTGGCGCTGCCCCAGTTGTAGAAGTACATCCGGCGGTATTGCGCGTACAGCCCGGAGAGGAAGAACCGGGTCGCGTGCTGCGCGCCCCGATCGGCGTCCACGGGCTGTTGCCGGTTCACGTCGTAGGCAGAGCCGGTGCTCCACAGCCTGACCCCGGCGCCCGCCTCCTGCAGCGCCTTCTCGATCTCCCGCGCCAAGGGCAGCATCGTCTCCGGTGGGTCGGAGTCGTTGCGGGGAGCCAGTTTCACCGCGGCGGCGGCGCAATGGTCGTAACCGCCGAGTTTGGCGAACTGCCGCAACTCGTCGAACGCCTGCGGATCCCAGAGCTCGCCCATGGACGGGCACACCACGGTGGCGGCCGGATCGGCGGCCTTGATCGCCTGGCTCGCCAGCCTCGTCATCTCCACGAGTTCGGCCATCGAACCGGTGAAGAAGTCCTGATGATTGGCCATGTCCCACAGCTCGTAGGCGTCGATCCGGCCCCGGTACTGCTCGGCGACCGCGCGCACGAACCGTTCCCAGTCCGCGAGGTCGTCGGGCGGGCCGGTGCGGGAGTCGTCGGTGAAGACGGACTTCGGGCTGTTCGGGCTCGCCCAGGACGGGGTGCCACCGAAGGTCAGGATCACCGGAAGGCCGGCCCCGCGAGCGCCGGTCACGAGCCGTTCGAGCGTCTTCCAGTCGTAGCGGCCGCGGGCGGGCTCCAGGTTCTGCCACCGGGTGCGGGTGTTCCACAACCGGACGGACCCGACACCGAACGACGGCATCTGCCCGGTGTTGGAGTTCGCCGTCACCCCGACGAATTCCGGCTCGATCGCGCGGGGCGCGTTCGTCCACATCGACGCCTGGACGGTGGTGACGGGCTGCCGGTCCGGCGGATTCGCCATGGCGCCTCCGGCGAGCAGGACGACCCCGAGCACCGCGACCAGCGCGACCTTGGTCAGCGGCCGTCTCCGGTCGGGTACGACCACGTCGGCGTCCGGGGTGGCGGTGTCCGTGCCGGAGGTGTCCCGGACCGTGGCGTCACCCAGGTCCGCACGTTCCCACGCCCGGTACAGCTTCGCGAGGTCCTCCCGGCTCGCGCCGCACGCCGTCGCGATCGCCTCGATCGGCGCGAACGTCGCGGGAACGTTCCGGCCCGTGCAGTAGCGATGCACGGTCGACCGGCTCGAATGCACCTTGCGGCCGAGCTGTTCGTAGCTCAGCCCGCTCCGTTGTTTGTGCTCGGTGAGAAGTGCCGCCAGCCTGGCAGCCGCCTCACTCGCCATCCCGCTGAGCCCCCTCCGCGCCATGTGCCTGACCGGTTGTCAGTGTCCCATCACGGGCCGTTCGCCGCGCGAATTCGCGAGATCACGTCTCCCGGCCCGGTGTCGCCGCAGGTCAGAGAGATGATTTCGTCCCAGCCTCCCATTCCCGGCGGTTTCGCTTGCCACGATGCATCGCGGCGGAGAGCGTGGACCCGGCAGCAAATCCGGCCATGGGGAGGGAATCGGAATGGAACCGCACAGGACGACCGCGTCCGGAGGGAAGTCGCGGCTGCGGCTCGGCGCACTGGCGGGCGCGCTGCTGGTGGCGGCGGCGACCGGTGTGCCGGCCGCCGCCGCGTCCGCGCCGTCGAAGCTGACCACCCGGGCGGACTTCAACACCCCGGGCGGCGGCCAGATCGTCGAACACCTCGAAAAACTGGTCCGCGGCGCGCCCGAGAACTCGACGATCAGGACCGCGCAGTTCCTTCTGCGGGACGCGCCGATCACGGACGCGCTCGCCGACGCGGCGGAGCGCGGGGTGCACGTCCAGGTCCTGGTCGACGGGAGGACGACGGATCATCCGAACTACCGGGAGATGAAGAACCGGATCGAGAAGACCGGCGACAAGAAGTCGTGGGCCAAGCACTGCGAGAACGGCCGAGGGTGCAACGGCGGCAACGCGATGCACAACAAGTTCTTCCTGTTCGACCAGACGCTGGGCGCTTCCGCGGTGGTCGCGACCGGCTCGGCCAACTTCAGCGAGAACACGACGGGCGGCAAGGGCGGCTGGAACAGCTACTACACCGACGTCGGCAACGCGGGCCTGTTCGCCAGGTACAACGACTACTTCGTCGACTTGCGCAGGGTCGCGGACGGGGCCACGGCGAACCCCGACTACTACGAAGCCAACCCGCCCGTCGTCACCGGCGACACCAAGAGCTACTTCTACCCGAGGCTCAAGGACGCGGGCAACGACACCGTCGAGAACTCCTTGAAGGAAGTCGGCTGCTCGACGGAGAAGAGCAAGATCCGCATCGGGGTGTGGTCACTCACCCGGATGAAGATCATCGAACGGCTGCGGGTGCTGGCCGCACGGGGTTGCTCGGTGGACATCGTCGCTTTGCGGATGACGAAGGGCTCCTGCGAGGCTCTGTTGAAGGGGAAGCCGGATCGAGTGCGGCTTCGTGGGTTCAAAGCCGGGAACGAGGCCGGTATCCACGAGAAGAACATGATGATCGAGGGCGACTACCTGAGGCCCGGCACCAAGGTCGTCTTCACCGGGAGCCAGAACTTCAACAACCCGTCCTTGCACGAGAACGACGAGAACGTCATCCGGGTTTTGAACAACGACGCGATCTACCAGAGCTTCGTGAAGAACTTCGAGCAGGTGGCCGATGCCACCGACCAGGAGATCAAGGCGCCCGGGGACTGCGTGAAGATGGTGCCGCACAACGATCCCGCCCCGGCCGAGGGCTGAAGCCCGGTCCGTGCGGCCGCTGGTGTTGCCGAGTCGCAAAGGCCGCGAGGGCCTCCTTCCCTACCTTCAGGGTAGGCAAGGAGGCCCTCACGGACCTCTGTCGTAGGTAAGGCAAACGCGTCTGGCGGCGTGGGCGGTCCGCTCGTGGCCCGTCGGCGTTCGTGTCGCGAAAGCCACTTTCGGGACATCACACGTCGCGAAAGTGGCTTTCGCGACACACCCCCCACCCCCGGGGGGCGGGCGGCTCTGTGGCCCAACCCCTAACCCCCAACTTACACGGGGGCTTCTGGGGTTTCCCCACCACGCCGGCAAGCGGCTGCGCGAGGTCAGGGCCGCCAAGTGTCGTTCAGCGCCAGCGTGCAGCCACCCGAAGCGGTACCGACCCGATTGGCGCCCGATTCCCAGGTGACGGCGCCACCCTCCTTACGGATGTACTTGTACTGGAAGCCGACCCCCTTCGGCAGCGCGACCTTCCCTGTCCACAAAGGATAGTTCGCGGACGACAGCGGCACGGCGTTCGCCGGGTTCCACGCACCGAGTTCGGCCCGGTCGCCGACGACGAAGATGTTCTGGCCCCACGAAGTCGTGGCGTTCACCCTGAACTCCGCCGAAACGCTGGAGCACGCCGCGCTGTACCGCTGCTTGACCACCGACGGCGTCTCGACCGGCGCCCCGGCGTCGATCGAGTGCGCGAGCCGGACGAACTGTGCCATCGACCACGCCAGCGGTGTCGCCGCGCCGGTGCCTTCGCCGAAGGTGAAGCCCGCGGCGCTCGGCCGGTCCCAGACCTGTTCGGGGATCAGGAAACCGGCGTTCGCCGAGGCCGCCATGGTGGACAGATGCGTCGTCGCCGGGCGGCCGTTGGCCAGTTCGTATTCCCCGCGTTCACCGGTGAGCAGCGGCCACAGCCGTCCGACGCCGGCACCGGTGTAGGGACCTCCGGACGCCGTCTCGCCGTAGCCGTCGTGGTTGTACCGGTACCACATCGGACCGTTCGGGGTGTCGACCTTCAGCGTGGAGTCCACTTCGGACAGTGAGGCGGCGACATCCGGATCGGCCGCCGGTTTCACGCCGAGGCGGACGAGATCAAGGAAGCCCGCGTCGATGATGGCGCGCTCGTCATGGTTCCCGCCGCCGTTCTGCAGGAAGATGTTCTGGCCGTCATCGGGATTGCCGTTGCCGTCGATGCGGTGGAAGTACCGGCCGTCGCCGAGCGGGCCGGAGGTGGTGAACGTCCACGCGCTCACCTGCGCCTGCCACTGGTCGGCGATCTGGCGATAGCGGGCGGCGCTCGTGGTGTCGCCGTTGCGTTCGGCGATGTCGGCGGCGCAGATCAGGCCGGCGATCTCCGCGGCGATGGTGGACGGCGAGTAGCCGCCGTTCTCCTCCCAGCGTTCCTGCGGCGTGGAGGGGCCGCGTGCGACGAGGAAGTCCGCGGACTTCTTCACCTTCGCCCACATCCCCGCGTCGAACCGGCCCAGCTGCCACGCGAGCACGATCGGGAAGGCGACCTCGTCCATCTGCAGGCTGGTCCAGCAGTTGGTGCCGTCGAGCCGCGTGTTCTGCGGGAACGAACCGTCCGGCCGTTGCTGCACGGTGAACAGATAGTCGACCGAGCGGTTGGCCGCCGCCGAATCGCCCGCCGCGATCTGCGCGGTCGAGACCTGGTAGAGGTCGCGAGACCAGACGGCGTGGTACCCGCAGTCCCCCGTGCCGTTCGCGTCCTTCGCCTCACCCCACGGGTTGGTGAGCGAGGCGACGTTCGCTCCCGGATAGGTCTTGTCCTCGTGGGCCTTGAGGGTCATCAGCGCCACGTTGTACTGCGTGGTCAAGCCGGCACTGCTGATCGACCGGGGCACCGCGGCCAGCGACGAGAGGTAGCCGCTCCAGCCGGACCGGTACGCGCTGTCCGCCGCCGCGAAACCACCCGCGAGCGAGGCCGACGCGTTCGCCGACGCGGCACCACGATCGCTTCCGAAACCCAAGGCGAGCGTGAAGGTCGTGTCCGTCCCCACGGGAATCTGCCCCAGCTGCACCAGATTCCCCGGCGCGGAGGCCGAGTCGTACTGCGCGCCGAGAACGTGGTCGCCGCTCAGGTCGACGTAGCCGTCGCTCGCGGTCCCGCTGTAGCCGCTGGTCGCCTTGACGAAACCGGTGGAGGCGGCCAAGGCGCTGGACACCGGCCCGTCCGAAGCGACCAGCTGCCCGCCCGAGGTGGCGCCCGTGTCCCCCATGCCGCTGTTGTTCAGGGACGGGTTGTACAGCGCGTACAGCTGCAGCGGACCACCGCTGAGCACCTCGAACCTGGTCTGGATCAGCACGGTGGACCGGGCCGGGTCGGCGGTATGGGTCTTGGTGATGCGATACCGGCCGTTGGTGGCGGTGTTGATCTGCCGGTAGCTCAGCGAACGCGGATCGGTCAGCACCAGCTGTTTGGTCGTGTGATCGCGTTCCAGCTGCGTGAAACCGGCGCCGTCGGACACCACGTACTGCAGGTCCTGGACGTTGGCGGTGTCAACGGTCGGGTAATAGATCTCGTGGCTGATGCCCTGGCCGAGGGTGAACCACACCTTCGACGCGACGCCGGCGGCGGTACCGAAACCTTCCTTGCCCCCGGTCGTCCAGGCCGCCCCGGTACCCGGTGCGCCCGGCGCGTCCGCCAGTGGCGCGGCGCTCACCGGCGTGGCGGCCAGGAGTGCCGGCACAGTCAACAGCGCGACTATCGCGCGACGCCGCTTCGGTGACTTCATGAGGGTCCTTCCCACAGGCTTCATCGACGGCAGGATTTGTTGTTAGCGGCAACTTATTACCTGAACCGTCGCGCCCGGCAGGGCCGATCGGAGTAACCCGGACCAGTTACGCCGGTGGTCCGGTGAACCGGCCGGGATCACTGGGCGGACCGTCGAGGATGAGGTCGGCGGCACGAGCGAGGACTTCGAGACGGGTCTGTCCCGGATGGTCGGCGGCGAGGAAGTGGTTGCCGATGGCCGCGCAGAAGGCAAGCAAGGCACGGGCTTCGACCTCGTCGGGATCGTCGCAGAACGTCGCGATCCCGTCGCGGGCCAGCTGCATGCGCCGGTTGTCCACGCGCCGCAGGCGTTCGGCCACGGCCTCGTCACGGCGAGCCCAGTCACGAACGGCCAGATCGATGGGCAGCAGCCGACCACCGGAGAAGGTGAGCCGACCGGCCAGCCGGACCTTGTCCCGCGCGTCGCATCCCTCCCGCTCGACACGGGCGAGGACCTCGTCGACGCTTTCGTACTCCCAGGCGTCCAGCATCGCCTCCAGCAGGGCCGCGCGATCGGCGAAGTAGCCGTAGAACCCGCCCTTGGTCACGCCGAGCGCCTTGGCGAGTGCCTCGACGCGCACCGCGTCCACCCCGCCCTCCGCCAACGCCCGCAGGCCTTCTTCGACCCACTTCTCACGCGGTGTGCGCAATGCGCCCATGCCGTGGCCCACCTCACCTCTCCACCGGTTGTACGCCACCGTATAACCAGTCTAGCCTGACGTTATACGCAACCGTATAACACGATCTGGGGAGTTGGCATGATCAAATGGGCGGGTTGGCTCATCACCCTGTTCGGTGCGGCGCACACCCTCGGCGCCCTCACGGTGATGAAGGCCGCCGGGCATGCCGGCACATGGTTCAGCGGAGCCTTGTGGCGGGACGACCTCGCCGCCATGAGCCCCGCGAACAGCGCCTTCTGGCTCAGCGCGGCCAGTTTCGGCGTACCGCTCGTCCTGGTCGGCCTGACGGTGCTGTGGCTGGAGCGGCGCGGAATCACCCCTCCCCTGTTCCTCGCGTGGGCGCTGGGAATCTGGACGCTGCTGATCGCCGCGGTACTCCTGTTCACGCCGTGGCCGATCCTCCTGGTCGCGACCGGGCTGCTACTGGCCGGGATCCGGCGCAGCGAACCGGCCCCGCCGCGAGGTGCGACGGGGCCGGATCAGGGAGTGCGCGGGATCAGCCGACCGGACGCGGCTTGAGGTTCACCTCCACCGTGTTGCCGGGGCCGGAGGTGACACCGGTGATGATGTCGTTGAGGAATCCACAGCCCTGCAGCGGCGGCAGGGTGTAGGACCCGGTGAGCTTGCCACCGGCCAGCGGGTCGAAGCCCGCCTTCGACTGGAGCGGGATCTGGGCAGGCGTCTTCGTCTGGCACTTCGCGCTCGACGAGACCGGGAAGCCGAAGACGCTGATCCGCGGCAGCTTGACCGTCACCGCCGAGGTCGACTTGAGCACGCCGTCGGCCAGCGTGCCGGTGGTCTTGCCCGCCGACACGAACTCGATCTTCGCGTTGACCGGCACGAAACCCCAGAGCGTGAGGTTCGCGCTCGTCGGGTTCAGCCTCAGGTCGGCCTCGAAGGTCCCGTTCGCCAGGCTGATCGCGGCGTTGATGCCACCGCGCAGGTCGATCGGGCCGGAGAGCTTCTTCAGCTGGGTCTTGCCGGTCAGGTCGTAGCTGTACTTGACGATCGGGGACGTGTTCGGCTTGGTCTTCGCCGTGACCGGCGCGCTGGCGGCCGACTTGTTCCCCGCGGCGTCCTTGGCGACCACGGTGAAGGTGTACTCGGTGTCGGCCGTGAGACCGTCCACAGTGGCCGAAGTCCCGGTGACCGACTTGACGACCTCGGTGCCCTTCAAGACGTCGTACCCGGTGACACCCACGTTGTCCGTCGCCGCGTCCCATTCGAGGCTCACGCTGGTCTGCGTGGTCCCCGTGGACCGCGGGTTCCCCGGCACTGCGGGAGCCACCGTGTCGGGCGAAGCCTGCGTCCGGACGGTGATCGCGGCGCTGGGAGCCGACGTGTTGCCCGCGGCGTCCTTCGCCACCACGGTGAACGAGTACTCCGTGTCCGGCGCGAGACCTTCCACAGTGGCCGAAGTCCCCGTCACCGACTTCACCAAGGTGCCGCCGTTGAAGACGTCATACCCGGTGACACCGACGTTGTCCGTCGCCGCGTTCCATTCGAGGTTCACGCTGGTCTGCGTGGTTCCCGTGGAGCGCGGGTTGCCCGGCGCGGTGGGAGCCTGCGTGTCCGGCGCCGCCTGCGTCTTCGCCGTGACAGCGGCACTCGCCGCCGACACGTTGCCCGCGGCGTCCTTCGCCACCACGGTGAACGAGTACTCCGTGTCCGGCGCGAGACCTTCCACAGTGGCCGAAGTCCCCGTCACCGACTTCA
>NZ_JBHXIB010000029.1:50422-59653 GCF_042723975.1 Amycolatopsis sp. NPDC058340 | reverse complement strand
CCAGAGTGCCGCCGTTGAAGACGTCGTAACCGACGACACCGACGTTGTCACTCGAAGCGGTCCAGGACAGCCCGACGCTGGACTGGGTGACGTCGGTCGTGGCGAGCCCGGCCGGAACGCTGGGCGCTTCGGTGTCGGGAGCGGTGGCGGTCCGGGCGGTCACCGGAGCGCTGGGCTCCGACTTGTTCCCGGCAGCGTCCTTGGCCACCACGGTGAAGGTGTACTCGGTGTCGGCGGCGAGACCGTCGACGGTGGCGCTGGTTTCGGTCACCGACTTCACCAGGGTGGCGCCGTTGTAGACGTCGTACCCGGTGACACCGACATTGTCACTCGACGCGTCCCACGCCAGGCCGACGCTGGAGGCCGAGGTCCCGGTCGAGCGCGGGTTGCCCGGCGCACCCGGGGCCTGCGTGTCGGGTGCCGCCTGCGTTTTCGCCGTGACAGCGGCACTCGCCGCCGACACGTTGCCCGCGGCATCCTTGGCCACCACGGTGAACGAGTACTCGGTGTCGGCCGCCAGACCGTCGATCGTGGCCTGGGGTTCCGTGACCGACTTGACGACCTCGGTGCCCTTCAAGACGTCGTAGCCGGTGACACCGACGTTGTCGCTCGACGCGTCCCAAGCCAGCGTCACACTGGTTTGGGTGGTACCGGTCGAGTGCACGTTCGCGGGCGTCGTCGGGGCCTGCGTGTCCGGGGCCTTCGCGGTCCGGGCGGTGGCGGGCGCGGTGGCGGGCGAGACGTTGCCCGCCGCGTCCTTCGCCTTGACTGTGAAGGAATACTCCGTGTCCGGGGTGAGCCCGTCGACCGTGGCCGACGTGCCGGTCACGGATTTGACGAGGTCCGCGCCCGAGTAGACGTCGTACCCGGTCACGGCGACGTTGTCGGTGGCAGCGCCCCAAGACAGCGCGACGCTGTTCTGGGTGACGTCACCGACCGTCACAGCGCCGGGAGCCGACGGTGCGGTCGTGTCCGCCGCCGCGGTGACGGTGAAGGTGTGCAGCACGTTGGCCTGGCCGCTCGCCGGGGTGCAGTCCGCGACGAACGTGCCGAGGCCGGTCTCCGCGCCGGAGGCCGTCAGCGGCGTCATGGTCAGCACCAGATCGTGCACCGACAGCGTGGCCGTCCCCGGCTGGTCGAACCGCAGCGACGGCGCGGAACCGGTCGCGTTGATCACCAGGTCGTTGCCCTTGGGCGGGATGGGTTGCTGCGGAACCGCGGTCGGCACGCCGACGGCGAGATGACCCTGCGGGCTGGAGACCAGCGAAGTGGCCAGTGCCGTTCCCTTGATGGTCTCGGCGCCGACGAGCCGGAGCCCTTCGGTAGCGGTCGAGCCCGCGTTGGAGACCGCCTTGATGTCGATCTTGGGGGTGAACTGGCCCACCGGGATCGACTCGGGCAACGTGGCGTCGATGTCGACCGTGACGTCCTGGTTGCCGATCAACGGGAACGGGCAGCTGTAGACCTGCTTCAGCGGCGGGTGGTTCCCCGAGCCGACGACGGCTTCCGGGGTGACCGGCGAACCGGTCACCGTGTAGGTCTGCAGCACCGTCTCGGCCCCCGCCGCCAGCGTGCAGTCCGAAGTGAAGGTGCCGAGACCGGTTTCGGTGCCGTCGGCCTTGAGCGGGGTCATCACCAGCTGCAGGTTGTTCACGGCGAGCGTCGCGGTGCCCGGCTGGTCGAACCTCAGCGCGGGCGCGCTGCCGGTGGCGTTCACGATGAGGTCGTTGCCCGCCGCCGGGATGGGCTGCTTCGGCACGTCGGAGTCGACCTTCACGGTCATCGTGCCCTGGCTGCCGGGCATCGTCACGGTGGAGGTCGCCTTCGCGGTGCCCTTGATGGATTCGGCGCCAACGAGACGAAGACCTTCGGTCGCCGTCTTGCCCGCGTTGGACACGGCGGTGATCTCGATGGCGGGAGTCAGTTTCCCGGTCTCGATCGTCGAAGGTTGAGTGGTCTTGATGGTGACCGAGACGTTCTGATTACCGATCAACGGGAACGGGCACGAGTAATTCTGCGTGAGCTCACCCGGAGCCGCGGCACTGGTGCCCGAAGCGATCGTGAGACCCAGTGTCACCAAGGCCGCCGTGCTCACGACGGCGATGCCCCCGGCCAGTCTTCGACTACGTCTTCTGTGTTTCACAGGTCCCTCTCCAACACATAGACCACACCCGCCGAAACCATCGGACAAACGATTAATGCCCGCTTTCGCGGGCTCTTCCCAGCGGGCGCGTGTGCACATTTACGGGTATGCCACAGGGAATTAACACACCCGCGAGGCTCGGCAGGCAAGCAAAATCACAGAGCCCGCGCGACCATTCTTCGTCTTTGTCATACGCGGTCGATTCGCCGTTCGCGAATCTGTCAGCCGCGCCCCCAAAACGTCCACCGCCACCCCGGGAAGGGTGGTTACTGGCCAACAGGGTCGCGATCGGGTCGGCCTACTTGCCGCGCCAGGGCGGGACCCAGCCGAGGCGTTTGCAGACCGTGTCGAGGTCGGCGTCGGTCAGGCTCCGGCGATCCGACAGGTTCGCCGACCGCGGCCCGAGGATCTGCATCCGGTCGACCGCGGTACCCGGGTCGCCGATGTCCTTGCGGACCTCGATCAGGAAATCCGCGTAGAGGCGGAACTGGATGTCGGGCGGTGCCCCGGCGGGGAGCGCCTGCATGAGGCGGGAGTACGCCTTGACGATGCCGTCCGAGCCGTACACGTTCACCCAGGTGTCGAAGCGGCGCTTGTGCTTCAGCTCCTCTTCCGTGGGCAGGTCGTCGCTGGTGAACATGCGTTCCAGCATGTCGACGACGGGTTCGCACATCTCGCGTTTCTGCTCGGAGATCCGTTCGCGAACCTGGTCGGCGCTCTGCACCCGCGCCTCGAGTCGGCGTGCGGCCAGCGCGAAGATCCCGGCGACCACCGCCGCGGAGACCGAGGCGATGGCCGCGATGACGGCGACGACGATGGACGACATGCGATCGATCCAACCACGATCGGCCGCGCGGGGACGGTCACTCAGCGGGAAGCATCGGCCAGAATCCCGGCCAAGACGCGACGTGCGTTCTCCGCTTCCTCGTCGACGCGTCCCCGCGTCCGGGCACAGGTGACCAGCGTCTTCCACAGCGCCCAACCACGCCCGCGCTCCCATTCCGGGCTGTCGACCGAAAGCCCTTCGCGGAACGCTTCCCTGCCTTCGGCGGTCAGCAACGTCCAAGCGATCGCCAAGTCGCAGGACGGATCGCCTACGCCGCAGGTGCCGAAATCGATGACGGCCGCCAGTTCCCCGCCATCGAGCAGGAGATTCCCCGGCGCGATGTCGCCGTGGAACCAGCGATCCGTTCCGTCCCAGGGAGTTGCCAGCGCGGTCTTCCAGATCTCGCGCGCCGGACCGGCGTCGATGTCGCCGTCCAACGCCGTGAGCGCGCGCTCGGTCTGCGCGTCGTAGGTGCGCAGGGTGGCGCCCCGGAACCAGTTGTGCTTTCCCGGCCGAGGGCCGCCGGTGGTGTCGATGGCCCTCAGCGCCGCCAGGAAACCGGCCAGGTCGAGGGCGAACCGGACCGGGTCGGGGATACGGTCGGCACTCGCGGGTTCGCCGTCGAGCCATCGGTAGACCGACCACTCGAAGGGATAGCCGGCGCCGGGACGTCCCTTCGCCAGCGGAACCGGGATGGGCAACGGGAGCCGGGGAGCGAGCAGCGGTAGCCAGCGCTGCTCCTTGCCCACCGCCAAGGCGTACTCGGCGGCGCTCGGCAGCCGTGCCAGCATTTCGTCGCCGATCCGGAAAGTCCCGTTGTCCCACCCGGATTCCGCCACCGGCCGGACCGGGAGGCCGGCCCACTCCGGGAACTGTTCGCCGAGCAGACCGCGCACCCGCGCCTCGTCCACGGTGATCCGCCGCGGCGGCGGGCTCAGGTCCGGAGTGCTCATCGCTCGACGGGAAGCCACACCCCGAGTCTCGTCGTGCCGTCCAGCGGATATTCGGCGGACTCCTGGCCCGGAGTCGGGCAGGCTGGGGCCCATGCGAGAAATTCGACGCGAGGTCACGGCTGTCGCGGGTACGAAGGCGCTGGTCTGGATCGGGGAAACGCTCCACGACTTGTCGCCGGGTTCGCCGATACTCGGCGAATACTGCGAAACCTTCGACACCGCGGCGGTCTCGCCCCAGGGTGACATGGTCGCGCTCGTGACCGATACCGGAACGACCGGGCTGCTGCTCTCGTCGGACGGCAGGCCGATCCGCGAGCTCACCCGTAGCGGTTACAAGGCCGAGGCCTACCGCTACCCGCTGGTGTTGTGCACCCTGCCCGACGGCAGGACGGGTTTGATCCACTGCCCCGACGAGTACAACCGCCTGGAGATCGAAGTCGCCGCGACCGGCGAACGCCTCACCGGCGGCGCCGAGCGCGAGCCGACCGACATCTTCCACTCGCGCCTGGCCGTCTCGCCCGACGGGCGCTATCTGCTCAGCGCCGGCTGGGTCTGGCATCCCTGGAGCTGCATGGCGGTCTACGACCTGCGGAAGGCACTGGCCGAACCTGCGACGCTCGACCCGGTCGGAGACGTGTTCGGCCTGCTCGAACTCGTGCGGGCCGAGGTCGCGGGCGCTTGCTTCGTCGGCGAAGACATCGTGATCAGCACATCCACGGAGGACGACGATCCGGACGGCCCCGACGACCTCGGACCCACCATGGTGGCCCGGTGGTCGACCACCGCCAACACGTTCGCCTGGCGTCGGCAGCTGGACCTGCCCGCCGGCGACGTCGTTCCCTTCGCGGGCGATTTCCTTGCCCTGTACGACCATCCGCGTCTCTACGACGGGGACACCGGAGACCTGATCGCCGCGTGGCCCGAACTCTCGACCGGCCACGCGGACAGCTCGATCGTGTGGGACAGGTTCTTCTCGGGACCTGCGCGGGTGGCCGTCGACGAAATCCGGCGACGTTTCGCGGTGACCGACGGCGAACTGACCACGGTCGTCCACCTCGGCTGACCTGGTAAGTGCCGTCAGAACGACACTTACCACTCACGACGCTTCGGCTGCCGGACCGACGCCGTCAGGTGTTCGCGCCGAGCCGGTCCGCCCGGACGAGATCGGCCAGGAGCGCCGACTGTTCCCGGCGGTAGGTCTCGACGTTCGCCAGCTTGACGTCCTCGTAACCGCGAACCAGATCGGGCAGTTCGGCCAGGGCCAGCAGCCTGCCGCGATCGGCGTCCTCGGTGCCGAAAGCGGCGAGGATCGTCTCCCGGTACTGCCCGACGAGCTCCCTCTCCACCTTCCGGACGTGTGCCTTGCCGAACGGGTCCCAGCGGGTGCCGCGCAGCTTCCGCGCGGCGCGCAGCGCGACGAACACGGGACGGAACTTCGGGCCGAGCGCGATCTTCCGTTTCATGCCCAGCGCGCGCAGGAAGGGCGGGTGCAGGCGGTAGGCGTACCGGCTGCCGACACCGAACTCGGCCTCGATCCCGGCGAGCACGGCGGGATCGAGCGACAGCCGCGCGACCTCGTACTCGTCCTTGTACGCCATCAGTTTGTGCAGGTTGCGTGCCACCGCTTCGGTGATGGCGGTCGAATCCCCTTCAAGGACCCGGACGCGCTCGACGAACCCGGCGTACTCCCGCGCGTAGCGAACGTTCTGGTACTGGACGAGCTCGGGGACGCGGATGTCCAGCAGCCGCGCGAGTTCCGAACCCGGCTCGGCGTGCACGAGCGCGCGAGCACGCAGGGCGGCCGCCGATGGGGCCGGCGTCGCGGCGACGGCGGGCGGGGCGACCAGGGCGTGCAGTCCGTCGGGATCGGCGACGAGTTGCCTGCCGCGCCGGAACGCCTGGAGGTTGCCCGCGACGGCGACCCCGTTGAGTTCGATCGCGCGTTCCACGCTGCCCGCGTCCAGCGGGATGGCGCCGGTCTGGTAAGCCGCACCGAGCTGGAGGATGTTGGCGAACTGGTCGTCGTCGAACAGGGTTTCCGCCAGTTCCCGCGCGTCGAGCGCCACCGTCCGCGCCGCGTTGTCCGAGATCGCCCCGCGCACGGCGGCGGCATCGGGGAAGGACACCGTGGTGTCGACGACCATCCGGCCGGTCGGCACCTCGGTCGTGGAGACCACGGCCGTGGTCCTGCCGTTGTCCGCCACCGACAGATGCGCCGGATCCGCGCCGACGAGGACGTCGCAGGCCAGGTAGAGGTCGCATTCCCCGGCCGCGAGTTTCGGGGCCTGCGGTGTCGGCTCGGCGGTGATCTTCAGATCGGAGACGACGGCGCCGCCCTTCTGCGCGAGCCCGGTCTGGTCCAGCGTCCGGACCTGCCTGCCTTCGAGCACCGCGGCCGTGGCGAGGATCTGCGCGACGGTGACCACGCCGGTCCCGCCGACCCCGGTGATGCGCACGGTGAAGTCGGTGCCCGAGGTCTCGGGAGCGGGCAGTTCGGCCGCGGTGATCTCCCCGGCCCGCGGCCGGTGTTTGCGGCCGGTGGGCACCACCGTCATGAACGACGGGCAGTCCCCGGCCAGGCAGGAGTAGTCCACATTGCACGACGACTGGTGGATCGCGGTCTTACGGCCGAATTCGGTGCTGACCGGCTGCACGGACAGGCAGTTCGACTTCTCGCCGCAGTCGCCACAGCCCTCGCAGACCCGCTCGTTGATCACGACCTTGGCCGCCGGGGTCTCCAGCTTTCCGCGACGGCGTTTACGGCGCTTCTCGGCAGCGCATTCCTGATCGTGGATGAGCACGGTCACCCCGGGAACGCGGGCCAATTCCTCTTGCGTGCTCAGCAGTTCGTCGCGGTGCCGGACCTCGACGCCGTCCGGCATCCGCACACCGCGGAGCCGTTTCGGCTCGTCACTGGTGACGACCACCTTCGCGACGCCTTCGACCAGGAGCAGCGACGCCAGCCTGTCCACCGAGAGGCCGCCGACGGCGTCCTGGCCGCCGGTCATCGCGACCGTCGCGTTGTAGAGGATCTTGTAGGTGATGTTCACCCCCGCGGCCACCGCCGCCCGCACCGCGAGGCTGCCGGAATGGGTGAACGTGCCGTCGCCGATGTTCTGCACGAAATGCGAGGCGTCGACGAACGGCTCCATCCCGAGCCACTGCGCGCCCTCGCCGCCCATCTGGGTCAGGCCGACCACGTCGCCGACCTGTTCCGGTTCCATGAACAGCGCCATGGCGTGACAGCCGATGCCGCCGCCCACCACCGTGCCCTCGGGCACCTTGGTCGAGGAGTTGTGCGGGCAGCCGGAGCAGAAGTACGGCGTCCTGGCGAGCAACGGCACGGAGATCCGCTCGCGGCGGCGCCGCTGCCGCCACGCATCCACGGACGGGATCTCGTGGTGCTCGCTCAGCCGGGCGGCCAGCACCCTCGCGATGGCGTCCGGGTCGAGCTCGCCGAGTTCGGTGCACAGGGTGCGGCCGTCCGGGCCGGTCTTGCCGTACACGGCGGGCGCTCCGGCGGTGCCGTACAGCACCTCCTTGATCGCCGATTCGACGAAGGAGCGCTTCTCCTCCACCACGACGATCTCGGCGAGGCCGTCGGCGAACCGGCGGACGATCGACGGTTCGAGCGGGTGGATGACGCCGAGCTTGAGGATCCGGATCCCGTGCCGGGACAACGCCTCGGCGTCCAGGCCGAGCAACCGCAATGCCTGCATCAAGTCCAAATAGGACTTTCCGGCGGTGACGATGCCGACGCGGTCCTTCGGTCCTTCGTGGACGATCCGGTTGAGCCCGCTGGCACGCACGTATTCGACGGCCAGCGGCAGGCGTTCGGTGTACAGGCTGCGTTCGAGCGCCATCAACGTGGTGCCGAGCAGCCGCGTGCTGGGCTTGTGCCGGTACGCGGGCAGCGCCAACTCGGGCGCCGTCCAGTCCGGCCGGACGTGCGCGGTACTCGCGGCGTCGGCCACGTTCGCCACGAGTTTCATCGACGACCACAGTCCGCTCGCCCTGGACAGCTCCACGGCGTGCAGCCCGAAGTCCAGCACGTCCTGGGAGTCGGACGGGAAGAACACCGGCATGGCGAGATCGGCCAGTGCGAGCTCGGAAGCACAGGGCACCGACGACGACTTCGCGTTCGGATCGTCGCCGACCAGCGCCACCGCGCCGCCCGCCGGGTCGGTCCCCGCGAGATTGGCGTGCCGCAGGGCGTCGGTCGCCCGGTCGAGGCCGGGTGCCTTGCCGTACCAGAACCCGGTGACCCCGCCGCGCGACGAGCCGACCGACGCGGTGAGCTGGCTGCCCATGACCGCGGTCGCGGCGAGCTCCTCGTTCAGGCCGGGGCGGTGCACGACGTCGTGCTTCTCGAGCAGGTGGGAGCGGCGGCCGAGTTCGAGGTCGTAGCCCGCCAGCGGCGAACCTTCGTACCCGGAGACGAACACGGCGGGGGACGCCCCGGCGGCGCGGTCGTGCCGCACCCGGTCGAACAGCATCCGGACCAGGGCCTGGACACCGCTGAGGTAAACGGTGCCGTCCTCCCGCAGATACCGGTCCTCCAACGTGAACTGCTCCACCAGACCTGCCTCCTTCGGCACCCCCGCGTGACGTCACGACAGAAGACCCGACCGCGCGGGCCGTCGCAACAGGCGGCAGTCTATTGGCACCCGGCACGCAAAAAATCCGGCCCATCTTCTCCACTGGCCGATATTCGTTGCGTCTGCGTACCATCCTGGCTCATGGCGGACCAGCTCATCGACGAGACCGATCGCGAGATCCTCGAACTGCTGCGGGAGGACGCCCGGCGCACCCTTGGCGACATCGGGGCCCGTGTCACGCTGTCCACCGCGGCGGTCAAACGCCGGATCGACCGGATGCAGGAGAACGGCGTCATCGTCGGCTACACCGTCCAGATCGACCACGCCAAACTCGGCTGGGGCATCGAGGCGTTCACCGAACTGCGGTTCACCGGGACCACCAAGGTCGGCGAGATCGTCCGCACCACCACCCGGATGCCCGAGGCACAGGCGGTGTTCACCATCGCGGGCGACCCCGACGCGCTCGTCTGGCTGCGGGTGCGGGACATGGGCCATCTGCAGCGCACCATCGACGAGATCCGGCGGCATCACCAGGTGACGGGCACGAAGACGCTGATGGTGCTGGACTCCTGGACGCGAGGGCAGCAGTGGCCCCACCCCTCGTGAGTGGCAAGGACGGTTCTAACCGTCCTTGCCACTCACGAGGGGGGTGGGGGCCCCGGGAAGCCCCCGCCCCCGGGGGGTATTAAAAAAAACCCAACCCCCAGACCA
>NZ_JBHXIB010000029.1:12246-50412 GCF_042723975.1 Amycolatopsis sp. NPDC058340 | reverse complement strand
TGCGGGCCCCGGCGGCAGCCGCGCCCCCCCCACCGTCCGGTCCCCCGCCAGGAAACACCCGCCCACCCCCCACACGAGGCGGGTGGCGCCCCGTATCAGCCGCTCCCCCGTCCGCGCGAGGTACTCGCCGAATTCCGCCGGTTCCTCCACCGTGAACCCGATGTCGGTGAGCGTCAGGACGACCGCCAGCCACTCGAAGGAATCGACGTACGCGACGTACCGGCACCTGTCCTCACCGAGGGCCTCGAAACTCCCGTCGACCCGGTGAAGCCGGGCAGCGGCCTCCTCCGCGCCGACCTCCAGGGTCAGCGTGATCCGGAGGGATTTCGGGCTCTGGAAGCGTTCCTGGAGATGAGCCGCGACATCGTCGACGGGGAGCGCACGGGGCTCGAACGCCACCTCGGTCATCGACGGCGCGCCGATCCGGTCGAGCCGGAAGCTCCGCCAATCCCGTCTGCCGAGGTCCCAGGCGTAGAGGTACCACCGCCTGCCGAGCTGGACGAGCCGCATCGGCTCGACCGTCCGTGACGACGGGCCGTCCTTGCCCGTGTACGCGAATTCGAGGCACCGCCGGGCCGCGATCGCCGCGGCCAGGACGTTCAGGACGGCTTGGGTGACCCGCGGCTGTTCACCGGTCCCGAACTCGACCGCGGCGAGCATTTCGTCGGTCCGCCGTCGCAGTGCCGCCGGAAGGACGCGCCGGAGTTTCGCGGCGGCGCGGTCGGCCGATTCGGCGGTCAGGTCCACGCCGGTTCCGCCCGCCGCGGCGAGCCGCAGGCCGAGCACGGTGGCGATCGCCTCGTCGTGTTCCAGCATGAGCGGCGGCAGCGCGGTACCCGCGACCAGGCGGTAGTTGCCTCCCGGACCGCGGCTGCTCTCCACGGGATAGCCCAGACCGCGAAGGTGGTCGATGTCCCGGCGCAGGGTGCGCGGCGGGACTTCCATGGCGGTCGCGAGTTCGGCGGCGGGCCAGGCTCGGCCGGATTGCAGGAGTGACAGCAGCCGCAGCATCCGTTCCCGTGGTGCCGTCACGACGCCTCCCGATAGTTGTGGCCGTAATCCGGCCACATCTCATCGTAGCCTCGGTTCATGGCGAAAGTTCAAGCTGACCGAGGCCGCTGGATCACCGTGGAAGGAGCCCGAACGCACAACCTCCGCGACGTCTCGGTGCGGGTGCCGAAGCACCGGCTGACGGTGTTCACCGGCGTGTCGGGCTCCGGGAAGTCGTCGCTCGCGTTCGACACCATCGCGGCCGAAGCCGAGCGGCTGGTCACCGGCTCCTATCCCGCCTTCGTCCGGAACCGGCTCCCCCAGCATCCGCCCGCCGACGTCGACCGGATCGACGGGCTGGTCTTCACCACGATCGTCGATCAGCGGCGGTTCACCGGCAACGCGCGGTCCACCGTGGGCACGGCGAGCGACATCGCGCCGTTGCTGCGCCTGCTGTTCTCCCGCCTCGGAAAGCCGGGCGCCGGGTTCTCGCCCGCCTACTCGTTCAACGATCCGGCCGGGATGTGCCCGCGCTGCGAAGGGCTCGGCACGGTCGACGACATCGACCTCGACCGGCTGCTCGACCACTCGCGAAGCCTGCGCGAAGGCGCCGTGCGGTTCCCGACGTTCGCCCCCGGGACCTACCGCTGGAAACGGCTCGTCCATTCCGGACTCGTCGACCCCGATGTCCCCTTGGGACAGTTGCCGCCGGTGAAGGTCGAAACCCTGCTGCACGCCGAAGCACTCCCCCTCGACGACCCCGGCCCCGACTACCCCAAGCACGGCCTCTTCGACGGCATCGTCCCGCGCCTGCGGGACTCGTACCTGCGCAAGACGCCGTCGCGGCTCACGGCCGAGGAACAGGAAGGCCTCGCCGGAGTCGTCACCCGCGGTGTCTGCCCGGAGTGCGGGGGAACCCGCCTCTCCGAGGCCGCGCGCGGAAGCCTGATCGACGGGCGGTCCATCGCGGACTGGTCCGCCATACCGGTCGGCGAGCTGCGTGACGTCGTCTCGGCCGTGCGCGATCCGTCGGTGGCTCCGCTGACCCAGGCGATCCGTGAACGGCTCGACGCGCTGGACTCCGTCGGTCTCGGCTACCTCAGCCTGTCCAGGGAGTCGAGGACGCTGTCCGGCGGCGAAGCCCAGCGCGTCAAGATCGTCCGCCATCTCGGGAGCGCGCTCAGCGATGTCTGCTACGTGTTCGACGAGCCCAGCACCGGCCTGCATCCGCACGACGTGCACCGGCTTCTCGAACTGCTGGCCAGGCTCCGCGACGCGCACAACACGATCCTCGTGGTCGAGCACCATCCCGCGGTCATCGCGGCCGCCGACCACGTCATCGACCTCGGGCCAGCCGGAGGCGACGGCGGCGGACGTATCCAGTTCGAGGGCGGCCCCGCCGAACTCGTCACGGCAGGCACCGAGACCGGACGGCTACTCGGTGCCCCGCTTCGCTTCCGGGAGCGGATCCGCGTCCCGCGGGGCGTCGTGACGATTTCCGGCGCCCGCAGCCACAACCTCCGTGACGTCACCGTCGATGTGCCGCTCGGTGTCCTGACCGTCGTTTCGGGTGTGGCCGGCTCCGGCAAGAGCACCTTGATCACCGGCGAACTCCCCCGGCGGCATCCCGATTTCGTCGTCGTCGAACAGGCCCCGCTGCGCGGTGGCATCCGGTCCACGCCCGCCACGGTGCTCGGTATCGCCGAGCCCATCCGCGAGACCTTCGGGAAGGCCACGGGGAAACACCCGTCGTTGTTCAGCGCCAACGGCCGCGGAGCCTGCCCTGTCTGCAAAGGGAAGGGGGTCATCATCACCGACCTGGCCTTCCTCGACGACGTCCAGACCGCTTGCGATGCCTGTGGTGGCACCAGGTTCAACCCGGACGCGCTCGCCGCGCGCCTGCACGGCCGGACCATCGCCGACGTGCTGGCGATGAACCCGGCGGACGCCGCCGCGCTGTTCGGCGAGCGGTCTCCCATCGGGCAGCGGTCGCGCTGGCTGGACCGGGTGGGGCTCGGCTACCTGACCATCGGGCAAAGTCTCGACACGTTGTCGGGCGGCGAAAGGCAACGGTTGTTGCTGGCCCGGCACCTCGCCGACGCCGGGCCCGCGCACGAACTGCGCCTGATTCTCGACGAGCCCACGGCCGGACTGCACGGCAGCGACGTCGACCGGCTGCTCGCCCTCTTCGACGAACTCGTCGACGGCGGGGCGACGCTCGTCCTGATCGAACACGACCAGCGGGTGATCGCGCACGCCGACCACGTCATCGACATCGGGCCGGGCGCGGGCGCCGACGGCGGGACGGTGGTGTTCGAGGGCGCGCCAGCCGCACTGGCCGAGGACTCCGCGTCACTCACCGGGCGTCATCTGCGAACGCGTTCCCGGCGCCGGACGGCGCCGGGAACACCCACCCGCCCGGGAACAGTTCCCGGGCGAGCGCGATGATTCCCCATCGGGCTTTGCCCGACACGCCGGTACCGAACAGTTCCTCGGCCTGGTTCGCGTGATCTAGCCGACAAGTTCGCAGGTCTTGTCGGCTTTCATCGCCTTATCGAGGCCTGGCACGTCACTGATCTTGATCCCGGGTGCATGTTCGGCCAGGTCGATCCCGACAACGTCGAGGGACGCCTTGGCGAATTCGACCCCGCCTCGCGACAGCAAGGTGCGGGACTTGGTCACGTCCCCGTGGAGCTTCCGGTAGAACTCCAACTCGCCCGAGGCGAGCCGGTTGGCGTCCTGAGCGGGCGGAGCGACCTGCGGGAGCTTCTCCAGCCCCGATATCGCCGTGGTCAGCGCGGTGTCCAGCTTCTTCAGCGAGTCCGCCGCCTTGGGCAGATCCGCCTCGGACTTGATGTCGTACCCCTTGGCCATGGTGTAGACGATGAACCGCATGTCCTTGACCGCGCCGCAGTATCCGCCCGCCCAGGAGACCAACGCGGGATCCGGGCCGGTCGGCGACGGGGGCGGCGGTGCGGGCGCGGGTGGCGTCGGATTCGAACCGCAGCCTGCGAGCAGGCAACCGACGGCGAGCGCCATGGTCACTCGAATGCGCGCTGTCGTCTGGCTTTTCATCTGGCAGAGGGTAAGGCTTTCCGACGGGACAGGTCCCGAGGGAGGACGAGATGACTCTGCCGCAACGGATGTACCTGCTCGGCTACGACACCGAGAGGAACAGGCTCGACCCCGCCAGTGCCGTCGTGCGGGGTTCGCTCCTGCGCGCGGCCGCGGTGGCCGAACTGATCCTCGCCGGTCTCCTCACCGATCGCGACGGAAGGGCCGAGCGCACGGCCGCGGCGAGGCCGGCCCCGGGAGACCCCTTCCTCGCCAAGGTGCTGGAAGACGCCCCCGGGGCGAAACCGCGGCGGTGGATCACCGTCGTCGACCGCGATTGGCACAAGGCCGAGGACATCGTCCGAGATCAGCTCGCGGCGGCCGGGACGATCACCGTCGGCAAGCACCGGGCGATGGGCATCTTCCCGGTCCGTGACATCACCCTGGCGGATCCTCCGCAGGCAGACGCGCTCCGCGAACGGGTCCGCGACGTGGTGCTGAGCGGTCGCGATCCCGCCGCCGCCCCGATCGAAGACGCCGTGCTCGCCGTGCTCTCCGCCGAGGGCGACGTCCACACGGTGTTCAGTGCCAAGGAGAACCGTGCGCACCGGAACGCGATCAAGGCGCTCTCGGCGCACGTCGACACCGTCCTGCCGGGGCTTCGGAAGGCTGTCCGGTACTCGGTCGCGGCTCGTCGGTCGGTCAGCGGTTAGCCTCCTCCCGGTCGACGACCTTGGTGAGGAAATGCTGCTGCCCCAGCGTCCAGACGTTGGTGGCCAGGAAGTACAGCAGCACCCCGATCGGCACCGGGAAGAACGATCCCGAGACCAGCATCCCGGCCGGCGCCAGGTACATCATCAGTTTGGTGATCCCGGCCGTCTCCGGAGCGGTCTGCCGCGCGAGTCCCGACCGCATCGAGAAGAACGTGGCCAGGCTCGCGATCAGCATCAGCGGCACCCCGACGGCGATCATGTGGACGTGGTCCGTGCCGAACGCGGCCAGTTCCGCCGCGGGTTGCGAAAGCCAGTTGCCGAGCTTCGCGCCGAACAGGTCGGCGTTCAGGAACGACCGCACACCGGCCTGGTCGAAGACGTGGTTCGAGACGGCGCCCGGGGTGAAATCGCGCAGAACCCAGTACAGCGACAGGAACACCGGGAGCTGGATCAGCGCCGGGAGACAGCCGCCCAGCGGGCTGGAGCCGCTTTCGGCATGCAGTTTTTGGATCTCTTTCGCCATCCTCTGGCGATCCTTGCCGTACTTCTCCTTGATCCGCTGCAGCTGCGGCGCGAGCGCCTGCATGCGGCGGCCCGCGCGCAACGCGCTGAGCGCGGGTTTGACCAGCAGGAGGCGCAGCGTGAAGACGAGGAACACGATGGACAAGACCCAGGCGACGCCCGAGTCGGGGCTCGACACGGCACCGAAAACCTTGTGCCAGAACCAGAGGATGGCGGAAACGGGGTACAGGAAGACATCGAACATGACCAGGTCACTCCGTCGGTCGAAGGTAGGCGGGCAGGAGTGACTGCCTCCCCTTCGAACGAGGAAAGGTCAGGCAGTCGCGATGCCCTGTGACGGAGCCCTTGGCCGGACGCGGCCACGCGCGTCGGGATCGCGCAGGCTCAGGAACAGCTGTGCGCGTTCGCGCAGGCTGATGGCGCGCACCCGCATCGCGGCGGCCGCCGGTTCCAGGCGGAAATGCGCCGCGAGCGCGAGCAGGACGGCGGCGAGGGACGCGGTCAGGGCGGCGGCCAGCCCGAGCGGGTTGGCGACCGCCACCGACGCCGTCAGCGCGGTGGCAAGGCTCAGCGGGTTGATCCCGCCGACGACCGGGAGCACGACGAACAACTCGGGCAGGAACAGCGCAAGCATCAGCTTGAGCCGCACGCCGAAGTAGGTTCGCTCCACGTCACCGACACTACCGGAGATATTGCGTTGCGTGATTCCCGAGCGCGCGGGCAGTCTGTCCGGATGGGTCACGTGGAAGTCGCGCACGTCGAGTACCACCTGCCCGACGGGCGGCTGCTTCTCGACGATGTCTCGTTCCGGGTCGGGGAGGGCAGCGTCTGCGCGCTCGTCGGCGCCAACGGGGCGGGCAAGACGACCTTGCTGCGGCTGATCTCGGGGGAACTCTCCCCCAGCGAGGGCTCGGTGACCATCAGCGGCGGGCTCGGGGTGATGCCCCAGTTCGTCGGGTCGGTACGCGACGAACGGACCGTGCGGGACCTGCTCGTCTCGGTGTCGCCGGACGCGCTCCGCGCCGCCGCCCGTGCCGTCGACGAGACCGAGCTGGCCTTGATGGAACGCGACGACGAAGCGAACCAGATGGCGTACGCACAGGCGCTCGGCGACTGGGGCGACGCCCGCGGCTACGAAGCCGAAGTCGTGTGGGACAAGTGCACGACGGCGGCGCTCAACATGCCGTACGAGAAGGCGCGCTGGCGCGAGGTGCGCACGCTGTCCGGCGGCGAACAGAAACGGCTGGTGCTGGAGGCGCTGCTCCTCGGCGGATCCGGCGTCCTCCTGCTCGACGAGCCGGACAACTACCTCGACGTCCCCGGCAAGCAATGGCTGGAAGAACGGCTGCGTGAGACCCAGAAGACCGTGCTGTTCGTTTCGCACGACAGGGAACTGCTGGCCCGAGCCGCGAAGAAGATCATCAGCGTCGAACCCGGGCCCGCCGGCGGCGACGTCTGGGTGCACGGCGGCGGCTTCGACACCTATCACCAGGCGCGGGCGGAACGGTTCGAACGGTTCGAGGAGCTCCGCCGCCGCTGGGACGAAAAGCACGCCCAGCTCAAGAAACTCGTCGCCGACATGCGCCAGTACGCCGCGCGCAGCGACGAGATGGCCTCGCGCTACCACGCCGCGCAGACGCGGCTGCGCAAATTCGAGGAGGCCGGAGCGCCCGCCGCTCCCCCGCGCGAACAGAAGATCACCATGCGCCTGCGCGGCGGGCGGACCGGCGTTCGCGCCGTCACCTGCGAAGGGCTCGAACTCACCGGCCTGATGAAACCCTTCGATCTGGAGGTCTTCTACGGCGAACGCGTCGCGGTGCTCGGCTCGAACGGCTCCGGCAAATCGCATTTCCTGCGGCTGCTGGCCGGTGAGGACGTCGCGCACGACGGACTGTGGAAGCTCGGCGCCCGTGTCGTCCCCGGTCATTTCGCGCAGACGCACGCCCATCCCGAACTGCTCGGGCAGACGCTCGTCGACATCCTCTGGACCGGCTACGCGCGAAGCCGCGGGCCCGCGATGAACATCCTGCGCCGCTACGAACTCGACGGGCAGGGCGACCAGCGGTTCGAGAAGCTGTCCGGCGGCCAGCAGGCACGGTTCCAGATCCTGCTGCTGGAGATCGGCGGCGCCACCATCCTGCTGCTCGACGAACCGACCGACAACCTCGACCTCGCTTCGGCGGAGGCGCTGCAACAGGCGCTGGAGGCGTACGAAGGCACCACTGTCGCGGTGACGCACGACCGGTGGTTCGCGCGCTCCTTCGATCGGTACCTCGTGTTCGGCTCGGACGGGCAGGTGCGGGAAACGACGGAACCGGTGTGGGACGAGCGGCCGGTGCAGCGCGCGCGTTGACTCAGTCGGGTCGGTAAAGGCGACACACCAACGGGAGGTGCCTTCGGCGGCTCCGTCGTGTGTTTGAATGCCGCCGCGTGCCCGCATCCGTCCCAAGGCTGGAGTTTCTCGTGGAGGCCGCTGCCATCCCCTTCGCCGTCGCGGCCCTGTGCTGCGCGGCGTTCCTGGTGAGCTTCCTGCGCGACCGGCGCAGGTTGCGGAACGGCTTCTACCTCTTCTTCGCGCTCCTTTTCCTCGGCGTGACGTTCATCGCGCTGCTCGCTTCGGTGTCTCCCGAGGCGGCGGGTTTCGTCGCGGTCGGTGTGATCCTGCTGATCATCCCGACGGTCCTCGCGCTGACGGTCTTCCTGATCTGCAACGGGATCACCATGCTCCGCCGGGAGGGACGCAGGCTGGCCAACGTCCTTTCGCTGCTGACCGGGATCGGCATCTGCGCGCTGATCGTCTTCAACGCGACGGTCACCCGGCTGGCCTGGGAACCCCTCGACATCGTGCGGGGGATCCTCAACGGGCTCGTCGTCTACTTCTCGTTCCTGTTCGTCTGTTTCCTCCTGTACTCGATCGTCTACGGCCGCATCCGCACCGAGAAGGGCGTGGATTTCGTGGTGGTGCTGGGTTCGGGACTGCTGGACGGTCACCGGGTCCCGCCGCTGCTGGCCGGACGGCTGAACCGCGCCCGGCGCGTGCTCGACGCCGAAGCCGGCCGCGGCGGGGAACCGATGGTGGTCACCTCGGGCGGGCAGGGGCCCGACGAGGACCTGCCCGAGTCGCACGCCATGGCCGGGCATCTGGTCGAGAACGGCGTCCCGAGGGAGCGGATCCTGCTGGAGGACCGGTCGCGGACGACCTTCGAGAACCTCACCTTCAGCGCCGAGATCATGCGGCAGCGGAAGGCGGACTATCGCTGCACGGTCGTCACGAACAACTTCCACGTGCTCCGCGCCGCGCTCATCGCCCGCCGCGCCAAGGTGAACGGCCAGGTCATCGGGTCGCCGACGGCGTGGTACTTCTGGCCGAGCGCCACCATCCGCGAATTCGTCGCCATCGTGGTGGAGCACAAGTACAAGAACCTGGTGGTGTGCGGGCTCATCGTGCTTTCGCAGGTTTCCCGCGCCTTTTCGTGAGCCTCCCCATGGGCGTGACTCGTGTGATCAGAGACGTAACTCGCGTGTTTGAAGGCGTAACTCGCCTTTCCCTCCTGAAGTTGATGGAGGCTCCCTTCCTTGCGCCCGGTACAGGAGGGGGCCTTCATGTGCCGGCCAGCGAGCGGGCGTGTTGCGAAAGCCACTTTCGCAACGTTGAAGGTTGCGAAAGTGGCTTTCGCAACATCGCCCGGCCGGGCGCCAGAGGAAATTGGCACTCCGGACCGAATTCCGGGCATCCCCGTTCAAGGCCGCGTGACAAATCCCGGCCCTCCGTTTGACAACAGCGTTTTCGCCGGGCCATCGTCCTGCGCATGAGCGCTTACACCCGGCAGGCGATGGCGCGGCTGTTCGACCGGACGGCGGAGACGTACGACGCTCTCGGCGTCGACTTCTTCGGCACGTTCGCCGGGGAACTGCTCGACCGGGTCGCGCTCGTCCCCGGTGAGCGGGTGCTGGACGTCGGCTGCGGGCGGGGCGCGGTGCTGTTCCCGGCGGCCGAGCGGGTCGGCGCTGGCGGATCGGTGCTGGGGATCGACCTTTCCGCGGAGATGGTCGAGCGCACCGCGAAGGACGTCGAGGCTCGCGGCGTCAACGCGTCGGTTTCCCTTATGGACGCCGAAGAACCGACGCTGCCCGACGCCGCCTTCGACGTGGTCCTCGCGTCGTTCGTGGTCTTCTTCCTGCCCGATCCGGTCGCCGGGCTGCGCTCTTGGCATCGTCTTCTCGCGCCGGGTGGCCGGCTGGGCGTGACCACGTTCGGCGCCGACGATCCTCGATGGGCCGCCGTACGCGAGGTGTTCACACCGTTCGTATCGCCGGAGCTGGCCTGGACGCTGGCCATCAGGGCGGGTCTGTTCGCCACCCTCGAAAGTTTCGGCCAGGCCGTGGAGTCGGCGGGCTTCACCGGTGTCACGTCCGTGGAACGCGTCTACCCGGTGAAGTTCGCCGACCCCGGGCACTGGATCACCTGGTCCTGGTCGCACGGCCAGCGGATGTTCTGGGAGCTGATCCCGGAAGACCGTCTCGACGCCGTACGCCGGGCCGTGCTCGCGGAGCTCGAACCGCTCCGCGAGCCCGACGGGAGCGTGGTACTGGCGCAGACCGTGCGCTACACCCTCGCCCACCGCGGCTGACGGCTCACAACGCGAGCCTCGGCCAGGACGCCGTGTCCCGCGAGAGCTGCCGGTCGTGCGTCGCGATCACCACCGCCGCCGGGGTCGTCCCGAGCGCGGCGGTCAGCTCGTCGACGAGCGCGGCGGACAGGTGGTTGGTCGGTTCGTCCAGCAGTACGACGTGCGGGCGGACGGCCAGCACGAGCGCCAGGTCCAGCCGCCGCCGGGCGCCGACCGACAGTTCCGCCACCGGCCGGTGCCGGTCGTAACCGGCGAGCAGTCCCAGCTCGCCCAGCCCCGGACCGGAGATCCCCGACCTGGCGAGCCGTTCGTCGAACAGCTCCATCGCCGTCCGCGTGCCCGGTAGATCGGATTCCTGTCCCAGCCGACCGATCCGTGCCGACCGGGAGCGCGTGACCGTGCCCGTGTCCGGCTCCAGTTCCCCGGCCAGCACGCTCAGGAGCGTCGACTTGCCCGCTCCGTTGCGGCCGGTGACCACCAGCCGGTCGCCGCTTTCCAGCGCCACGTCGACCGGACGCGCGAGCCGCCCGGCCACCGTCACCCCGGCGGCACGGAGCAGGACCGCGCCTCCGTGCGACGGCAGGCCGGGCATGGCGAACCGGGCGGGCGGCGGCGGGACGGCCACCACGTGCCCGGCCAGTTCTTCCTGCCGCCGGTGGACCGCGCGCACCAGTCCGGGCGCCCGGGTGGCGCGGACATGCCTGCCGGTGCCCTTGGGCGGCCGCCAGTTGTCACGCAACCGGTTCCGGGCGGCGGACAGGTCGTCGGCCAGCCGTTGCCGCTCGGCGATCTGCTCGGCGTGCTCGGATTCCCAGCGGGCACGTTCGGCCTGGCGCGCCTCGACGAAACCCGCGTACCCGCCGCCGTAGACACGCGGCCTGCCGTCGCTCGACGGATCGAGGTCGATCACCGTGGTGGCGACGTCGGCGAGCAACGCCCGGTCATGGCTCACCAGGACGACCACACCCGGATGCGCGCGCAACCGCTCGGTGAGGTGTTCGAGGCCCGCCGCGTCGAGATGGTTCGTCGGCTCGTCGAGCAGCAGGACCGGATGCCCGGCGCCGAGCAGGCACGCCAGCCGGACCCGGTGGCGCTGCCCGACCGAGAGTGTCCCGAGTGGACGGTCACGGTCGTCGACGGCGTTCAAGGCCGCCAAGGAAACCTCGACGCGCCGGTCGGCGTCCCACGCGTCGAGGACTTCGGCCTGTTCCAGCGCGGCGGCGAAAACTTCGTCCGCACCCGGGCGGCCGTCGCTGAGTGCCTCGCTGGCGGCTTCGAGGCGAGCCAGCGCCTCGCGGACGGCGGCCAGTTCGAGGTCGATCAACGCGCCGACGGTGTCGCTCGCGCCGAGCGGGATCTGCTGGTCGGCGACCCCGGCCGAACCCGAGCGGTGCACCTCGCCGCGATCGGCGGGCAGATCACCGGCGAGTACCCGGAGAAGCGTGGTCTTGCCGCGACCGTTCTCCCCGACGATGGCGACCCGGTCCCCGGCCGCGGCGACGAGATCGACGCCGGAGAGCACGGGCCGTCCCCCGAAGGAGAGGTGGACGCCGGACAGGCGGACGTGCGCCGCGCGCACAGGCGCGGGCGAAAGAGGGGAATGCATGAAGGAACTGCCTCCGGTGAAGGTGATGAGCAGGAAGAACGAACTCCGGTACCGCGGCTCGCGGTACCGGTGGAGGCGTCGTTCCTCAGAGGAACAGCAGTTGCTGCATCACGCTCACGAGGGTAGGACACGCCCGGAAGCCGCCGCATCCGATTTTCGGAACCACACGTTCGCGCCATCCCCCTGTCGTCCTCGTAACCACCCGGGCACCCCCTTCCACCTGCGATTACTTATCGCTCCTAGCCCGCGCGCACCGCTTCAAACCTCCACTTTCCGGGGTCACCCACAGGTGCCCCACGACGGTTGCCGTGCTCACCGGCCGGGCCGACGGTGGGCTTCTCAGCAGCATTCCTTCGAGAGGAGCAGGACCGATGGCGAAGACCATGCAGCCGCAGGAACTCATCGACAGCGCGGTGGTCGACCCGACCGGCAACAAGCTCGGGAAGGTGGGCAACGTCTACCTCGCCGACGCGACGCGCCAGCCGGAATGGATCACCGTCAAGACGGGCCTGTTCGGCACCAAGGAGAGTTTCGTCCCGCTCTCGGGAGCGCATGCGGACCAGGACGGTGTGCACGTCCGCGTCGACAAGGAGGCGGTCTCCGACGCGCCCCGTATCGAGGCCGACGGGCACCTGTCCATGGAGGAGAGCGCGCAGCTGTACAAGCATTACGGGCTCCCGATGCCGCGGACCTCGCCGGACGGCCGGATGGACGACCGGACGCAGGGCCGGGGCGGCACCGGCCGCGGCCAGGCGGGCATGGACGAGAGCGCGGGCAGGCAGCGCCGCGACGCCGATCCGGCCATGACGCGCTCCGAGGAACGGCTGAACGTCGGCACCGAACAGGTCGAGACCGGCCATGTCCGGCTGCGCAAGTACGTCGTCACCGAGGAGCAGCAGGTCACCGTTCCGGTCAGCCACGAGGAGGTGCGGGTCGAGCGGGAGCCGATCACGAAACCGGGCGGCGAGCGGGCCGAGATCGCCGAGGACGAGCAGGAGGTCGTGCTGCACGCCGAGAAACCGGTGGTGGACAAGGAAACCGTCGCGGTCGAGCGGGCGAGGCTCAAGACCGAGACCGTCACCGAGGATCAGACGGTCTCCGGCAAGGTCCGCAAGGAACAGTTCGAGGTCGTCGACGACGAGGGCAAGCACCGCAAGTCGTGACCCGGTTTCAGCGCGTGCGCCGGACGCGGGCGGCCGCGACCACGAAACCGGTCGCCACGGCACCCGCGATCGAGCAACCGGCGCCGAACAGGACCGCGGGCTCGTGCACCCTCAGCACCGAAACGCACAGCCAAGCCGTCGCGCCGAACAGCAGGCCGAGGACCGGCCCGCCGACGAGCGCACCCCGCCAGCGGTGTCCATTGCGGATGGTCCGCAGCCCGGATTCCAAGTACGCCAAGGCGAACAGGGCGAGGATCAGGCTGCCCGCGCCGAGCGCGCTCGCGAGCGGATGCTGTTCGGTGACGACGGTGAAGGTGCGCGGGACACCGTCCGCGGTCAAGGTCGCGGTGACCGCACCGCCGACGATCCACCGCGTGAGCCCGGGAAAAGCGAGATCTGCGCGGAAGCCCTCACCCTCGGGTTCCGGTACCGCGGACGCGGAACCGAGCGGGATCCCGGCGGCGGAAAGATCGAGGGTGACCTGTCCCGGGTTCCCCTCCCCTGTCACCGCGAACGTCTTGCTGAGGTCGAGGGGCGCCGACGAGGCAGCGACGCCGTCGATCTTCAGTGTCGTGGCCTCGTGCGGCAGCCGTTCCGGGGTGAGCAGGGTGAGCACCACGAGCGTGATCGCGGCGACCGCAGCGGCCAGCCGGAACCAGAGCACCGTGCCAGGACGTTTCCCCGGCTCGAGTTCCGCGCGGGTCGCCGACAGCGTCGGATCCGGTGCGGGGCGGCGGACCGGCCGGGTCGGGCCGTCTCCGGCGGGCGACGGCGCGCCGATCGCGGCGATCACCCTCGGGGTGAGGTGCCGCACCGGCACGCGGGAGCGTTCGAGCCAGCCCGGCCCGTACACGGCGGTGGCGGCGGAGGCGAGATCCGCGGCGAAGGTCTCCGCGTCGCGGTACCGAGAGTCGAGTTCGCGCGACAGACTGCGCATGACGACCCCGGCGAGCGGTGACGGCACGCCGTCGATCGGGCGCGGGTCGGTGAACATGTGCTGGCGCATCATGCTGATCGCGCCGCGGGTGTTGTCGAACGGCAGTTTCCCGGACAGCAGTTCGTAGAGCACGGTGCCCGCCGAGTAGACGTCCGCCGCCGGGCTCAGCGCGTTGCCCATCGCCTGCTCCGGCGCGATGTAGGCGGGCGTGCCGAGGACTTCGCCGCCGTGAGTGACGAGGGTGGCGCCCTCGCTGATCACCTTCGCGATGCCGAAGTCGGCCACCTTCATCACGCCTTGTGCGGTGAAGAGCAGGTTCTTCGGTTTGACGTCGAGATGGAGCACGCCCGCTTCGTGCGCCGCGTGGAGCCCGGCGAGCATCGCCAGCCCGATCGCGCAGGCCTGTTCCCCGCCGATCTCACCACTGTGGAACCGGCTGTGCACCGTGCCGCCGTCGAGCCGTTCCATCACCATCAGATGCTCACGGCCGGTGCGCACGTAGTCGTACACCGGCACGATATGCGGGTGGTCGAGGCTGGCCAGCACGCGCGCCTCGCGGTCGAAGAGCTCGCTGCTGACAGCGTGGTTCAGCACGTCCCACGGCAGCTGTTTGATGGCGACGTCGCGGCGCAGCGAACGGTGGACGCCGGCGAAGACGACCCCCATCCCGCCCTGGCCGATCGCGGGCCCGATCTCGTACTGCGGCAGCGCGGCGACCACCTCGGCGGGTGCGCTCATCGGTTGAATTCCTCGGTGGCGTCGGGAAAGCGGACCGTCTCGTCGCCACTCGGGCCCGGCGCGGGATGCGGGGTCAGGTAGCCGAGCAGGAAGGCGATCGCGGCGGCGCCGAGCACCACCGGGATCTCGATCGCCGGCTCCGGCGGAACGAGCCGCAGCACCGACAGCGAGACGACGGCGACGAGCCCGGTCCCGAATCCGGCCGGCAGGAAACGCAGGCCGCGGCGCCACCGGTTGGCGGGAAGGCGGTGGCGGGCCAGCGCGAGCAGGGCGGTCAGCCACGCCAGCACGGTCAGCACGAGCATCGCGAGCCCGAAAGCGCCGTAGACGGACCAGAAGGAGCCGCGGATGTCCGCGACGGTGGTCGCCTCGCCGAGTGTTCCGCGCCGCACGTCGAGCAGTTCGACCGTCGACGGGAGCAGCCCGATCGCCTGACCGGAGAGATCGGCCATGTCCAGTACGAAGGTCCTGGTGACCCGGCTGTGCGCGGGGACCTCGAACGGCGCTGTGGTGTCGTAGGCGAAGAACGTCAGGGCGAGCGCCACGCCGGACACCCGGACGCTGCGGACCTTGACGGTGGTGCCGCCGCTGTTGGTGGCCGTGACGGTGAGTTCGAGCTGTTTCGCCGGGTCGATCATGACCGTGGCGTTGGCGATCGGCCGGTCGTCGAGGGTGACCGTCAGATCGAGCCTGGGGTCGGCGACATCGTCCGCGCTGGCAGGCGGCGAACCGAGGAGGATCGCGCAAAGCCCCAACGCAACCCCTGCCGCGATGACACGTCCCATTTTGCGCATCCCCTGTTTTCCTTGTCCGGCTGGTCCGGAATGCTACAGCGAGTACTTACCGGAGAGGGACGTCCCAATGCGTATCGTGGTTCGCCTGATATTCGGCACCGTGACCGGGTTGTTGTTCCTGCTTTCCCAGGTGGGAGCGGGAAACGCGCAGCAGTCCCCTTATCAGTCCACGGTTGGTTTGAAACCTTCGAGCGGGCCCGCCGGGAGTACTTTCACCATTTCCTGGAATTTCTCGCCGTGTAAGGGACCCATTTCTTTCACCTGGGACGGAGCGGCCATCACGTCGGTCAGTGCCCCCAGCGGACAGGCCGGGGCGACCGTGCCCGGCAACGCGGCACCTGGTGGCCACACGGTCACGGGCAGCTGCACGAACGCGCGGACCGGCCAGCCGCTGACCGGGAACGCGACCTTCCGGGTGACCGGGACCGTGACCACGGCGCCGCCGACCACGAAGGTGCCGCCGACGACCAAGCCGACGGCGCCGGTGACCACCCCGACCAGGTCGGGAACGACCACCACTCCGTCCACTCCGGTCACCACGACGACGCCGCCCACCACCACCCCACCGTCCACAACGGACACTCCCCCGCCGCCGGACGTCCCTTCGGCGAGCAGCACCCCGCCAGGCCCGGACGACCTGATCCTCGACCGGCCGAGTGTGCAGCCCGGCGACGCGCTGTCCGCGACCGGCAAGGGCTGCACACCCGGCGAACGCGTCACGCTGACGTCGGACGGCGAACGTGTCGGCGGCGCCTACGCCGACGGCACCGGCGCCTTCACCGCGGCCGTCGAGTTCACGCGGATCGAGGCGGGCAGGCACACCGTCGTCGCGGACTGCGGCGTGCGGCTGACCGGTGCCGTCGAGCAGGTGGTGACCAGTTCATCCGGCGGGCACAGCGGGACGCTGGTGGTGCTGGTGTTCTTCGTGCTGGCCGGCATCACCGTGATCCGCTTTCCCTGAGCTCAGCGCGGTGGCCGCATCGCCGCGAAGACCAGAAGCACCGCGGCGAGGAAGACGGCGGCGATCGCCAGATCGAGCAGGAAGCCGACGACGAGTCCGGTGATCATCGCTCACTCCTGTGCCGTCCGGGCGGCTTCACGACGGCGCGCGTACAGGCTGGTGAACGAGACCGTGACGAGGACGGCGACGATCACGCCCAGCGAGGCCGGGGTCGGCACCTGCGGCACCGACGGCCAGATCCCGTGCGCCCAGTGCAAAACCAGCTTCACCCCGATGAAGGCGAGGATGATCGCGAGGCCGTGGTTCAGGTGGACCAGCTTCGCGAGCGCCGAGTGGAGCACGAAGTACAAGGCGCGCAAGCCCATCAGGGCGAAGGCGTTGGTGGCGAACACGAGGTACGGGTCTTCGGTGATGCCGTACACCGCGGGCACGGAATCGACCGCGAACACCACGTCGGTCGCGAAGACCGCGACGACCACGACCGCCAGCGGGGTGAGCGCGCGGCGTCCGTGTTCACGCACGGTGAGCCGGGCGCCGCGATAGTCGTCCGTGACCGGCATCAGCTTGCGCAGCAACCGGACCGACCGCAGCCGCGAAAGGTCCATCTCGCTCTGGCCGCCGGACATGGCCTCGCGCAGGATCTTGACCGCCGAAACGAACAGGATCACGCCGAAGACGAGGAACGCCCAGGTTCCCGCCGACAGCATCGCGGCACCGGCCGCGATGAACACGCCGCGAAGCACCAGCGCGCCCACGATGCCGTACAGCAGGACACGTTGCTGCACCTCGGACGGGACCGCGAAGGCGGCGAGCAACAGCATGAAGACGAACAGGTTGTCGACCGACAGGGATTTCTCGACGACGAAACCCGTCATGAACTCGAGCGCCTGACCGCCGCCGAACTCGAGCCACAACCAGAGCCCGAACACCACCGGAAGCGCGAGGTAGAAGGCCGACCAGCCGGCGGCCTCCCGCATCGACACCTCATGAGGGCGCCGGGTCACCGCGAAATCGGCGACGAGCAGGGCCAGCAGGACGGCGATGCTGATCGCCCACAACCCCGGCGAACCCACGGACTCGGACATGAAGCCTCCTCGAACTCGAAGTTCGAGGTCTCCTTCACCCCGGCGGGGCGGCTCCCCGGGGACACCGGCGGGGTGTCCGTACTGACCGGGCGGGCTCTTGGGAAGTACTCCCCTCGTCGGTCCAGTATCGCATTTAGTAAAGAGATATTAAAGCGGGGTCAAGCCGGGCCCTCCCTCAAGACGCCGCGGACCGCGTCGACGGAGAGGTCGTCCCACGGGAATTCGGCCATCCACCAGGTCGCCCCCGCCCGCTCGTAGGGCGCGAGATCGGTGCCCGCGGGCACCCCGATGGCGAAGTCGTACCGCGCCTCGTCGCCTTCGCGCAGGGCGGTGATCGTCTCGACCGCCTCGGCGAACTCGTCCGCGTGCGGCAGGTTCACCGGAAAGAACCCGTCGTACCGCGCGGCCCTGCGCATCGGCTTCGTCTTCCCCGGAAATCCGGCCAGCCACACGGGGACCGGACGGGCGGGACGAGGCAGGAAGGTGATGTCGTCGACCGTGTAGTGCACGCCGTGGTGCCGCACCGGTTCACCCGACCAGGCGACAGTGAGGATCTCGAGCGATTCGTCGAGCATCTCGGCGCGTTTGCGATCGTCCGGTTCGTCGCCGGTCCTCGAGAACTCCTCGCCGAAGCGGTCACTGCCGAGCCCCGCGCCGAGGATCAGCCGTCCGCCGCTCAACCGGTCCAAAGTGGCCGTCTCGCGGGCGAGTTTGACCGGGCGGCGGCGCGCCAGCGGCGTGACCATCGGGCCGAAGGCGAGATTCTCGGTGGCCGACGCGACGGCGGCGAGGGTGATCCACGGATCGGCGATCGCGCGCACCGGCTCGCGCCAGCGGATGTGGTCCCAGACGAACAAGCCGTGCCAGCCCGCTTCTTCGGCTTCGGCGGCGAGGCGGGCGATGATCACCGGATCGGCCAGTTCGTCGAAGATCGGCAGCCAGAGTGCTGAGCGCAGTGTCATGTCCGCGACCGTACGGACCGACACCGACAGTCGGAGCGGTTCGACGTGACCGAGTGGACGACACGTGTGATTCGACGGACGACACGCGTGATCGAGTGGACGACATCCGGACTCGACCGGTCTGCAGCGAGGCGTCCGGCTGGACACGCGTGCCGTTCACCCAGTCACGCGTGTCGTCCGTCTGATCACACGTGCTGCCCACCGATTGACAACGCCGTTAGAGTTCAACCAGGACATTGATCAACCCATCGGTTGAATAACCTGCGGAAGAGAACCACGATGACCGACCTGACGATCACCCGTCTCCTCGACGCCCCGCGCGAGCTCGTCTTCCGCGTGTGGTCCGATCCGGACCATCTCGCCCAGTGGTGGGGCCCCGCCGGCTTCGTCAGCAAGTCCTGCACCGTCAACCTCACCGTGGGCGGCAAGTGGCGCACCTGTATCAGCGACGGCGAGACCGAGCTGTGGATGTCAGGCGTCTACCACGAGATCGTCCCGCCGGAGCGGCTCGTCTTCAGCTTCGCCTGGGAGGAGCCGGAAGGCTTCCGCGGGCACGACACCCTCGTCACGGTCGACTTCTCCGATCTCGACGGCAAGACGGAGATGGCGTTCCACCAAGCGATCTTCGAGACCGTGGCGGAGCGCGACAGCCACGCCGAAGGCTGGCAGTCCTGCTTCGGCCGCCTCACGGAGCATGTAGCAGATGCGAGCGGTCGATGAGTTCGCTCATGGCCCGCTGAAACTCGCTTCGCCGCTTCTCGCTCCACCCGGCGGTCAGCTGATCGAATACCTGCTCCTGCCAACGATGCGCCTGGTCGAGCATGGACCGGCCCGCCGCGGTCAGCGAAACCTCGCGACGGCGCCCATCGCCGCGCGAGGCCTCCATGGACAGATAGCCCGCCTCGATCGCGGCCTTGACCAGCCGCGACGCGCCGCTCTGGTCGAGCCCGATCTCGACGGCGATCGCGTTCACCGTCGTCCCGGCCCCGCGATCGGCGAGGGAGTGGACGGCCTCGCCGACGAGGACGAGACGGCCCTGATCGGCGACGGCCGCCGTCCGGCGCGACCAGTGCCGGACGAAAGCGAACAGTGCCTGGCCAGGACCTTGGACACTCATTCGGTCGCCGCCATCTCGCGGCAGAGGTAGGCCAGTTCCAGCGCGGACTTCAGGTCGGGCAGCCGGAGCGCCGCGGTGACCTTGCCGCCGCCCACGCGGAACACGGTCGCCACCCGGGTCGGCCCCGCGCTCTCGGGCCAGGTCGCGTCCTCCTCCACCACCATCAGGCGATCACTGACCGGATGCCACGATCGCGGCTTCAGCCTGATCCCCGAGCGGTCCACCCAGTCGGCGAACTGCGCGGACGTGATCGGCCCTGCCCCCTTCGGCCCGAGGACGACGACCGGATCCCCGACCGCCTCCGCCGATCGCTTCAGGTCGCCTTCGTTGACACTCTCGTGCCATTCGTTGATCGCCGTCTCGATATCCATGACTCAACTATATGCGAAACGCATACATTTATCCCACCTCCCGCAGCACCTGCCGGGCTCGCGCCACCCCGTCCTCCTCACGCAGCCGCGCCGCGACGTACTGCGCGCCGCGGCGGAAGAGGAGGTTGCCGGACAGCTCCAGCAGCCGCGCGGTCAGCGAGTCCGCCGTCAGCTCCCGCAACGGCAGCGGGCGCGGACCGGCGCCGAGCCGGGAAACCCGGTCGCCCCAGTAGGGCTGATCGGAGAAGACCGGGCAGACCAGCGAAGGAACACCGGCGCGCAACGCGGCCGCGGTCGTACCCGCGCCACCGTGGTGCACCACCGCCGCGGTGCGCGGGAACAGCCACGCGTGCGGAACGTCCCCGACGGTCAGCAGATCGTCGTCGCCTGCTCCGGCATCGGTGCCGAGCAGACCGCGCAACCCGGCCCGGCGCAACGCCGCGCGGACGGCCTCGAACGTCCGCTCCGCCTCCGAGGGCCGCATACTGCCGAAACCGACGTACACCGGAGGCGGCCCGGACGCGAGGAAATCCCGCAGCCGCGGATCCGGCCGCCAGGCGGCGGGCGCCTCCAGGAACCAGTACCCGGTGACGTGGACCCGCGCGGGCCAGTCCTTCGGCCGGGGCACCACGGCGTCGGAAAATCCGCACAGTACCGGGGTTTCCGACCGCCGTGGCCCGCGCAGCCCGGCCGGGGGCAGGCCGAGTGACCGCTCGCGCCACCGGTCCACCTCCGGCCGCAGCACCTGCCAGGCGACGGTGTCGACGGCGCGGAAGCTCAACCGCCTGCCGCACGGCCCGACCTTGGCCGCCCACGGCACCAGCGGATGCGCGAAGGCCCCCGTCGGCACACTGGGCTGGTAGTGCAGTTCCACGTCGGGAACACCGAGCGACGCGCCCAGGTGCGCGCCGAGGAACCCGAGCGTCGGGGCGAGGACGAGGTCCGCCCCCGCCGCTCCCTGGTGGACGTCGGCCAGCAGACGCTCCATCACCGGAGCCAGCGCACCACGCAACCCGCGCAGGAAGGTCACCGACGTACGCCCTTCGGTCCATTCGCGTCCACCGTCCGAACCGAGGATCTCCCCGGGATCGGCCGAGAGCGGCGCGAACTCCAGGCCGTGCGAGGTCACCAGGGTCCGGAACCGTTCGGCCGCCAGCACCCGCACCCGATCACCGTCGAGACCACGCCCCAAGGCGATGCACGGCTGGACGTCGCCCCGCGAGCCGGGAGCGACGATCACGACCAGCCGGCTCATCGCTTCGCCGCCGTCAGCCGGTAACGGAGGCGGAACGGCAGGTTCGCCAGCACCGCGGCGATACGCGCGTCCCTGCCCACCAGGTACCTCGGCGCGACCCGGCGCGCGGTCAGCGCGTGGACCACGACCCGCGCCGCCCGCTCGGGCGGCACCCCGTTCCGCGCGGACCGCTCCGCACTGCGTTCGGCCTCGTCCAGTTGCGCCGCATACCTTTCCCGCGCGGCTTCCGGCAGTGCGGCACGCACCTCTTCGGCGGCGGCGCGGGCACGCGGCCAGATCGAGGTGGCGACGGCGCCGGGCTCGACGAGGACGACGCCGATCCCGGACGGGGCCAGCTCGGCGCGCAGGCTGTCGGTCAACCCGACCAAGGCGAATTTCGACGTGTGATACGGCCCGACCATCGGCCCGGCGATCCGTCCGCCCATCGACCCGACCGTCACCACCCTGGCACGGGACGCGGCGCGCAGCGCGGGCAGCATCGCCTGCGTGACGGCGAGCTGACCGGTGACGTTGACCTCCAGCTGGTGCCGGAAATCGTCGAGCGGGACGTGTTCCAGCGGTCCCGGCCGGGCCATCCCGGCGTTGTTCACCAGCCCCTGCACCGGACCCGCCGCCGCGACCTTCTCGCCGCACGCCGCGATCGACGCCGGATCCCGGAGATCCATCCGCAGCACGGTGACCGCTTCGCCGTGCGCACGAACGAGTTCCCGTTCATCCGCGTCGGTGCGCACACTGGCCCAGACGTGGGCGTCCCGCCGGACGAGTTCGGCCACGCATGCCCGGCCGATCCCGCTCGACGCCCCGGTGACCACAAAGGACGGACGTGTCACGACGACTCCCCCGCCTTCACCGGCGCGGCGAGGGCACGCAGCATCCGCGGCCAAGTCTTGTGCAACTGGTCCTGCCAGTACGCCCAGTGATGCGTGCCCGGCCCGTAGAAGTCCGTCATGACCGGGACACCGAGCCGGTTGAGCCGGTCGGCCATCGCGGTGGTCTGGCCGGAGCAGAGGAATTCGAGCAGCATCGCGCCGGGCAGCACGTCGATCGGGAGCTTGCCGTCGAACGGCCCCGGGAGGCCGTTGCCCGTCGACAGATACAGCTCGGTCCCGCGCAGGCGGTCGGCGTTCACCAGCGGATCGTGCGCGTCCCAGCGGGACGCCTCGCGCCGCCGGTCACCCCAGAGCGCTTCGGGGTCTTGCCGCGCCGAGGCGACGATCGCGCTGGTCAGCAGCTCGCCGTACGGGCCCGTCGGATTGAGATTGCCGCTGAAGGATCCGGCGAACCGGAACACGCCCGGCCGCCGGGCGGCGAGTTCGACCGCGCCGTAGCCGCCGAGCGAGAGCCCCGCCGCCACTCGACGGCCGTCCCCTCGATAGCCGCGCTCGATCAGCTGCGGGATCTCGACGGCGGTGAACGTCTCCCACTGATTGAGCACGACGTTCTTGCCGTAATTCCACCAGTCGGAAAAGAACCCCGCGGAACCGGAACCGGGCATCACCACCAGCGCGCCGGAGTCGTCGGCGAGTTTCCGGATGTCGGTGTTGGCGGTCCAGCCGCGATAATCCTGCAGCCGCGTCTCCCCGGCGAGCAGGTACACCGCCGGCCACTTCCGGTCCGGTTCGATGTCCCATCCGGACGGCAGGATCAGCCGGACCATCGCGTAACTCCCGACGCCGACCGAGCGCACCGTCAGATCCAGCATCCGCGGATCACCGTCCACAGTGGTCTGGGCGACGACGTGCGAGCCGTCGTCGGCGCGGGCGTCCGGGACACCGCTCTCGGCCCGCGCCGGGGCCGAGAAGACGCTCGGCAGCAGGCAGGTGGCGGCCATCACCGACGCGACGGCCCGCAGCCGCCTCGAAGTATCGCGCATACGTAATCCTTTGTCCCGGTCGTTCGATCGAATTCGAAAATGTGACGGCGATTACCCGAGAAAGAAAATCAGAGGTGGCGACACGTTAAGCGGACGAGCCTCTTCCGCGCAATTGTCCTGCCCACAATCCGGGAGGACAATATGAATGCCAGGGAAACAAGAAAACCATCAGCATCCCCCAGTCGGGTGACCCACCACTCACCGACAGTGAGCGACTGTGGCACGGGAGTACCAGATCGGCTCGCGCACCAGCGAAAAGGCCAGAATCCGCAGGTCACGCCCTGTACACGAAGGACATTTACGTTCTCTTGACACCTTCCGGTATTCGATTTCCCGTCGTAGCCTTCGTCGTGCCGCCCGGGTTCGGCGTTCTCTGACGCGACCCCGGCGCCCCGCGTCCCACCGAAGGGACCAAACCTCCCAAAGGACCCTTCCGAAAGGGCTATTCATGGCTGCCCGAATTCGCGCGCTCGTCGTGTCCGCCGCCGCGGTCGCGACCATTTCCGGCACCCCCGGGGAATCGATTCAGGCCGCGCCCGCACCCCCCTCCCCCATCGTTCCTGAGGCCGCGCTGCTGCCACCGGAAACCGTCCCGCACGCGTCCGCGCGCGACGGTTTCGACGTGGCCTCGGCACTGTCCACCCCGGACCGTGGGCAGAGCAGGGTCGACGTCGGTGGTTGCGAAGACGTCGTCCACGGCAGGCTGGTCGGTGACGGCGCCGCCGGCCAGGGCTTCCAGTCGGCCGTCCCCGGCGGCCAGGTCTCCGAACTGGTCGCCCGAATGACGAACCCTCCCGACCTGCCGGCATGGGCCGCGCAGGCCGGGCGGTGCTCGAAGGTGACGGTCGACGACGCGGCCGGTACCGCGGTGTCGACCGTCACCGTCCACCCCGCACCCGTCGTTCCGGGCGCGAAAACCCTTTCCTACGAACAACTCCTGACGCTCCCCGGACAGCCCCCCGAGCTGCCGGGACTGCGTCTGCGCACCGTCGCCATCGCCGCCGACGACGTGCTGGTCGTGCTTCGTGACGCCGGGACGACCGGCCTCGATCTCGACGCGCTCGCCGTCGCCGCCTGGCGGCACGCCGCCGGTCCGCTCGGCCGCTGATCCCCCGCACCACCCCGCCGAACCCCGAGGAGACGCCATGTCCCTGGCCCCCGAAAACCTGCCCGCCACGGCCGGCCCCACCCTCCCCGACTGCCTCCGGCATTGGGCGGACACCGACGGCGACCGGCCCGCGGTGACCTTCGCCGACTTCGCGACCGATCGCGCCGGGCGCCGTCGGACGCTGACCTGGAAACAACTCAAGGAACGCGTCGACGCCGTCGCGAGCGCCCTGCCCGTCCGGTCCGGTGACCGGGTGGCGGTGCTGTGCCCGCAGAGCGCCGAGTACGTCGTCGCCTTCCTCGGCGCGATCACCGCAGGCGCGATCGCCGTGCCGCTGTTCGATCCCGGGCTGCCCGGGCACGCCGGGCGGCTCGCCGCGGTGCTGACCGACTGCTCCCCCACCGCAGTGATCACCACCGCGGCGGCCGAGGACGCGGTCCGCGAATTCCTCGCGGGACTGCCCGGCGGCGAGCAGGTCGCGGTCGTCGCGGCGGACAAGGCGAGCCCCGTCCGCGCCTGGCCCGCCCCGGCGCCGGCACCGGACGACGTGGCGTACCTGCAGTACACCTCCGGTTCGACACGCAGCCCGGCCGGGGTGGTGCTGACCCACGAGAACGTGCTCGCCAACGTCCGCCAAGCGGTGCACGGGCTCGGTATCGCCCCGACGGGCACCACGGTGTCGTGGCTGCCGCTGTTCCACGACATGGGTCTGGTGCTCGGTTTGATCACGCCGCTGGCGATGGGCATGCGGACGGTGCTGATGGATCCGCTGGCCTTCATCGAGCGCCCGGTGCGCTGGCTGGAACTGCTCGGCGACCACAACGGGAGCTGGAGCGCCGCCCCGAACTTCGCGTTCCACTACGCCGCGAGCCGGGTGCGCGAGGAAGACCGCGCCAAGCTTCGGCTCGACCGGGTCGCCGCGATCGTCAACGGCGCCGAGCCGATCAATCCCGGCGTGCTCGACCGGTTCCACGAGACCTTCGCCGAAGTCGGGTACACCCCGGACAAGACCCGGCCCGCGTACGGATTGGCCGAGGCGACCGTGTTCGTCACCACCGGTCCCGGCGTTCCGCCGCGGGTCACCACGTTCGACCGTGCCGCGCTGGGTGCCGGAACGGCACGGACGGCGGACGACGGTCTCAAGCTGGTCGCCTGCGGTGTCCCGGTGGGCCAGCGAGTCGCGCTGGTCGATCCCGAAACCGGCGTCGCGCTGAAGGACGGTTCGGTCGGCGAGATCTGGGTCCACGGCCCCAACGTCGGCACCGGCTACTGGCAGAAACCCTTGGAGAGCACCGAAACCTTCGGCGCCAGGCTGACCGGCGACCACGGGGACCTGCCGACCGGCCCCTGGTTGCGCACCGGTGACCTCGGCGTCCGGTACGACGGCGAGGTCTACATCGCGGGCCGGATCAAGGACCTGCTCATCGTCGACGGCCGCAACCACTACCCGCAGGATGTCGAAGCGACGGCGGCCTCGGCCGACCGCGACATCCGCCCCGGCAGTGTCGCCGCGTTCGCCGTCGAAGGCACCGACACCGAAGCCGCGGTCGTCGTCGCCGAGCACCGCGGCCACACCGCGCTGACCACCGAGGACGAGCGGGCGCTCACTGTGACGATCCGGCGGCTCGTTTCCGACGCGCACGGCCTCGCGCTGCGCGACGTCGTGCTCGTCCCGGCGGGCCTGGTCCCGCGGACCTCCAGCGGCAAGATCGCGCGGAGCGCCTGCCGCGACCGCTACCTCGCCGGCGATTACGGAAAGGCCTTGGTGCGATGAGAAACCCGTCGTTCGACACGCCCACGCTGCGCCGCTGGCTGCTGGACACCGTCGCCGGGCACACCGGCGTCGACGCGGCCAGGCTCGAAGCCGACCGCCCGCTCAGCGACTACGGCCTGTCCTCCCGCCAGGCCGTCGGTATCGCCGCCGATCTCGAAGACCTGCTCGGCACCCCGCTCCCGGCCACCCTGCTGTGGGAGAGCCCGACCATCGACCACCTGGCCCGCTCGCTCACCGGCGGCACCGAGCCCGATCCCGAAGCGGCGAGCACGGACCGTCGCCGGACCGATCCGATCGCCGTCGTCGGCCTCGGCTGCCGCTGGCCGGGAGCGGACGGGCTCGACGAGTTCTGGGAGCTGCTGCGCAGTGGACGGGACGCCGTCCGGACCGCGCCTCCGGGCCGGTGGAGCGCCGACGCGGCACCGATCGTCGGCGGATTCCTCGACGACGTGGCCGGTTTCGACGCGGACCACTTCGGCATCACCCCGCGTGAAGCGTCCACAATGGACCCTCAGCAGCGGATGCTGTTGGAGGTCGCCTGGGCCGCGCTCGAACACGCCGGGATCGCCCCTGCCTCCCTGCGCGGCAGCCGGACCGGCGTGTTCACCGGGATCTCCACCCACGACTACGGGCACCTCACGATGGCTGGCGGAGGCGTGGATCTGTGGACCGCCACCGGCGCGGCCGGGAGCATCTCGGCCAACCGGCTCTCCTACGTCTACGACCTGCGAGGGCCAAGTATGGCGGTGGACACCGCCTGCTCCTCGTCGCTGGTGGCGGTGCACCACGCGGTCCGCGCGCTGCGCGACGGCGAGGCGGATCTTGCCTTGGCGGGCGGGGTGAACCTCATGCTGCTGCCCGGCACGACGGCCGCGTTCGCCGCGGCGGGGCTGCTCGCCGAAAACGGCCGCTGCAAGACGTTCGCCGCGGACGCCGACGGTATCGCGCGTGCCGAGGGCTGCGGTGTCGTCGTGCTCAAGCGGCTGGCGGACGCCGAATACGACGGGGACCGGGTGCTGGCGGTGATCCGCTCCACCGCGGTCAACTCCGACGGCCGGTCGCAGGGTATGGCTGCGCCGAATCCCGCCGCGCAGCAGGACATGCTGCGCACGGCGTACCGCGGCGCCCGACTCGATCCGTCCACAGTGGACTACGTCGAGGCGCACGGCACCGGCACGTTGCTGGGTGACCCGATCGAGGCCCGCTCGCTCGGCGCGGTGCTCGGCAAGGACCGTCCCGCCGACGCTCCGCTGCTGATCGGCTCCGTGAAGACGAACATCGCGCACGCGGAGGCGGCCGCGGGGATCGCCGGGCTGATCAAGGTCGTCCTCGCGATGACCCGGGACGAACTGCCGCCTCAGCTGCATTTCACCGCACCCAACCCGCATATCCCGTTCGACGATCTGCGGCTGAAGGTGGTGACCGAACCGACGCCGTGGCCACGCCGGTCCGGCCGGGCCACGGCGGGCGTGTCCGCGTTCGGCTTCGGCGGGACCAACGCGCACGTCGTCCTCGAACAGGCGCCGCCGCCGGAGCCGGTCCCGGACCGCGGCGACGTCCGCATCGGACTGCTGTCCGCCCGCACCCACGACCGTCTCGCCGAACGCGCGACGCAGCTGGCGAACTGGCTGGACACGACGTCGTCGCTGTCCCTCGCCGACGTCACCCACACGCTCTCCCGGCGGGACAACGGCGGTCCGCACCGCGCCGCCGTCGTCGCCGGGGACACGGCCGAACTGGCGGATCTGCTGCGCGCCGTCGGATCCGGCGCCGATCCGCTGCCTGCGGGCGCGGTCACCGGCACCGCCCGGAGCACCGACGGCCCGGTCTTCGTGTTCTCCGGTCACGGCTCGCAATGGCCGGGTATGGGGCAGGGCCTGCTGGCCGCCGAACCCGCGTTCGCCGCGCAGGTCGACAAGCTCCACGACCTGTTCACCGAGCACACCGGCCGCTCGCTGCGCGCGCTGCTCACCAGCGGGGATCCCTTGTCCCTGCCCGAAACGCAGACGGCCATCTTCGGAACGCAGATCGCGCTCGCCGCCCAGTGGGAGGCACTCGGCGTCCGGCCCGCGGCCGTCGTCGGGCACTCGCTCGGCTCGGCGGCGGCCGCCGTGGTGAGCGGCGTGCTCACCCCCGACGAGGCCGTCCACCTGGTCGCGACCCGGGCCCGGCTCCTGGGCACCATCGGGCCGGGCGGTGCGATGGCGGCGGTCGAACTCGCGCCCGAGGAGCTGGACCTGTACCCGGACATCGAACTCGCCGTCGAATCCGCGCCGGGGCAGCTGACCGTGGCCGGGGACGCGACCGTGCTCGATCTCCTGGTCGCGGAACTGGAAGCCGCCGGGCTGCGGGCGCGCCGACTGCCGGTCGAGGTCGCCGGGCATTCCGCCCGGGTCGACCCGGTGCTGCCCGCCCTCCGGGAAGCCCTCGTCGAACTGGGTGGCCGTCGTCCGACGGTTCCTTGGTACGACACGGTTCTGGCCGATCCTCGGGAGCTGCCGGACTTCGACGCCGGATACTGGGCAGCGCATCTGCGGCGTCCGGTGCGGTTCCGGCAGGCCGTGGCGGCCGCCGCCGCGGACGGGCACCGCGTCTTCCTCGAAGTGTCGCCGCATCCGATCCTGCGGGGTTCGGTGGCGAGGACACTCGAAGCCGAGGGGATCACCGACGCGCTCGTCACCGGAACCCTGCGCCGGGGCCAGGACGAGGTCCGCGCGCTGGGCGCCGCCGCGGCCGAGCTGTACTGCGCGGGCACCCGGATCACCACCGCCGATCCGGACGACGGGGCCCGGCTGGTCGACGTCCCGCCGATGCCGTGGCGGCACGAACGGCACTGGTACACCGCCGTCGAGGAACCGCCGACGTTCGCGGCCCGCACGCCGGAACCCGAACCGGTGCGCGGCGGCGACCGGCTCACCGAGATCGTCGCCGCCGTCATGGGGCTGCGCCCCGACCGCCTCGACGCCCACGTCCCGCTGGTGGAGCTCGGACTGGATTCCCTGATGGCGAACCGGATCCGCGAGGCCGTCCGCCGGGAGTTCGGCACCGAACCCGACGCCGCCGCCGTGCTCCGGGGCGCCACGCTCGCCGATCTCAGCCGCGATCTCGCACCCCGCGAGAACGAGGAACCGTTGCCGTCGCGTGGTCGTGCCTGGGACGCGGCGGACCGCCTGGTGCTGCGCCTGTGGCAGGAGCACACCGGCGCCGAAGCGACCGGCATGCACGTCCGGCTGACCGAGACGGCCACACCGGACCGGCTGGCCGAACTGCTCGCCAAGGGGCTCAGCACCGAACTCGCCACGCCTGTCGACGCCGCCGAACTCCGGCGGCACGACTCGCTCGCGGCCATCGCCGACGTAGCCCGCGCGGTCATCGACACACGGGAGGAGCGGGGACCGGTGCACGTCCTCGTTCCCGGTGAGGCCGGAGTCGCGCCGCTGCTGCTGTTCCACCCCGGTGGCAGCACCTGCACCGTGTACCGGCCGCTGCTGGAGCGGCTGCCCTCCGGTGTGCCGTGCGTCGGGTTCGAACGCGTTCCCGGTGTCAGCATCGAGGAACGGGTCGAACAGTTGCTGCCGTTGGTGCGGGAACAACGTCGCGACCGGCCGTACCGGCTGGCGGGCTGGTCGTTCGGCGGGGCGCTGGCGTACGGCATCGCCGCCCGGCTCGCCGAAGAAGGCGAGGAGGTCGAGTTCGTCGCGCTGATCGACACGATGCTTCCCCTTCCGGAGCCGGACCTCGACGCGAGGGCGTCATCCGCCCGGCGGTTCCTGCGCTTCACCGGATACGTCGAGGGCACCTACGGCCGCGAAGTGCGGCTCGGACACGAGGAACTCGCACCGCTGCCCGAAGAGGAGCAGATCGAGCTGACCATGCGGCGGGTCGCCGAGGCAGGCTTGCTCAGCCCCGGCGTGCTCCGGCACCAGCGTCAGTCCTTTTTGGACACCCTGGCGGCCGAACGCGGCACGCCCCGCCGCTACGACGGACGCGTCGTGCTCTACCGGGCGACCGAGCAGTACGCGGCCGGGCTGGCGATGGAGCCGCGGTACTCGCGCACGGATCTCGCGGCGGGCTGGGCGGAACTGTGCCCGGAACTGGAGATCGTGCCGGTCGAGGCGCATCACCTGTCGGTGGTCGACCCGCCCCACGTCGACGTCGTGGCGAGGCATCTGACGGGACTCCTGTGACCACGGCCCGGGCCGAGCGAGCGGTCGACCGCGCCTGGCCGCTGCTGGCGGTACTCGGCGCCGGGCTCTTCCTCGTGGCGGTCGACGCGACCGTGCTGCACGTCGCGTTGCCCGACCTCGTCCGGCAGCTGCGCCCCGGCGCGGCGGCACAGGTGTGGATCGTGGCGATCTACCCGCTGACCGCCGCGCCGCTGCTCCTGCCGTTCGGCACCCTCGGCGACCGGTACGGGCGGCGGCGCGTACTGGTCGCCGGGTACGTCGTGTTCGGGATCGCGTCGCTCGGCTGCGCGTTCGCGCCGAACGTGCCGGTGCTGCTGGGCTGCCGCGCGCTGCTCGGCTGCGGCGGCGCGATGATCATGCCGGTGACGATGTCGCTGCTCCGCGAACTGTTCCCGGACCAGCGGCATCGCCGCACGGCGATCGCCGTGTGCAGCGGGATCGCGGGCACCGGGTCGGTGTTCGGGCCGATCCTCGGCGGCGTGCTCGTCGAAGCGTGGGGCTGGCGGGCCACGTTCCTGCTGAATCCGCCGGTGATCCTGGCGGCGGTCGTCCTGGCGCTGCGGTGGCTACCCCGGAATCCGCCCGGGCGGCGGCCGTGGGACGCGGTCGGTGCCGCCCTCGCGGCGGGCGGCGTCCTCGGGATCGCTTTCGCCGTCGGGCATCCGGGCGCGTGGACCACCGCCGTCGCCTCGGCCGTGACCGGCAGTGTCCTCATCGGACTGTTCCTGCGCCGCCAGCGCCGGACCGATCCGCCGCTGCTGGACCTCGCCCTGTTCCGGCGGCCGGGAGTGCGGGCCGCGGTGGGCGGGGTGTTGCTGGTGATGAGCACGCTCGTCGGGCTCGGCCTGCTGTTCGCGCAGTATCTCCAGGTGGTGCTCGGGCTTTCGCCCACCGCGGCGGCAGGGCGGCTGCTCCTGGTTCTCGGCGCGTCTGCCGTCGGCAGTGTGGTGACCCCGTCCTTGCTGGGACGCTTCGGGAACGCCCGGGTCCGGACGGCCGGGTTCGCGGTGGCGGCGGTCTCGTTGCTGGTCCCGGCGGCGGGTTCGGCGGCGCTGACGTCGCCGGTACTGCTGGGTGCCGGGTTGACCGGGCTGGGCCTGGGGATGGCACTCGCGCTCACTTCGAGCACCGACACCCTGCTTTCGGCGACGTCGGCGGATCAGGCGGGCGGTGCCGCGGCCGTGGAGAAGACCGGCTACGAACTGGGCGCCGGTTTCGGGACGACGGTGTTCGGTTCCCTGGCCGCCACCGTGTACGCGGGGCACCTGGCCATCCCGGCCGGCGTCCCCGAACCAGCGCGAGTGCTCGCCCTCTCAGGACCGGCCCAAGCGGAGGCCGCCGCCTCGGGCCTTCCCTCGCATTTAGCCGACGAATTGCTCCACGCCGCGAAGGCCGCCTGCACCACAGGGCTTCAGGTGTCGGCTGCCGTCGCTTGTGGACTGTTCCTGGTGGCCGTCCTCGTCAGCGCGCTCCGGGCCTCGTGAGTGGTAAGGACGGTTCTAACCGTCCCTACCACTCACGAGACCCTGAACCGAACTGGGAGTTTCGCGTGACCGGGTGGACGTCACGCGTGATCAGACGGACGACACGCGTGACTGAAGGGACGGCACACGGTGCGGCCGGATCCGCCGCGAGCCGTCCGCCCGGACACAGGTGTCGTCCGTCTGATCACGCGTGTCGTCCCTCCAAGCACGCGAGATACGCCTTCAATCACGCGAGTTACGCCTTCAAGCACGCGAGTAACGCGAAAAGGCCCCACCCGGTGCCGGGTGGGGCCTTCACTGCGGTGGGCGATACTGGGATCGAACCAGTGACCTCTTCGGTGTGAACGAAGCGCTCTCCCCCTGAGCTAATCGCCCGCGGTACGAACTTCGGTCCACCGGAGGAAGCGAACCTGGTGCGCGATACTGGGATTGAACCAGTGACCTCTTCCGTGTCAGGGAAGCGCTCTCCCGCTGAGCTAAACGCGCGTGGTGTTTCGTTCGTACTGACGATAGCTTAGCGGACCCCGTTTCCGGGGCGTCACAGGGGGTTCCCTCTCCGCGAAGCTCAGGGTTCCGGCAGCCGGGAAGCGATCGAGCCCGCGATCTCCTTCGCCCGGTCGCACGGGCTTCCGCTCCCCTCGCGCGCCAGCAGCCGGACGGCGACGTGTTCGGCCTCCCGGTCCGGCAGGGGACGATGCTGCCAGGTGACGGCGCAGTTCGAGCCGCCGAACTCCCGCATGTCGCCGGTGACACCGCTGCCGAGGTCGACCGGCGATCCCTCCGGCGCGTAGGCGCCTCGCTGCAGCTCGACGGTCAGCGTGTCGCCGCCGCCCACCCACTCGCAGATCCGCAGCGTCCGCGGCGCGGGCCGCGCGTTGGGCATGGCCTTGGTGAGCACCGCCGGGTCGGCGACCGCGCACGGGTCGAGCGGCAGGATGCTCGCCGGGTCACCGGCGCGGTCGACCTCGTGCGTGCGCAGCCGGGTGAGCGCGACGGCCAGCATGTCGTCGGCGGCCTTGCAGGGATCGCCTTCCCGGCCGGGATGGGAGACGACGACGCCGAGCCGCCGGTCCGACGGCAGTTGCGCGACCGAATCGCAGCCGCCGCTGATCGTGCTGCGCAGCAACGGCTGTCCTTCGGCGGTGCGGTCCGTCCGTTCGAGGCTGCCGGTGCTCAGGCCTTCGCCCAGCCGGAGTTCGAAGCCGGCCCCCTTGAGACCGGTGTACCTGCAGCGGGCCGGGTAGATCGGGCCGGTTTCGGGCTTCAGGGTGCCGAACTCCTGCACGAACCGGCCGGCGAGCACCTTGCACGGATCCACCATGCGCAGGCGTTCCGGGCCGAGCGCCTCGTTCGCCGACAGCGACGTCGTCCCGGGATTCTCGGGTTTGGCGTGCTCGGCGATGGCGAGGCCGAGCGCGACCATCCCGGCGACGACGAGCAGGACGACCGCGGCGAGCGAGCCGAACAGGATCTTCTTCGTCCGCGGCGCCATCTTCTTGGGCGGCGGCCGCCAGATCGGCAGCGGCAGGGCCAGCACCGAACGCACTTCGGTGTCCTGCTGCCGGATCCGGGCGTGCACGGCGGGCGGCCAGGGCGCCGCACCGGGCGGCACGGGGCCGAGGAAGTCCAGGATCTGTTCCGGGGTCGGCCTCCGGGCGGGGTCCTTGGCCAGGCAGGGTTCGGCGACCTGCCGGATCTCGTCCGGGACGGCACTGAAATCCGCCGCGGCGTGCACGACGTTATACAGGGTCTGCGGCGCGGTCGGGCCGGTGAACGGGCCGCGGCCGGTCGCGGCCATGACCAGGATCGCGCCGAGGGAGAACACGTCGCTCGCGCCGGTGATCTGCCCGCTGCCAGCCTGTTCCGGGGACATGAACGCGGGCGAGCCGATGATCGCGCCCGTCCCGGTGAGGTCCTGCGCGTCCTCCGCCACTCGCGCGATGCCGAAGTCGATCACCCGGGGGCCGTCACTCGTCAGGATGATGTTGCTGGGTTTGAGGTCCCGGTGGATCAGCCCGGCACGGTGGATCTCGGTCAGCGCCGCGGCGAGCCCGGACGCCAGCAGCCGCACCGACTCGGCGGGCAGCGGTCCGGCCGCGTCCACGGCCTCCTTCAAGGACGGTCCGGTGACGAAGACCGAGGCGAGCCACGGGGTTTCCGCTTCCGCGTCGGCGTCCATGACCGCTGCCGTGTAGGCGCCGGAGACCAGCCGCGACGTGGCGACCTCGCGCCGGAACCGCTCACGGAAGCGGGGGTCGTGCGCGAACTGGGCGTGCAGCTGTTTGACCGCGACGAGCCTGCCGTCCGGGGCGAGGCCGAGCACGACGCGGCCCATCCCGCCTTCGCCGAGCTCGGCGATGATCCGGTACGGGCCGATCTGCCGGGGTTCGCCGGGGTTCAACGGTTTCACTGATCAGCCCTAGGGTTTCGGAAGTTTCGGCATCAGCGCTTCGGCGAAGCGCTTGGCCTTTTCGCAGGCTTGGTCGGCGTTCGTCTCGGCACCGCTGGTCCCGACGGTGAGCTCGACGTTCTCCCCGTCACGGTCGCTCACGGACCGGTGCTGCCAGGTCAGCGAACAGCTGGAGCGGGCGGCACCGTCGTCCCTCTTCGCCAGATACACCTTGGTGCCGCCGATGTCCAAGGTCGCGGTGCCGGTGTAGTAGGAGTCCTTCGACTGAACCGGCGGGTACGACCGCACGAAGCTCAGCCGGACACTGCCCGCCGTGTCGTACCGGCATTCGTGCAGATGTTCGCGGATCGTTTCGACGACCGGGCCGATCAGCCGGTCGGTGGTGGCGGGGCCGAGCAGCGCGCACGGATCCAGCGGCGCCAAGGTCCCGGCGGTGAGCTCGCGTTCCTGGCCACCGTCCCGGATCCGCTTCACCGCGTCGGCGAGCGCGGCCTTCACCACCGAACACGCGGCGTCCTTTGTGGACATCGAGTTCACGTCGGCGGTGAGTTTGGTGTTCGGCAGGCCGGAGACCGGGACGGCGACCGCGCACGAGTCGTCGGAGCCCTTGATCCGCAGCGGAAGCCCTTCCAGCTCGCCGCCCGATTCACCCTCGATCAGATCGCCGCCGACGGCGAGCTCCAGCCATTTGCCCGCGGGCGAGGAGTACGTGCACGAATCGAACTGGACGTCGATCTTCCTGCTCAGCTTGCCGAAGCCCGGCACGTCTCGTCCTTCGAGGACCTTGCACAGGTCGACGCGGCGCAGATTGTCCGGGCCGAGCGGGTCCTGGTTGACCGGGGTGGCGATCGGTTCGTCCGGCTGCGGCGGCGAGGTCGGCGCGACGGCCACCGGCGGATCTTCCCCGGACAGCGAGACCGCCGCGACGACGCCGCCGGCGAGCAGCATGACGGCGCCCGCGGCGAGACCCGCGTACAAGCCGCGCCGGGATCGCTTCGGGGGCGGCGGATTCAGCAGCCGCCGGACCTGGGCCTGCTGCGTCTCGATGAGATGCGACACCACCGGAGGCCACGGGCTGGTCATCGGCGGGATCGGGCCCAGCCGCTCCAGCACCCAAGCCGGTGACGGCCGGTCCGCCGGGTTCTTCGCCAGGCACGGCTCGACGATCTGCCGCAGCTCGGGTGCCAGCTGCCGCAGATCGGGGTGGACGTGCACGACGTTGTACAAGGTGTGCGGGGTGGACGTCCCGGTGAACGGATTCGCCCCGGTCGCGGCCATCACCAGCAGCGCGCCGAACGAGAACATGTCGCTCGCCGGGGTCAGTGGTCTGCCCTCGGCCTGTTCCGGCGACATGAACCCGGGCGAACCGATCACGGCGCCGGTGTGCGTGAGTTCGGAGTCGCCTTCGACGGCGCGGGCGATTCCGAAGTCGATCACCCGGGGGCCGTCACCGGTGAGGATGACGTTGCTCGGCTTCAGGTCGCGGTGGATCAACCCGGCCCGGTGGATGTCGCCGAGCGCCAGCGCCAGGCCCGCGGCGAGATGCCGGACCGCCACCGGAGGCAGCGGGCCGCCGGCGGAGACCGCTTCGGACAGCGCCGGTCCCGGCACGAACACCGAGGCCAGCCACGGTGTCGGCGCGTTCGGATCGGCGTCCATGACCGGCGCGGTGTACGCGCCGGACACCAGACGGGAGGTTTCGACCTCCCGGCGGAACCGCTCACGGAAGCCGGGGTCGTGCGCGAAACCCGGATGGACCTGCTTGATCGCGACCAGGCGCCCGTCGGAAGAGGTCCCGAGCAGCACCCGGCCCATCCCGCCCTCGCCGAGCGCGGCGAACACCCGGTAGCGCCCCACGCCGGTGGGTTCGCCGGTGTTCAACGGCTTCACGAAGGCCCCCTTGTTCCGAGGGGCGATGGTACAAAACCACCCGCAAGTGTCACGCGGCGCGTCGGTCCGCCCGGCCGAAATCCTTGAGCCGGAGGCTGTTGGACACGACGAGCACGGACGACAGCGACATCGCCGCCCCGGCGATCAGCGGGTTCAGCAGTCCCAGCGCGGCCAGCGGGATCGCGGCGACGTTGTACCCGAACGCCCAGAGCAGGTTCCCCCGGATGATCCGCAGCGTGCGATCGGCGAGCCGGATGGCGTCGGGCACCACGCGCAGGTCTTCGCGGACCAGCACCATGTCGGCGGAGCGGACCGCGATGTCGCTGCCCTTGGCCATCGCCATGCCGAGATCCGCGGTGGCCAGCGCCGGACCGTCGTTGATCCCGTCGCCGACCATCGCGACCCGCGCACCGCCGGCCCGCAGTTCCTCGATGACCGCGGCCTTCTCCGCGGGCAGCACTCCGGCGCGCACGTCGGAGACGCCGATCTCCTCCGCGACCACGTTGGCGGCGGCTTCGTTGTCGCCGGTCAGCAGCACGGTCCGCAGGCCGAGCGCGTGCAGGGCGTCGACGGCGGCCCGTGCCGACGGCTTCACGACGTCACGGACCTCCAGCTGCCCGGCGACCCGGCCGTCCACCGCGACGAGGATCCCCGTCGCGCCGTCCGCCGCCGTGAAGTCGCCGGGAACGGCGATCCCGCGGTCGGCGAACAACCGCGCGTTGCCGACGAGGACGTCTTGTCCCTCGACTTCGCCCCGCGCACCGAGCCCGGGCAGCGCGGCGAAGCGTTCGACCGTGGGCAGGTCCGGCAGCTCGGCCCGCTCCGCGGTCACCACGGCCGCCGCGATGGCGTGCTCCGAACCGGCCTCGACAGCACCGGCGAACCGCAGCAGCTCGCCGATGGTGAACCCGTCGGCGGGACGGCACGCGGTCACGGTCATCTTCCCGGTGGTGACGGTGCCGGTCTTGTCCAGCACGACGGTGTCCACCGTGCGGCTCGCCTCGAGCGCGTCCGGTCCCTTGATGAGGATGCCGAGCTGGGCGCCGCGACCGACCCCGGCCATCAGCGCGGTCGGCGTCGCGAGCCCGAGCGCGCACGGGCAGGCGATGATGAGGACGGCGACGGCCGCGGCGAACCCTTCGCGCGCGGGTGCCCCGCCGAGCAGCCAGACCGCGAGCGTCAGCGCGGCCACGCCGAGCACGACGGGGACGAACACCGCGCAGATCCGGTCGACCAGCCGTTGCACCGCGGCCTTGCGGGCCTGCGCGCGTTCCGCGAGCGCGGTCATCTGGGCCAGCTGGGTATGCGTGCCGACCGCGGTCGCGCGGACGACGAGCCTGCCGTCCCGGTTCACCGAGGCGCCGATGACCCGGTCCCCGGTGGTGACCTCCGCGGGCACCGGTTCACCGGTCACCGCACTGACATCCACAGTGGACAGTCCGTTGTGGACGACACCGTCGGCGGCGATCGACTCCCCCGGCTTGACCACGAACAGGTCGTCGACGGCCAACTCGCCGATCGGGACCAGCTCCTCGGCCCCGTCCCGCAGCACCCGGACGTCCTTGGCGGCCAAGGCGTCCAGCGCGGCCAGCAGCCCGGCGGCGCTGCGCCGGGACCGGCTCTCGAAGTAGCGGCCCGCCAGCAGGAAGGTGGTCACCCCGGCGGCGACGTCGAGATAGATCGCGTCCGCGCCTGCCGCCGTCGGGCCGAAGCCGATCCAGTAGCCGGGTTCGGTGCCGCCCGCGAAGGCGGACCAAGCCGACCACGCGAACGACGAGAGCACCCCCAGCGACACCAGGGTGTCCATACTGGACGATCGATGACGGAGGTTCCGCAGCGTGGCGCGGTGGAACGGCAGCGCGGACCAGAACACCACGGGAACGGCCAGCGCGAGGCACAGCAGCTCCCAGCCGGGGAACCGCAGCCGCGGGACCAGGGCGAGCGTGATCGAGAGGTTCCCCAGCGGGATCGCCAGCAGCGCGGCGACGACCAGCCGCCGCCGGAGATCCCGGACCCGGGCGAACCCGATGTCCGGATCCTCGTCGCCCCGGATCTGCGCCGTGTAGCCGGATTTGCGGATTCGCTCGATGAGCACTTCGTCGGCAAGAGTCTCGGGGACCTGCACGGTGGCGCGCTCGGTCGCGTAATTCACCGACGCGCGCACCCCGTCGAGCTTGTTCAGCGTGCGTTCCACCCGCGCCGAACAAGCGGCGCAGGTCATCCCCGACACGGTCAGTTCCACCGTGCGGACGGCGGCTTCCGGCGCGGAAATCGTCATTTCGTGGCACTCCCAGGTTTCACCGATGGTTCCTCGGTGGTGGAACAGGTGTCCTGGTGGTGTCGCGAGGCAGATTACCGGCGGCGGGAACCGGACCCGGCGCCGGGCCGACTACTGCGGTGGTGGTGGAAACAGGTGTCTCAAGTCAGGCTTCGGTACAGCTGGTCGTGGGGGGGTTGTTTGGGTTATAAAGAAAAGAAAAAAAAACAACCCCCCGTCACCCCAGGGAAAAAAAAAAAAAAAAAGGAACACCCAAAAAAGAG
>NZ_JBHXIB010000029.1:7237-12236 GCF_042723975.1 Amycolatopsis sp. NPDC058340 | reverse complement strand
TCCTTATTCTTGGGGGGTTTTTTCATTTGTTTTATATTTTTGCTTTGCTTTTCCGTGTTTTGTTGTTTTTTTTGTTTCAAAAAACAAAACATACCCCCCCCCCACCACGGTGACCCTAGTCCTGGCGCGGGGTCAGGGCGAGCTCGAAGGTGTTGCCGTCTCCCTGGAAGAGGGTGCTCACGTACGAGGTGAACGCGCCGCAGCCGGTCAGCGGCGCCAGCGAATAGGTCCCGGCGAGCGCGCCGCCCTTCGCCATGGTGAAGCCGTCGCCGGTGCGCAGTTCCGCCGTCGAGGGGGCCGACGTCCGGCAGGACGGCCCGGTGCTGACCGGCATGCCGACGAGCGTCACGAGCGGGAGAACGGTGGTGAACCGGGGCCGCGCGACGAAACCGGTGCCGGCGAGGTCGCCACCCTGCGCCCCGTCGGCGACGAACTCCAGGTCGGCCGCGCCCGGCAGGAAGCCGAACAGCCGGAAGTCGGCGTGCGCCTTGTCGAACACCGGGCCGCCGCTGAACACGGTGGCCGCGGTGGGGCTCAGGTCGAAGGTGCCGGTGAGCGGCGCGGCCGCGCCGAGTGCTTTGACACCGGTCTTCCCGGCGACCGCGAACCGGTGCCCCGCGGGTTTGTCGCCGAGTTCGAAGGAGAGCAGGACCGGATCCTGGCCGGCGTCGAGCGTGCAGTCCGAGGTGAACGAGCCGAGGCCGGTGAAGGAACCGTCGGCCTTCTTCGGGGTGAGACGGGTCGTGAAGTCGCCGACGGTCAGTGTCGTCTTGCCCGGTTTCGCCAGCGTCACCGTGGGCACGGACCCGGTCGCCACCGTGCCGAACGGGCCGGACGGCGGGAGATCGGTCTTCGCGACGTTCAACGGGATACGCACCGGAAGTGGGTTCGCGTCGCCGTTGACCAGTGTCACGCCAGCCGCCGCGGTGCCTTCGATGGTGGTCGCGCCGACGAGGTTCAGCCCGCGGGCCGCCTTGTCCGGGACGGTGACGGTGATGGTCAGCCCGGAGGTGGTGAGCGTGCCGCCGGGCGCCGTCGGCACCTCGAAGTCGGCCTTGATGTTCACGTCGAGCTTCTGCAACCCGATCAGCGGGAACGGGCAGGTGAACGACAGCTTCTTGTCGACAGGCGTACCCGCCGCCGCGCTGCGGACGGCGACGAACAGCAGGCAGCAGGCGGTGATCAGCACGACGAGGGCCGCCGCGAGCAGCATCCGGACGTTGACACGAAGGGGCATGGTCGCCTTCCCGAAAACGGCACCGGCCCCCGTCGCGGGATGCGACGGGGACCGGCGGCCTGACTACTTCTTGGTGAGGTTCAGATCGAGCGTGTTGCCGTCGCTCTTGGCGAACATGCTGATCATGTCGTTGAACGAACCGCAGTTCTGCAGGGCCGACAGCGAGTAGGTGCCGGTGAGCTTTCCGCCCTTGAGCAGGTCGAAGTCCGGACCGGTGGTCATCTCGCTGGTGGACGGGCTGACCGTGCCGCACTTCGGGTCGCTGCTGATGGGGATCCCGAAGACCTGCACGCTCGGCAGGAACACGTTGAACTTGATGTGCGCCTTGAACCCGGTGCCGACGAGCTCACCGGACTGCTTGCCGACCTGCTCGACCTTGATCTCCGAGCGGCCTTCGACGAACCCGAACAGCTTGAACTGGGTCGACGACGGGTCGAGCTTCAGGTCACCGGTGAACGTCTTCGACGCGAGGTCCACATCCGCGTCGAACCCACCGTTGATCGCGGCCGTGCTGCCGAGCGCCTTGAGCGCGGTCTGCCCCTTGATGCCGAACGCGTACTTGATCCCGCCGCCACCGGGGGTGGTGGTGGGCGGAGTCGTCGGCGTGGTCGGCGTCGTGGGGGTGGTGGGCGTGGTCGGAGTGGTGGGCGTGGTCGGCGTGGTCGTGCCGCCGCCACCTTCACCGATCTTGATCGTGGCCAGGGTGTTGTTCTGGCCGGGATCCTGCGTGCACGGCGCGTCGATCGTGCCGTCCGGCGTGATGCCGGTGACCGAACCGTCGGCCTTGCGCGGGGTGACCTTCAGCTGCAGGTCGCCCACGGTGATCTTCGCCTCGCCGGGCTGGTTGAAGGTCAGCGAAGGCGTCTTGCCCGCCGCGTTGACCGTCATCTCGCCCGAGGTGGGGATGTTCTGCTTGGCGATGTCGTTCGGGACCTTGACCGGGAGGTTGAGCCCCGGCGCCTCCACGTTCGCCGCCGCGATGGCCTGGCCTTCCAGCGTGGTCGCACCGATCAGGTTGAGCCCGCTGACCGTGTCCGCGTTGATCGTGGAGACGGCCTTGATGTCGAACGTGCCGGTCGGCTGACCGGTCTTGACCGACAGCGGAAGATCGGTGTTGATCACCACCTTGAGCGACTGCGACCCCACGAGCGGCAGGTTGCAGTGATAGTTGAGCGGGAGCGAGATCGGATCGGCGACACTGGACTGTGCCCCGACCACGAGTACCGCGGCGGCAAGCCCCACGGCACCGGCAGCGGCGGCGGCGACCGCCTTCTTGGTTCCTCTACGGTGACTCACGATCGTCCTTCCGTGGTATCAACGATGATACGAAACGGCGTACAATTCCCCAGAGCAATGAATATCGGCCCGAGAGAATTCTCCGGGTAGCGACGATGTCTGACGGATCGCAACCGAACAGTAAACTAACGACGCGTCCGCACCGCTATCAAGGGCTTCCCCGGAAAAGTTGACGCGCCGCCGGTAAATTGTCACGCTGGCACGGTGCGGCGGGGGTGTTCCTAGTAGCGGCACATGGGTTTCCCCAGTTCAGAGCCGGGTAAGGCGAGATGCGGAACCGCTGACGAGGGTGACAATCGCGCCCCGGAAAACTATCTCACGCGTGCCAATCCACCTTTTCCGGCTCACCCCCTCCTTGCCTGCCGGAATCTTTCGTGAGTAACCTCGCGGTTCAGCAAGCCGGTCGCCGCCGACCACCGCGGAATCCCGCTCGTCGTGCCGGGGCAGGCCCTCTTTCGCCGAATTCGACGGGGAAACCATGAAAAGAATGCGCCGCACGGCAGCGCGAATCGCGTTCGCCACCGTCTCCGTGACCGCCGCGGCGGTCCTGCTGAGCGCCTGCGGATCGGACGAACCGGCCGACGCGGGCAGGCACGCCGACCCGGCCGCGCTCGCCTGGGTGGACAAGGTGTGCTCGGGCGTCGCGACGGGCTCGGCGAAGCTGTCGCAGCCACCCGCGTTCGACCCCGCCAACCCGCAGGCGACGAAGACCGCCATGGTGGGCTTCCTGAACTCGCTGTCCGCCGCCCTCGACGACATGGCGGGCGGAATCCGCAACGCCGGGGTGCCGCCGGTCCCGGATGGACAGTCCGCCGTGGACAAGGCCACCACCACGCTCGGCGAGACCAAGTCGAAGGTGTCCGCCACCCTGACCCGGATGCAGGACGCGAAGGTCACCGACCAGGCGAGCCTGCAGAAGGTGGTCGCCGACGCGGACAGCACGATGAGCGGGCTGAGCGAGCCGGAAGGCCCGATCAAACACCTGCGCACCAACCCGGAACTGGATCTCGCGTTCACCGAGTCCACGACCTGCCGCCAGGTCTACGGCGGCAACGCCTGAGCCGGCACCACGAAGTCCGAACGGTGCCGCGAAAGCCACTTCCGGGACATCCGATGTCCTGAAAGTGGCTTTCGCGACATCCACCCAGTCACCTATCCGCCCTGGAGGCCCGGCCGTGCCGACCCCGTTCCCCCGCCCGTCCCGCCGGACGCTCGCCGTCGCGCTGGCGATCGTCCTGTCCGCCGGTCTCCTGACCGTGCTGACCGGAAACCCGGCGAGCTCCGCCGTCGCGGCGGCGTCCGACGATTCGTTCTACACCCCGCCGTCTCCGCTGCCCGCGGGCAAACCGGGTGACATCATCCGCTCGCGTGTCTCGAAAGCCGGTCCGCGTAAGGATTCCGTCAACGCGTGGCAGGTCATGTACCTGTCGACGAACGCACTCGGGCAGCCGGACGCGGTGACCGGGACCGTGCTGGTGCCGAAGAACGTGGACCCGGCGAAGGCGCCGATCGTCTCGTTCGCCGCCGGTACGCACGGTCCCGCGTTCAACTGCACCCCGTCGAAGATGATCGACATCGGCGCGTTCTACGAGCAGTCCGGTCTCGACGACGCGCTCGACGCCGGCTACGCCGTGGCCCTCACCGACTACGAGGGCTACCGCCAGGATCCGAAGACGACGTACGTGGTCGGGCGTTCGGAAGGCCCGGCGGTGATCGATGTCGTCCGCGCCGCCCAGCGCCTGCCGGAGGCGAAGTTGTCGGCCGACGCCAAGGTGCTCTTCCGCGGGTACTCGCAGGGCGGCGGGGCGGCCGCCTGGGCCGGGGAACTGCAGCCCGCCTACGCGCCCGAGCTGAACCTCGTCGGCGTCGCCGCCGGCGGTGTGCCCGCCGACCTCGTCCAGGTGACCCTGCAGCTCGACGGGAAGTTCGGTTTCGGTGTCTTCGCCTACGCCCTGATCGGCTTGGACAACGCCTATCCCGAACTGAAACTGGACTCGTTCCTCAGCGACAACGGCCGCACGAAACTGGCGGAGATGCAGAAGAGCGCGTGCACGTTCGAACTGCTCACCACCTACGCGAACAACAAGATCGCCGACTACACGACCAGCGCCGGGTACGTGCGCCCGGAATGGGTGAAGCGCCTCAACGAGAACAAGCTCGGCGGCACTCCGCCCAAGGTCCCGGTGTTCCTCTACCACGCCACCCAGGACCAGCTCGTGCAGTTCGCCCAGGCCGACGCGTTGCACAAGGCCTACTGCACCGCCGGGGTCAAGACGACCTGGAAGACCTTCGAGACCGACCACATCACGGCGGTCTACACCGGTAACGCCGACGTGCTCGCCTTCCTCAAGGACCGGGTCGCGGGCGCACCGGCGACGTCGAACTGCTGACCAGTCCCTTGCTCGTGAGTGGCGATGAGGCGTATCAAACACCACCCCACACACAAGGAGAATAGCGCACCCAAAG
>NZ_JBHXIB010000029.1:0-7227 GCF_042723975.1 Amycolatopsis sp. NPDC058340 | reverse complement strand
ACCGCCCAGGTCCCCGACTCCCAACCGCCGGGGGCCCGGCGCCCCCCGGCGACGACCACCTCCTCACCAGCCCGATCCTCGTGAGTGGCAAGGACGGTTAGAACCGTCCTCGCCACTCACGAGGTGAATCGCGCACCGTCAGACGTCGGCGGGCCGCAGCCGTTCCGCGCGCAACGCCAGCTCGATCCGCAGCCGCTGATCCGGATCGTCCAGCCGCTCGCCGAACAACTCGGAAAGCCGCCGCAGCCGCGCGCGCACCGTCTGCGGATGCACGGCGAGCTGCCGGGCGATCTCGGGCGCGCTCCCGCGCGTCTGCACCTGCGTGAGCAGGGTCGCCGACAGCTCGTCGTGCTGACGCGGCGCCAGCCCCGACAGCGGTTCCAGCGCCTCGCCCGCCAGCCGGTCGAGCAGGAACTCGTCGGCGAGCAGCAAAAGCGTGGTGATGTGCTCCTCGCACCACAGCACCGGGCCGACCGCGGTGATCATCCCCCGCTGCGCGAGCTCGGACGCGCGCCGCGCGATCCGGTACGACTCGGCGGCCTGCGCGATCGGAACGGAGACCCCGACCGTCGCCGACCAGCCGGACGGCAGCTCCCGCAGACCGCTCAGGTCGGCTTCGGGACAGGCCACTAGCGCGCCGGGCATATCGGACGCGAGATCCACGGGAACCGCCGAGGGCAGCAGCCCCGCCGGGAACGAGGGCGCTCCTGGTGCCGCGGTGAAGACGACCGCCGTGATCCGGTCCGGGATCCGCCAGCCGATGGCGACGGCGAGCGCGCCGGCGTCGGCCTGGCTGTATCCGGTGCCACCGGCCAGCAGCCGGAACAACCGCGCCCGCTGCTCCGCGGGCCCCGTCGCCTCCGCCTGTGCGGCGTTGTAACCGTCGGCCAGCGCCATCGTCACCTCGACGACGTCGCCGAAAAGGCACTCGGCCGCGCCGTAGAGGACGTCACCGGGAAGCTGGAGCTGACGGCCGATCGAAGCGATCGAACGCCACAGCACCCGGCTCGAGACCCTGAACGCCGCCTGCGCGGCTTCCCGGCTGAGTCCTTGATGGAACGCGATCCGGCCCTGTGCGCGGAAATCGACCAGGAGGTCGTTCTGCAGCAACTCGGGGACGCCGACCCTGTCGATGGCGCGTTCGATACTACGCCTGGTCAGCTCGACGGCCGCCGCACGGGCCTCGCCGTCACTGAACACCTCGGCGCATTCACCGATCTCGGACACCACGCCTTCGACGCAGTGCCGGGCGATCGCCGGGATCCGCGGGCGGACGGCGTCGCCGAGTTCCCTCGGCAGGCGTGCCCAGAGGGCGCCGACGGGCTGCCAGCTCACGTGTGCGATCCCCCATTGAGAAGTCGGCCGACGATTACGGGCACCAATTCCCTTTCGTCCGCGCGCCACCGGCGCACTCGAATGCACGGAGCGTAGAACCGTCGCCACATCCGTGTCAAAAGACGTCACACCGAAACACCCGCTCGTTGTCACGTGGCTGAGCGTCACGACTTTCCGTTGCAAATTCAACGTCACATTCGGGGTACAGGCCGTACGCCGATCCAGTACAAACGGCCCGGCACCGTTCCCGCCGTTCCGGCGTGGTCATGCAAACGGATTCATGTTTCTCTCCCCTGGCTCGAAGAAATCAAAGGGTGGTCTTGGTGGTCGAGTACCGCGGTTTCGGCATGCTGGCGACGTTGCCGCGTTCGCTCGGCGAAGAACTGCGTCCGTATACCGGGCACGCCGCGGCCGCGATGGTCAAGCAGGTGCAGCGTTCGGTCACCGCGTATTCGCAGCCGTTGCGGGGCGTCTTCGGCCGTGTCCTGGTCGTCTCGTGCGAACGGGCGGTGCGGCATTACGTCGACTGCATCGGAGATCCGGACGTATCCCACGACCGCTGGATCGACTTCTACCGCCTGCGCGGGCGGATGGAATTCGCCGAGGGGCGGAGCCTGGAACCGTTGCACGACAGCGTGACCGTCGGCGCGCGGGCGGCATGGCGGGCGATGCGGCCCATCGTGCGCGGGCTCGGCGCCGGCCCCGACGTCATCGCGCTCGCGGCGGAGTCCGTCTTCGTCTACGTCGACGAACTCTGCGCCACGACGATCGAGGGCTACCAAGAGGCCGAAGCCAGGGCGGCGGGGGCGATCCCGCTCCGGCGCCGCCGCCTGCTGGAGCTGATCGCCCAGGCGCCGGAAGGCTCGGCGTGCAGCATCGCCAGCCTGGCCGACGGCGCGGGCTGGCGGGTGCCGAGCGCGGCCGCGATGGTCGCCCTCCAGCGCGCCGCGGGCGCGTCCGCCTTTCCGGCCCACCTCCTCGACGACACCGTGCTGGCCGACCTCGACACCGCGGAGCCGTACCTGCTCACCGCGGATCCCGACGCCGACCTCGCCCCGCTGAAGGACGCGCTGGACGGCTGGCGGGTGGCCGTCTCCCCCGTCGTACCGCTCGCCGACGCACCGGCCGCCCTCCGCACCGCGCGCCGCGCGCTCCGGCTGACCGGCGAGGACGCGCCGGGCCCGGTCATCTGGTGCCGGGACCACCTCGCCACGCTGTGGCTGCTCGCCGAAGACTTCCTCGGGGCCGAACTCGCCAAGCAAAGCCTCGACCCGTTCACGTCGCTGAGCGAGAAACAGCAGGAGCGGCTCAGCGAAACCCTGCTGGCGTGGCTGGAAACCCGCGGTGGGGCACCGGAGATCGCGCAGCGGCTCGGCGTGCATCCGCAGACCGTGCGGAACCGCCTCCGCCAGCTGGAGGACCTCTTCGGCGACCGGCTCAGAGACGCCGACGACCGGTTGAACATGCAGCTCGCGCTGCGCGCGCAGCGCCTTATGCGCGCTCACCGCCGCGACGAAGGGACGCCAGGGACCTGACGCGCCGGACCCGCCGTTCCGGTGGCCGCACGGTGGGGAGCACCCAGCGGAGGCCGCGGCGGGCGCGTTTCGCCCTCGGTTGGTCGACGTGGAAGTCCGCCCGGCAGGCCATTGCGTTTCTCCCCGTGGTGACGGGTGTTTACCGACGCTTTCCTGAATACCGGGACGGTGGGAAAATGTCGATGCGCAATAGACCGGCGCCCCCGGTTTTGGCATCCGCCTCGGGGGCGGTCACCGCATTCTTGTCACCCGGGTCGCAATCGCCGGACGTGTCTCGCGACACGCTGACGAACCCGGCGTTCCACACGTTATTTTGACGCCTGACAACGGAAAGGCGGGACATGGCCCTCCAAGCGCGCACATTGACCCTGCACGGCCGGGAAATCCGGCTGCGGGAATACGTTCCGTCCACAAAGGACGCCGAGGGCGAGCCGCTCGTGCTGTTGCACGGGATCTCGGGCAGCGGCGAGACCTGGGTCCCGTTGCTCGACCACTTCGAGCGAAGCGGGTTCGGGCGCCGCGTGCTCGTCCCGGACCTTCCCGGCCACGGCGATTCGGCCGCCCCGCGGGCCGACTACGGCCTCGGCGCGATGGCCAGCGTGGTGCGCGACGTCCTCGCGCTCACCGGGAACCGGCACGCCACCATCGCCGGGCACTCCCTCGGCGGCGGGATCGCGATGCAGTTCGCCTACCAGTTCCCCGAGATGTGCGCCCGCCTGGTGCTCGTGGGCAGTGCCGGGCTCGGCCCGCAGGTCACCCCGGTACTGCGCGCCACGGCGCTGCCGGGGGCGGCGGTGACGCTTTCACTGGCGGTCAACCCGGTCACCGTCGCGATCGCGCGCGGTTTCGCCGCGGCCTGCCGCTCCCTCGGCGGGAAACTTTCCCCCGAGACCCGCGAACTGACCCGTCACCTTGCGTCACTGGCCGACCCTGGCAGGCGGCGCGCCTTCCTGTTCATCGCCCGCAGCCTGATCGACCTCCGGGGCCAGCGCGCGAGCGCGATCGACAAGCTCTACCTCGCCAGGGAGGTGCCGACGCTCGTCGTCTGGGGCGCGCACGATCCGCTCATCCCGGTCGCCCACGGCCGGATGACCGCGGAAGTGCTGCCGGACAGCCGATTGACCGTGTTCGAAAATGCGAAACACTTTCCACATGTGGCCGACCCGGCCCGGTTCGCCGTCGAGCTCGAACGCTTCCTCGCCGCGACCGCGCCCGCCCGGCTGAGCCTGGACGAGGTCGTCGAGGTACTCATCCGCGCCAGCGAGGCGGCGGAAGCGCCCGGAAACGTCCCGGAAAAGTTGTCATCCGGACGCCATCTCAGGCCCGCCTAAATGTCACTCGCCGCCGGATCCGACCACCCGTTCGGGTGTAGTCCATCCAGGTGGCCGATCAAGCTCCCGCCAGCCGTTGACAGTCCTCTCGGCCGGATTTTATGTTGCGTGAGCCACAAAATCTGGATCGGCTTCACCGTTGAAGAGGCTGATTTTGTTGCCAGCAAGGATAAAAACATGACCGACTTGGATACCGGATTCTCGCGGCACGATCTGCGGACCGCACGGCCCGAACCCGACGTGCGTCACCCCGCCAACCCGCACCGCCAGCCACCGGGTCCGGTCCAGCGACCGCGCGCCTTCACGCCGGCACCGAGAACCCCAGTGGAGAACCGACCTGTGCGCAGCACCGGTGCGAATGGACTGTGGGCGTCACTGCCCAGAGACCTCGGCGAGCGGTTCCGGCCGCGAGCCGACCCCTTGGCCCGAGCGATCCTGCAGGAGGTGCAACGAGCCGTCCCCGAGTACGCGCAGCCGTTGGAAGGCGCGTTCGGACAGATGATCACGCAGGGTATCCGGCAGGCGATCCTGCACTGCCTCGATACCGTCGGTCAGGGGACGGCGCCGCTCGACAAGTGGTCGGCGGTGTTCCGGAACCTCGGGAAGGTCGAATTCAGCGAAGGGCGCAGTCTCGACTGCCTGCAGACGGCGTACCGCGTCGGCGGTCGTGTGGCGTGGCGGCACGTTTCGGAATTCGGGCAGGCGATCGGAGCGGACGCCGATCTCCTGTGCACCGCCGCCGAAGCGATTTTCGCTTACGTGGACGAGATTTCCGCACTGTCCATCGAGGGCTACACGGCCGCTCAGGAACGGGCCGCCGGCACCAGGGCGAGACGCAGGCGCCGGCTGCTCGAACTGATGCTCTCCGATCCCCCGTCCTCACCGCAGTCGATCGCGTCCCACGCCGCGAACGCCCAATGGGCACTGCCCGCCGAGGTCACGGTCGTCGCACTGGAGCGACGGCTCGGCCCGCTGGAGCCCGACAGCGCCGACCTGGACGCCGACGTCCTGGTCGACTTCGAAGGCCCGAAGCCCTGTCTCGTCACCGGCGACCCGGACAAGCACCTGAAGGACCTCGCCGAGCGGCTTCCCGGCTGGCGTGCGGTGATCGGCCCGGCCGTGCGGCTCACCGAAGCGCCGCGCTCCCTGCTGTGGGCCCGCCGCACGCTGCGGCTGGTCCAGCGCGGGGTCCTGCCGGACAATCCGGTCACGCGGTACAGCGATCACCTCTCCACCCTGTGGCTGCTCGCCGACGAGTTCCTTGTCCGCGAGCTGTGCACGCGCAGCCTCGCCCCGTTCGACGACCTCACGCCCAAACAGCGGGCGCGGCTCGGGGAGACGTTGCTGATCTGGCTCCAGTCCCGGGGCAGCGCCCCGGAGATCGCGAAGAAGCTCAAGGTCCACCCGCAGACCGTCCGGTACCGCATGCACCAGCTCATCGATCTCTTCGGCGACCGGTTGAACAACGCCGACGACCGGCTCGACATGGAGATCGCCCTGCGCGCGGAGGCCCTTCTCGCCGAGGACTGAGTGCTCGTCGGTGAAATCGACGTCGGCAGGGCGCCATCCGAGCGCCCTGCCACGGCGGCGTCCGATCGCCTTTCCGGGGCGATCCGCGGCTCTGACAGATCAGCGTTTCCCACTCACAACGAGGTGACGAGGTGACCCGACCGCAGGACGCCCGCAGCGGGGTCGAGGCGACGTACGGTCCGCTGCTCACGCCCGCCCGGCCGGGTGGGTCGAGCGGGCGTCCGGTCCAGCTCTGGGCGCTGCTGCCGAGAGAGTTGGCGACCGTGTTCCGGCCGGGGCTGGCCGATACGGCCGGTGAGGTGGTCCGGGAGATCCAGCGGACCATTCCCGAGTACGCGCGGCCACTGGACGGCGCGTTCGGGAAAGCGCTCAAGACCGGCGTGCAGATGGCGTTCGTGCAGTTCCTCGAACGCCTCGGGAACCCCGAGGCGCCGCCGGAGGACCGGCGGAGCGTGTTCGTGAGCCTGGGTGTCCAGGAGTTCCATCAGGGCCGCAACGTCGACGTCCTCCAGGCGGCCTACCGGGTGGGTGCCAGGGTGACCTGGCGCCGGATGGCCGAAGTGGGGCGCCGCGCGGGAGTGCCTTCCGCGACGCTGTGCCTGCTCGCGGAAGCCATCTTCGCCTACATCGACGAGCTTTCGGCACTGTCGGTCGAGGGCCACGCGGAGGCGCGGGAAAGAGCCGCCGGCGCGCTGGAGCGCCGGCGGCACCGGCTGATGGAACTCCTCCTAGCCGAACCCCCGTCGCCTCCCGAGGTCGTCAAACACGCCGCCGACCTGGCCCGCTGGCAACTACCGGACCTGCTCGTCGCGGTGGCCCTCGACCAGCCGTCGGACGAGGCCCCACCGGCCGCCGCGACCGCGCTCGCCGACTTCGAGGGCACCTCGCCGTGCCTGCTGCTGCCCGCTCCGGAACCGGGCGAACGGGAACGATTCGCCGAAGCCCTGGCTGGCACGCGGGCCGCGATCGGCCCCGCCGTGCCACCCGTCTTCGCGGCCCGTTCCCTGCGGGCCGCCCGAGAAGCCCTGCGGCTCGTCGACTCCGGCGCGCTCGTGGACGAGCCCGTGACGTGGTGCGTCGACCATCTTTCGCGCCTGTGGCTGCTCAAGGAACCGTTCTTGGCCGCCGAACTCGTCCGGGAACGGCTCGGGCCGCTGGCCGGGTTGACCGGGAAACAGCACTCGCGGCTGGCCGGGACGCTGCTGGCGTGGCTGGAGACCTGCGGGAACGTCCGTGAGGTGGCGGAGCGGCTCGCGGTGCATCCGCAGACTGTGCGTTCCCGCGCTCAGGAACTGGAGGCGCTGTTCGCGGACGGGCTACGGGATCCGGAGCGGCGGTTCGAGATGATCCTGGCTTTGCGGGCTGCTCCTTCTTGATACTTCGCGAAGGCGCCTCTCGCGTAAGTCCGTGAAGGCCTCCTTGAGGGACCATTTTAACAACTGGAGCGGCCGACCATAGTAGGAGTGTAGGTCTCGGTGGTCGGCGGATCATGTAAT
>NZ_JBHXIB010000028.1:103201-103562 GCF_042723975.1 Amycolatopsis sp. NPDC058340 | reverse complement strand
GTGAGTGGCAAAGAGGGTTAGAACGACAATTGCCACTCACGACCCCCACGCGCGCGAGGTACTCAGATGGGGCATCGGGCGAGGTTGGTGTCCCTTGTGGACGGCCGCCGAGAGTCGCGCCACCATCAAGACGCGAAGGGGACCATCACCGCGTCAGACGCCGCGAAAGCCCCTTCGGCCCACCTGACGAGCACGCCAAGCTCCGAGACCGGGCACCGGCTTCGGCAGCCGCCGACACTTCACGTTGATCAAGCCCGTACGGGCCGATTCGCAGCCGAGTGGGGGGGGTTTGGGGCGCGGGAAGGGCCGGAAACGACCCCCACCCCCCCGCGGGCGCCCCCCCCCCCCGGGAAGCGGGGGC
>NZ_JBHXIB010000028.1:54269-103191 GCF_042723975.1 Amycolatopsis sp. NPDC058340 | reverse complement strand
CCGCGCCCCCATCCGTCTGTGCGGGGTCCCGGTTTTGGGCCCCCCCCCAAACTCCTTTTTTAACCCCCCGTTGGGGGCGTTTGCCCCCGGTTGGGGGTCGTTTGCGGCCGCCTAACCGCCGCAAACCCCCCCCACTCGCCACTGCGGCAGCACCCGGCCCGTGAAAAGCGAGCTCGCCCGTTCACGGCGGTGAACGGGCGAGCTCGTCGATCTGCGGTGATTCAGTGGATTTCGGCGGGCGCCTTCCTGATGGCGTCGGCCGGGGCGGGCCGCAGCATGGCGGCGAGCCGGTCGGCGACCTGCTCGTCGAACAGGCCCTTGGCAGCCATCCAATCGTCGTTGTACACGGTGTCCAAGTACCTTTCGCCGCCGTCGCACACCAGGACGACGATGGTGGTCTCGGGCCCGGCGGTCCGCGCGCGTTCCAGGGCCTTGTAGACCACGCCGCCCGCCGAGCCGCCGATCAGGATGCCGAAATTCCTTGCCAGATAGCGACACGTCTCGAAGGCTTCCGAGTCGCTGACCTTGATCCCTTCGTCGATCAGCTCGTAGTCGAGGACGTCGCAGATTTCCGAGACTTCCGGTGTTCCGGTGCCGGTTTGGTGGTAAGGCGCTTCTTCGCCGCCGAAAGCGATGGAACCCACCGGCTCGACACCGATGATCTTCAGATCCGGGATGTGCTCCCGCAGGGCGCGGCCGGTGCCGGAGAGTGAACCGCCGGTGCCGACCGCTCCGAACAGGTAATCGATGTCCCGGCCAAGGTCGTCACGCAACTCGCGGGCGAGTGGCCGGTATCCGTTGGGGTTTCCCGGATTGCTGTCCTGCGCGGTGCAGAACGCGCCCTGTTCGGCGGCGAGCCGTCGCGCCGTGGCGTAGCGTTCGGCGGTGGCCAGGCCGTCCTCGTCTCCGGAGACATTGAGCAGTTCGGCGCCGTAGGCGAGCATGCCGCGCAATTTGTCGACACTGGCGTGGTTGTCCACCACGGCGGTGAACTTGTAGCCACGTTCGGCGGCGATGAGCGCCAAACCGATCCCGGTGTTGCCGGACGTGGCCTCGACCAGCCAGCCGCCGGGGGCGAGCAGTCCTTGCTCCTCGGCCTCGTCCACCATGTTCCTGGCCATCCGGATCTTGGCGGTGCCGGTGGGGTTGTACTGCTCCATCTTCAGCAGGACCGTTCCCGCCCCGTCCGCCACCGCCAGTCTGATCAGTGGCGTTCGCCCGACCAGATCGGACACCCTGTCCTTGATCATCGCTTGCCCTTCGCGCAGATCTCCGTCAGGCACCTGACGAAGACGTCGTTCTCTTCGGGGGTCGACAGTGAGGCTCGAATGAAGGTCTCGTATCCCGGCTCGCGCCACGCCTTGACGATGATTCCGGCGCGGTGCAGCTCCTTCGCCACCCGGTCGGAGCCGTGGTCCGTGTCGACGAACACGAAGTTGGCCGAGGACGGCGCCACGCGGAACCCCGTGCGGCGCAAGCGATCCGTGATCCTGGCGATCTCGAGGCGGGTCCGGTGGACGGTGTCCGCCAGATGCGCGTGATCGCCCAGTGCGGCGACCGCGGCCTCCTGGGCCAGCTGGTTGACGTTGTAGGGAGTACGAACCCGGTTCAGCGCGTGGACGAGGCCGGCGTCCGAGGCGACGCCGAACCCGACCCGGATGCCCGCCAGTCCGTAGGCCTTCGAGAAAGTGCGCAGCACGATCCACGGCCGGTCCTGCCCGCGCAGCACCGCCAGCCCGTCGGGGTACTCCGGATCGGGACGGGCGAACTCGCAGTAGGCCTCGTCGAGCACCAGCAAGGCCGACTCGGGTGTGTCGGCCACGACGCGCTCCAACTCGCCGGCGTCGAGGATCGCGCCGGTCGGGTTGCACGGATTGGCGAGGAACACGAGTTTCGGGCCCGCGGCGAGGGCGTCGCGCCAGGCGCCCGCGTCGAAGCCGAACCCGGCGGTGACCGGGACCTTTTCGACCCGGGCGCCCATCATGCGCGGGAAGATCTCGTGCAGGCTGAACCCCGGCGCCTGGGTGGTGACCAGGTCACCCGGATCGAGTACGGCCTGGCACAGCAGTTCCAGGATGTTCTCCGAACCGTTGCCGAGCACGACGTGGTCGGCCGGTACGCCCAGCTTCCGCCCGATGGCCTCGGCCAGCCGTTTGCCGGTGGGATCGGGATAGCGGGAGAAACCGTCGGCCAAGCGCAGCCGCATGGCTTCGGTGACCGCCGGAGAGACACCGAACGGGCTCTCGTTGTTGGACAATTTGATCACGCGGCCGGTGCCGCCGACCCGGGCCACCTCGTCCGGGTCGGCGCCTGGATCGTAGGCCGGCAGGCCCAGAACCTCTTGGCGTACCAAGGAGTGCGAGGTCGCCGGTGCGAGGACGTGATTCATGGGACGATCGCCCCCGGATGCCGGGGCCTTGGGAAGGCGCCGGTCTCGATCGTGCCGGTGCTCACCAGAAGTTGACCCTTTCCCCGCGCCCGGCCGCCAGCGCGAGATCGGCGATGTACCGGCCCAGCGCGGCGTCGGTGACCGCCATCCCGCTGTTGTAGGCGAAAACCACGTCGCCGGGGTCCCGCCGGGCGGGCGTGTGGCCGAGCAGGATGTCCGGCAGTTCGGCGTCCACCGGTGGCAGGCTGCCGTCCGGGGCACGCAGCTTGCCGCAGGTGACGTGCATCTGGGTGGTGTTGGTGGCGATCCGGTAGTCCGCGCCGTGGAACACGTCGTGTACGCCGTATCCGAGCAGCACGGAGATCGATCCCGGTTTCACCCAGTCACGCTGGACCGTCTGCGTCACGGACAGGCCGGAGGTGCCGATCAGGATGTCGGCTTGGCCCGCTGCCTTCTCCAGGTCGTCGACGATCTCGACTTCGCGGCCCTCGACGCTGTCCTGTACGGCGCGCAATCCCTCGGGATAGGTGCCGAACACCTGCAGGCGCTCGAGGTCCGGCAACGCCGCGAGCAGCATCGGCAGGGCGATCTGCCCCTGCACGCCGGTACCGATGACCAGGGCGCTGCGGGCGTCCGGGCAGGCGGCGCGGGCGAACAACGCGCTCGTGGCCGACGACCGCAACGGCCCGAGCTTCACCACGTCCATCAGCGCGATCGGCGCCCCGGTGGTGTCGTCGGCGATGAAGATGAAGGAGTGGAACCGGTATTCGTCCCGCCGGCGGCTCGGATCGAACTCGTAGACGGCCTTGAAACACACGGTGTCGCTGGCGGCGTCCCTGGCCACCATCGAATAGCTCAGCGAGTGGTCGTCCGGGTCTTCGATGATCGTCTTGACCGGGCTGTCCGATCCACGTTCACGCACCGCGCAGTAGGCCTGTTCGACGACCTTGAGCACCTGCCGGTAGTCGAAGTCCAGCCCTTCTTGCTGTGACTGCGGCAGCAACCACAACTGGCCGGGCTCGGCGTAGCTCTGTGACATTCGGGATTTCTCCTTTGTTTCGAGGCCGCTCAGATTCCGTCGAGTCGCCAGCGTGGTGGCGTGCCGCCGTCGCCGAGCCGGATGACGGCCTTCGACGGCAGCGGGGTGTCGTGGAACCGTGATTCGAGGAAGTCCATGTGGTAACCGGCCGTGTTGAGATAGACCAGGTGATCGCCGGGCCGCACGGGCCGGGGGAAGCCGATCTTCCGCCAGGTCACCATGTCGTTCTCCAGACAGGTCGAACCCGCGACACAGGCCGGGAACAACTCGTCGGCGGCGGGTTCGGCGGAGAGCAGCACGGGATCCGGGAGATAGTCGGTGTTGAACCACGGTTCGCTGAGGCTGAGGCTGTTGCCCGCGACGGTGACGATCGCGTACCCGTCGGTGTCCCGCCGGTCGTCGACCTGCTGTGCGCGGTACACGGTGAAACCGGCCTGGTCCAACATGGACCGGCCGGGCTCGACGATGAAGCGGATGCCGTTGCGGGCCGCCTTGGCCGACAGGCTCTCGTTACCGTCGACGGGGTGGTCCATGAGCGTGCGCGCCGCCTGAGCGGTCGGCTGCCCGCCGTACGGGTAGAAGTAGAAGCCTTTGGCGGCCTTGGTCCCGTGGTAGTGGGCGGGCTCGTTCTGCAGGAGGAACTCGTCCCAGAGCCGCGGTTCGACATAGCGCATCGGTAACCCGCCGCCGATGTCGACCACTTCGGCGGAGAGGGCGCCTCGCCGTCTGGCGTCGAGGCAGTGCTCGATCATCTCGTTCGCCGCCGTCGCGCGTTCCTCCGGTGAATAACCGTTCAGGTGGAACGAAAAGCCTTGAAAACGCACATGGTCCGAGAGGTCGAGGCACAGGCCGACGGCCGCGTCGCGTTCGGCCTCGGCCATACCGAAGCGGCTGCCTGGTTGACCGGCCGTCCGGGATCGCAGCAGCACCCGGACCCGCCGTTGGGCGAGCCGGGCCGTCGCGGCCAGCCTGCGGAGTTCGCTGATCGAATCGATCGCGACCAGGCAGTTGTGCTGGACGGCGAGAGAGTGCAGGGCGTCGTCCTTTTCCGGGCCGGAGACGCCGATCCGGTGGCCGGGCACTCCGCCGGCCAGTGCTTTGACCAGTTCGGGCGCGCTGGCGGCGTCGATTCCGGCATCGAGGGCGGCGGCCGAGGAGACGAAGCAGTCCGCCTTGTTCGCCTTCTTGGCGAAGAGGATGTCGACGTCGGCCCCCGTCTCGGCGAACGCTTGCCGGAGACCGGTGATGTTCTCCTCGAAGACCTCCGGCAGCACGACGTGCAGAGGCGACCCCAGGCCGTCCAGAAGTTCGGTCAGCAGGGTCCGGTGATCGTCGAGGAGCGAGGAGACGGCGGGATGTCGGAGAGCGGTGAGCGGGAAGGGTGGGACAGCGGTCAGCAGGGACCCTTGTCCTTGTCGAGGCATGGGCACATCCTTGTTCTACTGCAAATGGTTATCATGTGCAATAGGCCGACCGGTCGCCTGTGACCGGGCGGCATGGGTGGTCGATGTCGCTGGGAGGCAAGGGAAAACGGCTCGTGATGGGTCGATCGCCACCGTTCCCGCCCTGTGGCCGGAGACGCTGCGCTGCTCCCCGCGCGTCATCTGTGACCTCGTCGCGATCACCGCCGAGACTCTTCGCTGTCCGCGCGTGTCCTGCTATCGTGCGCTTAATGAAAATGAAATCGGGTATCAGTGTCATGACCGCGGCGATGCTGGTCGCGCTCGCGGGCTGTGCGGGCGGCGGGGCCTCCGAAGCGGGCGGGCGGGAAGCGGCGGCGCAACCGGGGGCGACGGCCTATCCGTTCAGCATCAAGAACTGCGGCATCGACGTGACCTTCGAGGCGGCGCCGAAGAGAGCGGTCACGATGAACCAGACGGCCGCCGAGATCCTCATCCATCTTGGAGTGGGGGACCGCATCGTCGGATCGGGTTACGAGAACTTCAAGGTGCCGGACGATATCGCCGAGCAGTACAAGAAGATCCCGATCCTGTCGGCACCCAAGGACACGATCAAACACGAGAAGCTGCTGGAGGCGCAGCCGGACTTCGTCTACAGCTCCTTCGCGAGTTTCCTCACCGCGGCACAGGGCGGTGAACGGGAGCAGCTGCACAAGCTGGGCGTGCCGACCTACGTGACCGAGTTCGACTGCGCCAAGCACGTCAGCGTCGCCAACGCCGACTTCCCGATGCTGTACGAGGAATACCGGCGGCTGGCCAAGATCTTCGGTGTGCCGGCCGCGGGGGAGAAGCTGGCGTCCGAACAGCAGGCCGTGGTGGACAAGGCGCTCGGCAAGGTCAAGAAGCGGGACAAGCCACTGAAGGTGATGTGGTTCTACTCCACCTACGCGGGAACCCCGTGGGCGGCAGGCCCCGGTGGGCTGCCGCAGCGCGTCTCCGAACTCGTGGGGGTGAAGAACATCTTCGACGACGCGTCGACCAAATGGGCCGAGGTGAGCTGGGACGAGGTCGCCGCCCGGAATCCCGACGTCATCATCCTGGCCGACTTGACCCGCGGCGAGCCCAACGACACCGTGCAGGAGAAGCTCGACCTCCTCAAGAAGGATCCACTCACCAGCAAGCTCGGCGCCGTGGCGGGCAACCGGTTCATCACCCTCCCCGGCGCGCAGATGGATCCGAGCTACGGCAGCGTGCGAATGGTTCCCGCGCTCGTCGACGCCCTGAACGAAATCCCGTGAGCAGCCTGCCGTTATGACGACGAGTTCAGCCAAGACCCCGGGCACGGACCGCGGGGCGGTTCCGGCGCGCCCGCGGCGTGTCCCGACGGTGTTCTTCTTCTTCGTGGCCGCCGCGGGGCTGCTCGTGTCGATCGTCGCGGCGTCCCTGTTCGGGAGTGCCGAGATCGGTCCCCTCGACGTGGTTTCCGTGATCTTGCGGCATGTCGGCCTCGACGGGATGGCCCCCACACCGCCGCTGCCGAGACTGCTGGACGCCCTGATCTGGGAGTCCCGCTTCCCTCGGGTGCTGCTCGCCGCGGCCGTCGGCACGGCGTTGGCCGTCGCCGGCGCGGTGCTGCAAGCGATCACCCGGAACCCTTTGGCGGACCCGTATCTGCTGGGGGTGTCCTCCGGTTCGTCCACCGGCGCGGTGGCCGTTCTCCTGCTCGGCGTCGGCGGAGGAATCTCCCTCTCGACGGGGGCGTTCGTCGGCGGTCTGGTCTCCTTCGGCCTGCTGCTGGCACTGCTCGGTGGAGGGCGGGTGGCCAGTCCTTCCCGGGTGGTGCTGACCGGCGTGCTCGTGTCCCAGTTCTTCGCCGCGGTCACGTCGGTCATCCTCATGGTCAGCGGGGACGCGAACTCCACCCGTGGCTTCACCTACTGGCTGCTCGGCACGCTGGCCGGTGCCCGGTGGGAGGGGGTGACCGTCACCGTCGTGATCATCCTGGCCGGCGTGTTCGCCATCCTGTTCTTCGCGCCGGCACTGGACGCCTTCACCTTCGGCTGGGACTCCGCCGCCGCGCTGGGGATCAACGTCACCGCGGCCCGGATCTGGCTGATGGTGCTGACCTCGGTCATCACCGCGGCCGCGGTGGCGTCCTCCGGTGCGATCGGTTTCATCGGGCTGCTGATCCCGCACGCCGTCCGCATCCTGGCGAGTCCGATGCACCGCCTCCTGCTCCCGCTGTCGGCGATCGTCGGCGCCATCTTCCTCATCTGGGTGGACACCTTCGCGCGCACCGTGTTCTCCCCGCACGAACTACCCGCCGGCGTCATCACCGCGCTGCTCGGCGCGCCCGCGTTCGCGCTGGTCCTGAAGCGTCTGGAGTCCTGATGGGGCGTATCACCGCCAACGAACTGTCCTGGTCGGTCAAGGGGCACCGGCTGCTCGACAACATCGACCTGGCGGCGCACGACGGAAAGATCGTCGGGTTGCTCGGGCCCAACGGCTCGGGCAAGTCCACCCTGCTCCGCCTGCTCGCCGGCTTGCGCCGCCCCGACACGGGAACCGTCCTCTACGACGATTCCAGCCTGCGCGACCTCGGCCGCCGCGTGCTCGCCCGGCGGCTCGCCGTGGTCGAGCAGGACGTGACCGCGCACAGCCACGTCAGCGTCCGCCAGGTCGTGGAACTCGGCCGCACCCCCTTCCGTGGCCGTTTCGACGCGCTGACCGAACGCGATCGGCACATCGTCGACGCGGCGCTGGCACGGGTCGACATCGCCGACAAGGAGCACCAGAGCTGGCACACCCTCTCCGGGGGCGAGAAACAGCGCACCCAGCTCGCCCGCGCTCTCGCGCAGGAGCCGCTCGAGATCCTCCTCGACGAGCCGACCAACCACCTCGACATCCGGCATCAGCTCGAACTGCTCGACCTGCTGACCACTTTGGGGGTCACCTGTGTCGTCGCCCTGCACGACCTCAACCTCGCCGCCCGTTACTGCGACCACGTCGTCATCCTCGATCACGGGCAGGTCGTCACGGCGGGCGCACCCGAGACCGTGCTGACCGCCCCCTTGATCGAGTCGGTCTACGGCGTCGACGTGGTCATCGACCGCGAATCCACCACGGGCGCCCTCCGCGTCACCTATCTGTCCGCCGCCGGGAAAGTGGCCGGCGGGGCACGCGGGCGGGTGACCGCCGGCGACGGGACATGAACGGCCGGGACACCCTCGACTCCTCCGTGCCGGGGCGGCGCACCACCCGGCAACGGACAGCGGTGGTGCGCCTGCTCGACGAGATCGAGGGTTTCCGATCCGCCCGCCACCTGCACGAACTGCTGAGAGAGCGCGGCGAGGACGTCGGCCTCACTACCGTCTACCGGACCTTGCAGACCCTCGTGGCTGCCGGGCAGGCCGACATGCTGCGTCTGGACCACGGCGAGGCCGTCTACCGGCGACGCTCGAGCCGCCGTCATCATCACCTCGTGTGCCGATCCTGCGGGCACGCGGTCGAGGTCGCGGGCCCCGCCGTGGCGGCCTGGGCCCGCCGGATCGCAGGCGAACACGGCTTCTCCGACGTCGCCTACACCGTGGAGGTCTCCGGTGTCTGCGCCCGATGCGCCCGCTGACCGCGCGCGGGGTCGCACGCGAAACTCGGGAGGCGCCGTCCGGGATTCCGGCACCGGATCAGGCGGGCACGGCGGGAACAATTCCCGGCAGGCCGTCGTTGTACCCCATGGTCGAACGTTTTGAGTGTTCGTGTTCTTCAGGGCACGCTCGCACAGAAGTTGTCGCGGGCGCCTCTCTTCTTTCTTGCAGGGCAAGCTGGAGCAGTGGTCGTCTGAACCTCCGGCCCTGGCTCGGCGACCGCCGGGCCCGCGAAAGTGAACGCCTGTAAGGGAAGTATTTTTCATGACTCAAGGCACTGTGAAGTGGTTCAACGCCGAAAAGGGCTTCGGCTTCATCGCCCCGGCGGAGGGCCCGGACGTGTTCGTGCACTACTCCGAGATCGACGGCGGCGGTTTCCGCAGCCTCGAAGAGAACCAGCACGTCGAGTTCGAGATCACTCAGGGGCAGAAGGGCCTGCAGGCCAGCAACGTCCGCATCGTCTGATCACCCCACGATCACCAGGGCGGGACGCCGTACGGGTGTCCCGCCCTTTCGCGCGTTTGGCGCCGCCATCAGCGGGTATCCGTTCCCTGGTCGCCCAGGCACGAAGAAGACAGGTTGGAAAGAGCGATCGAGCATGACACGAACAGTTGAATCTCCCCGAAAACATGGGCAGCGTGCCCCTCTGCCCATGCTGTCCGGGGAGCAGACCGATACCGAAAACTTTCTCGTCAAGTTGTTCGCGGTGGTGCCTTTGGTGGCGTTGGCCGCGGCTGTCCCGTTCGCGTGGGGTTGGGGTCTGGGGTGGGTGGATCTCGGTCTTGCGGCCGGGTTCTATTTCCTCACCGGTCTCGGGGTGACCATCGGTTTCCACCGTTATTTCACTCATGGGGCTTTCAAGGCCAACCGCGGCCTGCGGATCGCCCTCGCGGTCGCGGGCAGCATGGCCATGCAGGGCCCCGTCATCGGCTGGGTGGCCGACCACCGGCGGCATCACGCCTTCGCCGACCGCGAGGGCGACCCGCATTCCCCGTGGCGGTTCGGCACCACCCCGGCGGCGCTGGCCCGAGGCTTCTGGCACGCCCATATGGGCTGGCTGTTCGAACGGGAGAAGACCAACGCGCAACGGTTCGCCCCGGATCTGCTCGCCGACCGTGACATCGCCCGGATCGATCGGCTGTTCCCGCTGCTCACCGTGGTGACGTTGCTCGCGCCCGCCGTTCTCGGCGGCGTGATCACCTTGTCGTGGTGGGGCGCGGTCACCGCGTTCTTCTGGGCGAGCCTGGTCCGGGTGGCGCTGCTGCACCATGTCACCTGGTCGGTGAACTCGCTGTGTCACCTGATCGGCGACCGCCCGTTCGCCGCCCGCGACAAATCCGCGAACTTCTGGCCGCTGGCCATCGCTTCGATGGGTGAGTCCTGGCACAACTCTCATCACGCCGATCCGACCGGTGCCCGGCACGGGGTCCGCCGGGGTCAGCTGGACATCTCCGCACGCCTGATCTGGTTGTTCGAGAAAGCGGGCTGGGCGACCGACGTCCGCTGGCCCAAGGCCGACCGGCTCAGCCGCAAACTCAACCCCGGCCACGCCCTGTCACTCCATGGAGTCGGCAAACTGGAACGCGGTCTTCTCGGCGAAACGCCCGCACGAGGGACGAGGCCCCAGCCGGGCGGCTAGCTCGGCACGAACAGGATGCGGGCCGAACCGTCGTAAGGCACGACGATCGTGCCCGAGCGGCCGTTCCGCTCCGCGGTGACGAGAAGCAGCTTCCCGCCCGCTTCGGTGAGCACGTGCAGTCCGCGGTAGCGGTAGCGGAACTTGTCTCCTTCGGCGCTAGGCAGCAGTCGCTCCTGCAGGCCCGGAAGGTTCAGGTGGAGTGGCTCTTCGGTGTCGAGCACGACCGCCGGGCGTTCCTTGGCGATCCGTGTGCCCACGGTCTCGGCGATTCCCCGGCCATACGCGGCCGCGAAGCTGTTCGTCGCCCAGAAGACGCCGAGCAGCGCGATGAGTGTCAGGCAGGCGATCACCACCATCCCGCCCGGACGGCGTTCGCGCCCGCGCACCGCCCGCGACAGCCACACTCCGATCGCCGCGAGCGGGAGGCCGAATCCGAGGCTGACCGGCGTGACACCGGGGAATTCGGTGTGTGACACCTCCGGCCACAGAACCCCGACGACCCCGCGGCCGAAGAGGATCGCGCCCACCGGCACGAGCACGATCGCGACGACCCGCAGCGTGCGTGACCACGCTTTCCGGGCGAGCGCCCGCCGGACTCCGCGTACCGTGAGGTGGACGGCCAGGGCGAGCACCACGAGCCCGGCGAGCGGCGCGTACAGCGCTTCGGCGCCGTGGAGCACCACTTCCGTCGTCGACAGGTCGAGCGCGGTGAGGTCCACGCCGAAGTACAGGTACCGCGCGTAAGTCGCGACGTAGCCGAAATAGAACAGCAGGGCCGCCGCGATGCTGGTCGGCGCCGCGATGGACGCGAACTGGGAAAGCCGGTGCAGCCATGGGCTCGACGGCTCGGCCTCGTCGTTCACGAGGTGGACGTCGTCGTGCTGGGAGTGTTCGACGTGGAGCCGGGCGGGCTCGACGTCGTGACTCCGCCGCGACCATCGTCCCGTGCGGTCACGGTCTCGTCCGCGGTCCACTGGACCGTGGCGGGCAGCTTCGCCGCCGGCACCTGGCCACACGGCTTTTCCTTCGCCGAGCGGCAGACCGCTTGGAAGGTCAGGCGCAGCACGACCTGCTGCCGGGCCCCGGAAAACTTGTCGGCGTACAGCGCGAGCAGACATCCCCGGCCGGATTTGGCCGGGTCCGGTTGCAGGATGCGGCCCTCGCAACCGTGATCGACCGGGTTCGTGTACCCCATCCTCGTGCACTGGTCCCACGCCGTGACCAGCCGGATGCCCCGGCCGACGATCCGCACGCCGGTGATCGTGACCGGGACGTCGGCGCGGTTGTTGTGCCGTTCGGTGCACCCGTAACGGTTGGTGTTCACGTAGATGTCCGGCCACGGGGTGCTGGGGTTGCGGTTTTCGGCGTTGGGGCCGCCGATACGGATGATCTTCCCGCCGGACGACCCGCCGGTGGTCGCACCGGTGGTCTGGCCGGTGGATTCGGTCGGCGGTGTGGTGTACGACGTCGGATCGAGCGTCGGTTCGCCGCGGCCGGAGTCGTCATGGCTTCCGCACCCGACCACCACGGTCGACGCGACCGCCGCCAACATCGACAGTGCCTTCGTCGATCTCATCGTGCCTCCCAATGGAGTAGTCGCACGGAACGATCCGGATGTGACTCAGCCAAGCGGGTGAAATGTCCCGGACGTCCCCCTTCCGGACGCGCAGGCTGTTGGCTTTGAGCATGTCGCGGGCGATGGGCAGATCGCGCGGTGACCCGTTGACGTTGTCGATCAACGCGGTTTCGCCGCCCCAGCCGCCGCCGGTCGCCTCGAATGTGACGAACGGTTCCCCGGCCCGCGGGTTGTGCCCGGCGAACCGCACGATCATCGAGTCCCGTGGCTCGCCGCCGCGACCTGGCCCGGTATCACGGGCGCGAGCGCCTTGACCGCGAGATCGACGAGCATGCCGAGGCTCGCCCGTGGGACCTGAACTGCCTCGAAATCGTCCACAAAGGACTTAAGTCTCGTCGTTCTCGTCGGATTGGGCGCTTTGTGCGGGGGTCGTGAGTGTTTTTCTGACGGCCAAAAGCACTCACGACCACTGCGCGAGCCGGACATGCTGGCATCAGTCGGACGTTGTGCGGCGGCCGGCGTTCACGACCGGCGCGGCGGACTTTGCCGGAGCGCATGAACGAACCGCGGTGCGGCATCCCTTCCGGAGTGGTGGTCCGGAGTCCGCTGCGTGTTCGCGGTCATGACGACGCACCCGCTTCCTGTGACGTCTTCGCGCCCGAGGCCACGTTGTGGTTGTGCAGTGCCCGGTAGGCGAAGAAATAGACGAATCCCTGGGTTCCCCAGGTCGCCAGCGCGGCGGTGTAGAAGATCGTGCGGTTCGCGTCGTCGAACGGGAAGGGGAAGAAGTCGTAGGTGATCGCGATGGTGGTGGCGGCCGCGGTCACCAGCCCGGTCCAGAACGCCTGCCGTTTCGCGCCGATGTTCCAGAGCCGCTTGGCGAAGTACGCCAGGAAGACCGCCGTGACGAGGTTGACCACGACGTAGAACGTGGCGACGGCGAAAGCGAGGTGGTCGACGCGCGGATCCTCGCCGTGGAACTGGCGGAGGAACAGCCCGGCCGCGGTGGCGAAGGCGAACACGCCGACGTCGACGGCGAGACTCGGCTTGTAGCGATGGGTGACCTTCATCAGGCCCAGGACGAGGATGAGCGTGATGCCGACCGACCGGGAGAAGGCGTCGAAGAAGTACGCCACGTCGTACAGGAGGCTGTCCGGGCTGCCGCCGAGCAACGACCAGAGCAGGAAGTTGGTGCCCGAGGTCGCGACGACCATCCATTCGAGACCGAGCAGGTAATTGCCGTAGCGGCGGATGAATTTCCAGCCGAAGAAGTAGCCGGCGAAGATCATCCACACATCGGCGAGCAGGAAGAGCGCGTCCTTCATCGCACAGCCACCTCTCGGGACTCACGCGCCACGGCGGCCGCGACGCGCTCGGCGGCGCGCTGGCCGGTCAGGACGGCGCCGTTCATGGTTCCGGCCCACTCGCCCGCGGTTTCGGTGCCCGCCCAGTGGACGCGGCCGTGCGGTTCGGTGAGCGCGGGGCCGTAGCTCGTGGTCGCGTACGGGGCGACGGCCGGATTCGGGCCTCCCGGGGCGAACGGTTCTGTTCCCCAGCAATGGTCCAGGTAGTCGATGGGCGTGCTCGCTCGCGTGCCGTACAGCTGGACGAGCTGCTGGACGACCCTGCTGCGCCGATGTTCGAGGTCGAAGCCGTCGAACACGCGGGGGTCGCAGAACGTCATCAAGATGCCCGGCCCGGTGGGTTCGGGTGACACGTCGAAGGTGATGAACACGGCCCCGGTGTCGGTCAGTGCCTCGCCCGAGAGCCCGTCGGCCCGCCAGAAGGGCTTGTCGTAGGCGACGAACGCCTTGCTCAGCACGCCCATACGCCACGTTTTGGCGAGCCCTTCGGCCCGCTCGGGCAGGGCGGGGTCGAAGCCGATCCCGGCGCGGTGCGCCGTCGCGACCGTGACGATCGCGTACTTCGCCTTGATTTCCGCCGAATCGGTGCGGATCGTGACGCCGTCGCCGGTTTGGGAGATCCGGCGGACCGGCGTCCCGAGGACGACGCGGTCGCCGAGCCGCCCGGCGACCCGTTTCGCGATCTCTTGGGTGGTTTCGGCGTACCGTTCCTGTTGCTGGCCGCCCTCCACGTCGAGCATGTGGTCGACTCCGCCCGCCGCGCGGATGTAGCGCAACGCGTGCAGCAGCGAGACGTCGCCCGGACCGCATCCCCACTGCACCTTGCTGACGATGGTCATCAAGGCGCGGGTGGCGGACAGCGCGTTCTTCCGGTCGAGCCATTCGCCGAACGAGATCGCGTCGAGCCGACCGGCCTCGGGGGAGTCCCAGGCCGCGTCGACGTCGATGCTCGCGACCAGTTTGTTCAGCGCCAGCTGCACGCGGGCCATGTCGACCAGCGCCGCCGGCGAGACCGTGGGAATCGTGCCCCGGTAGGTGCGGCGCCGTCCGGCCGCCCACAGGACGTTGCGTCCTTTGTCGAACTGACCGATCGTGGTGCACCCGGCCCGGCTCGCGAGGTCGCGGATCGCCGTGTGCCGCCGGGAAACCCAGGTCGCGCCGAGATCGACCCGTACCCCGGCCACCTCGCCGGAGAGCGATCGGCCGCCGACGCGGTCGCGGCCTTCCAGGACGAGGACGGACCGGCCCATGCTCACGAGCCGCTCCGCGGCGCTCAGGCCGGCGAATCCGGCGCCGACGACCACGACGTCGACTGACGCTGGGGAGCCTGCCTTACGAGAACTCGACATGCTTTTCTCCTTTGCCCACGCGGTTCGCGTGCTGCGAGAGGTACTGCGTGACTCAGCGCGCCCGAGCGGCGGCTCGAAGAGCGCGGCGCCGGCTGCCGTTGATCAGATCGGTGAAGCGGTCGAGTGCCCACACCATGCGCAGGCCGCGCGGGCCGACCATCGTGAAGGGAGGGAACTTCGGTTTCTCCGCCCAAATGCCGTCGAGATCCTCGTGCCGTGACCCGTCCACGATCAGGTCGGCGATGAGCGACCCGACGTAGGGGGCCTGGGCCAGCCCGTGCCCGTTGCACGCGATCGAGTAGTAGATGTCGTCCTCGATCCGGCCGGCGATCGACAGCCACGACGAGGTGATCGCGATCCAGCCGCCCCACGCCCGTTCCACGGCGACGTCGGCGAGGGCCGGGAAACGGGTCGCGAACGCACCGGCGAGTTCTTCGACCAGCTTCCGGTCCGGGGCCTTCGACGGCAGGGGATAGGTCATGCCGCGCTCGACCCGCCGGACGCCGAACACGATGGTGCCCCGCGCGGTGAGGCGGTAATGCTCCATGACCTGGTGCTGGGTGATCACTCCCGACCGGCTGCTCCAACCCAGCGCGGCGAGGCGTTCCGGAGCGATCGGCTCGGTCTCCATCTCGATGAGCCACATCGGCACCGAGAGACGTTCGGGGGTGATGTCCCACTCTCCCGAGTAGGCGTTCGTCGCGAGCACCACCTTGTTCGCGCGCACGGTGCCGCCGGGGGTCGAGAGCACGACCTCGCCGCCGTGACGCCGCACATCGGTGACCTTGGTCCGTTCGAAGACCCGGGCCGGCGACGAGACCAGGGCGCGGCGTACTCCGCGGCTCAGCTTGCCCGGGTTCAGCATTCCGCCCACGGCCTCGCGCATGCCGCCGACGAAGGTGCGGGGAATGCCGAGTTCCTCGCTCGTGCCGACGTGACCGCGTCCGCCGGCGCGCCGGAGAATCGCCGCCAAGGTCCGCGTTCGCAGCATCTGCCCGTGTCCCACGGCGGCGAACGCCAGGCCGTTGGGTTCGTAGTCGCAGTCGATGTCGTGGGTCTTGATGAGATCTTCCACGAAGCTTGCGGAATTCTCGGCCAGCCGGACCATGCCGGGCACTTTCCCGGGGTAGAAGAGGCTCAGCAGACGGAGATCCCCGCCCGGGACGCTCGCGATCTGGCCCCCGTTGCGCGAACTGGAACCGTAGCCGCAGAACTCGGCCTCCAGCAGCGCCACGTCCTGGCCGCGCTCGGCGAGCCGCAGAGCCGTCGCCATGCCGCCCATACCGCCGCCGATGACCGCGACCTCGCACGTGAGGTCGCCGTCGAGGCTGGGGAGGACGTCCGCGGGCGGGTCGATCCAGCCGCTGAAAGTGCTGTACTCGACGTTGTCGATCTTCATGAGGCCGCGCTCGCTTTCCGCTCAGGAGAGCCGGACATGGTTTCCCCCTTCGGACACGCGTTTGGCGTGTTCGGCGATGTATTGGGTGATGGGCTTGACCAGGGCCTCGGGAATGTGGTGCCCCATGCCGGGGATGACGACGTGCTGCGCGGAGCGGATCGCCTTCACCGTCGCGGCGCCGCCGCTGGGGGCGACCAGCCGGTCCCGGTCGCCGTTGAGCACCAGGGTGGGGGCGGTGATCCGGCTCAGCTGGGCGGTCCGGTCCCCGGACGCCTGGATCGCCTGGATCTGCCGGGCCGTGCCCGCGGCCAGGTCACCGGCGGCCCGGTCCCAGCCACCTGCCGCGACGGCGGCCTCGGCCGCGTCGTCGATGGGATATCCCGTTCCGGCGATGTGGCCGGTGATCCGCAGGTGGGCGCGTACCGCCGCGGTCCTGGTCCGCGCCGGGGGGCCGGCGAGCAGCCGCATCGTCGACCACGCCGGTCGGCCGACCTTCTTCGCGCCCGTGGTCGAGAAGATCGAGGTCAGGGACAGGACCCGGGTGGGTTCGGCCGCGGCGACGGTCTGCGCGATCATCCCGCCCATGGAGCGGCCGACCAGGTGAACCCGCTCGATCCCGAGATGGTCGAGGACGCCGACGGTGTCGGAGGCCATGTCCGCCAGCGAGTAGGCGTCACTTCGGGGGCGTGCGAGCAGCTGGCGCCACAGGGCGGGCGGCGGGGTGGCCACGAACGTGGACTGGCCGACGTCGCGGTTGTCCATCGTGACGACCCGGAAACCCCGGTCCACCAGCGCACCGACGAAAGAGCCGGGCCAGAAGGTGAGGTCCTCGCCCAGCCCCGCGATGAGCAGGATCGCGGGGTCGGCCTGATCGCCGTGGTCGCGGAAGCAGATCGTCGTGCCGGACGGAAGCGCCGCGTACTGGTCGGCGTTCGCTTCAGACATGAGCCGACCGCCTGTCCCCGGGCAGCGCCACCGGCCGGGCGGTGCCGAACTCGAGGTGCTCGTCGGCGACCGGGCCGCGCAGCGCCTTGGCGTCCTCGGGGAAGGACATCGCCATCCGCCACGGGGCCGCCTGCCCCTGTTTGGGCAGTCGCCTCTCGGCGCGTTTGGCATAGCCGGCCTGCAGGTCCATGACCGGTTTGCACGGCATCCCCGGCGACGCGACCGCGACCACCCGGTCGTAGCCGTTGGCGTCCATGTGCCGGACCAGGTCGATGAAATAGCGGCACATCAGGCTCACCTTGAGCGTCCAGGACGAGGTCGTGTAGCCGATCGCCATCGCCCAGTTGGGAATCCCGCTCAGCAGCATCCCGCGGTAGGACACCGAGTCCGCGATGTCGGCCTCGCGACCGTCGACCACGATCGGCATTCCGTCGAAGAGCCGCATGTTCAGCCCGGTCGCGGTGACGATGATGTCGGCTTCCAGCTCCTCGCCCGATCCCAGGACGATGCCGCGTTCGCTGAACCTCGTGATGACGTCGGTGACGACGGAGGCGGTGCCCGCCGAGATCGCGTCGAAGAAGTCGCCGTCCGGGGCCAGGCACAATCGTTGGTCCCACGGGTCGTACGGCGGGTTGAAATGCTTGTCGACGTCGAATCCCTTGGGCAGCCGCTTGATGTTCTCCCGCCGGATCAGCGCTCGCCCGATCTTCGGGAACGCCCGCAGGCCCTTGACGATTCCGTGCTCGACCCAGATGTTCTTGAACCTCGTCGCGGCGTGCCCGCGCTTCTCTCCCAGCAGCTTCGTCAGGGTCGTGGCGACCCGGTCGACGCGGGGAAGCCCCAAGATGTAGCTGGGGGTGCGTTGCAGCATCGTGACGTGCCGGGCCGCGTCCGGCCCGGTGGACATGGCGGGCACCAGCGTGATCGCGGTCGCGCCGCTGCCGATGACGACGACCTTCTTGCCGCGGTAGTCGAGGTCCTCCGGCCAGTGCTGCGGATGGACGATCGTCCCCCCGAAGTCGTCACGACCGGGGAACTCCGGCGTGAAACCCTTGTCGTACCGGTAATATCCGGTGGCGGCGAACACCCAGCCCGCCCGGATCGTCTTCGTCGTGATCGACCCTGTGGCTGGATCCGACGCCTCGACGCGCAGCGTCCAACGAGAGTCCTCTGTGGACCATTCCGCCCGGACGACCCGGTGGCGCAGCCTGATCAGCCGCCCCAGATCGTTCTCCTCCACCGTTTCCCGGAGGTACTCCCGGATCAGCGGAGCGTCGGCGATCGCGGCCTCGTGGCGCCACGGTTTGAACTCGTAGCCGAAGGTGTGCAGGTCCGAGTCCGACCGGATGCCCGGATAGCGGAATAGATCCCAGGTGCCGCCGATGTTGTCGCGGCCCTCCAGCACGACGAGCGACTTGCCGGGCAGTTCCCGGCTGAAATACGTCGCCGCGCCGATTCCGGAGATCCCCGCGCCGATGACGACGACGTCGAACTCCTCGATCGCGTCCGACCTCTCAGCTGTCATGTCTGCCTCTCCTCGCCGAGCCGGCTGCTGATGTGGCGTCCACTGTCGCCAGCCGCGACTCCGGTCACAACGACACCGTGCACAGGGTTCGCCCGCGGCCGGTGCACGATGCACTCCTCCCGACGAGCGCGGCACATGCCGTGCCGACTCGCCGGAGGGAGGGCACACTTCGGGGATGGAAGAGCTGTGGCCCCCGCCGACCCCCGAGGCCGCCGAGGCGATCCGGTCCGTGTGCCAGCGACTCCTGCCGGATGCGGAAGCACTGGCCGACGCCCTCTCCGCGTCCGCCCGCCGGGTGCAGTTCGACCCGGCCGTGCTCTCGGACGCGTCTCTGGGCGAGGAGGACCGCGACCTCAACCATTCGGATCTCGTCCAGTGGCTGACCTCGAACATTCAGCACCCTGGGCGGCGGGTGGAGCCCTACATCGGCCCGCGGATCACCGCGTACATCGGAGATCTAGTGGCCCGCGGCATCGCACCCGACTTCGCCGCGGGATGGCGGGCCGCGCTGGGGATCGGCTGGCGCCGATGGCTGGAGGAATGCTCTGCGCGCTGCGCGGACCGGGACCTTCTCGTGGACGTCCTGGACGTGTCGGCGAAGTCGCTGATGCAGTATGCCCTCGATTCGGTCGCGACCCTCCGCGAGGCCGGCCTCGCCGCCGCGATGGGCAACGCGGACGCCGAGGCGATCGCCCTGATTCAGATGATCGCCAGCGGGGCGCCGATGGCGGAGGATTTCGCCGAGGAGCGCCTGCGCTACCGCATGGCGCGATGGCATGTGGGTCTCGTGCTGTGGGTCGACGATCCCGGCCGTCAGGATGCACTGGACGAGGCGATCGCGGCCCTGCGCTCCTCTGAGGAGGGTCGGAGCACGCTGGTCGCCCGTGCCAGTACCACGTCGCGCTGGATCTGGCTGTCGGGAGCCGATACCCCGGACCTGCATCCGGCCGAGAAGATCGTGGCGACGACGGACGAGGTCCGCGTAGCGGTGGGCAGGCCCGGACGCGGGCTCGACGGGTTCAGGTCCAGCCACCAAGGCGCACTGTCGGCCCAGTCGCTGATCGTCCGGCTCGGATCCGACCGGCGATTCACGGCCTACGCCGACGTCGAGCTGATCGACGCCCTCACGAAGGATCGCGCCGGCGCACGCCGGTTCGTCCTCAGCACCCTCGGCCCGCTGGCCGAAGCCGACTTCGCACTACGGCAGGCACTCCTCACCTACGTGCAGTGCGGCTTCAACACCACCCGGGCGGCCGCCAACCTCTACGCCCACCGCAATACCGTCGAGCGACGCGTCTCGCGCGCCAACGAGCTCTCGGTCGTCAAAGTCGAGAACAACCCCACCCATGTCGCGGCCGCGCTGCTGGTGCTGGACATCGCCCCGGAAATCATGGCGATCAGCCCCGGCTGAGCTCACGAAGTGCGCAACCGACCGTCTGCCCGCGGCCGCCATCCGCCGGTGGTCTCAATTTCGCTCGACTCACGTCCGTGAAGCGCTTCTGGACGTAATCTCACCTCGTGGAGGAGTTCCCAGACCCGTCCGGGCCGCCCTACCCGTACAAGTACCCGCTGCCCGCCGACGCGAAGGCGGAGCACCAGCGTGCCGTCCGTCATTTCCGGCGGAAACACGAATTCTGGGACGGTCTGATGACGGCCTCGTTATCGGTGCCGGTGGCCGTGGCCGGGGCCTGGTTCACGGACGCGGACGGCAACCTGCCGGGATCGGTGGGTGTCCTGGTGGTTGCCGTCGGCGCGGTGCTGATGGCGCTCATCGGCTACCGGAAAGGTGTGGTGGCCGATGAGCGGGACAAGCATGTCAATCTGCTGAAGACGTACGGCGTCCTGCCACACGAGACCGGGGAATCGGCGCCCGCGGTGCTGCACCCCGACTTCGACAAGATCCGTGCGCAGTTCGGCATACCGCTCCCCGGCAAGGAGGATACGTCCCGGCCGATACCCGCCGCGACCGCCGACGACGGCATCCCCGGCGGTGATCCCTACAGCGGGGTGATCCGGCTCGGCCCGCTCGAGCCGCGCCGCGAAATCGGCCACTGACGCTTCCCTGCCTGCGTTGCCCGGGGCTCCTGGTCGTTCGCCGAAGCGGACGGCATCCGGGCCGGTGAATGCTCCCGTCGGCGTGAAACCTGGTTCTTCAGCCCATTTGCGGACTGCCGGAAAGGCCGCTATCTTGGAACGAACGTTTCAAGATAGCGAGGGTGGGTATGCCCGATGTGAAGCACTTCGACCCGGACGCGGTACTCGACTCCGCCGTGCGGTTGTTCTGGCGCCAGGGTGTGGATTCCACCGGGGTACAGGACATCGTGACCGCGACCGGGGTGAACCGGTCGAGCCTGTACTCGACGTTCGGCGGCAAGCACGACCTCTACGTGGCGGCGCTCCGCCGTTATGTCGCGCGGCGCTCCCAGCCGATCATGCGACGGCTCACCGAGGACACCCGGGGCTTGCCGGCGATCTCGGACTTCTTCGACGGGCTGATCACCACCCGGTGCTCCGGGGAGTACGCGCGCTGGGGGTGCATGATCTCCAACGCCCACGCGAACGGCGAGAACGACGACCCCGACGTTCGTGCTGTCTTGCATCTGCACCACGACCAGTTGCGTGCCGCGATGTGCGCCGCCGTGGAGCACGCGGCGGCGGCGGGCCAGGTGCGGCCGGAGGTGCCGGCGGCCGCGGCGGCCGACATGCTGGCGTTACTGGCATACGGCGTCAACCTCCGCTCCCGCGCGGGCGCGGAACCGGAAACGCTCAAGGAAGCCGCGTCGGCCACGATCGGCCTGCTGGCCGCCTGAAAGGAGCCCTGAATGCCTCAGTTCACCCTTCACGACCAAACCAGCGCACCCGGAGACTCCCGGCCCCACCTGGAGTCGGCGAAGCGACGCATGGGTTTCATCACCACGCTGAACGCGGTGATGGCCGAGTCGCCTGAGCTGCTGGCCGGATACAACGCACTGGCGGAACTGTTCGGGAAGTCGTCCCTTCCGGTCAGGGCGAAGCACGTCGTCTGGATCACCGCCAGCGTCCAGAACGGTTGCGAATACTGTGTCGCCGCGCATTCCACCCTGGCCTTGAAGTCCGGTGTGGACGGTGACACGGTGGCCGCCTTGCGGGACAGCAAGCCGCTGGCCGACGACAAGCTGGACGCCGCGCGGCGTTTCACCGCGTCGATGGTGGCGGGCCAGGGCTGGGTTCCGGATGAGGAAGTCGAGGAATTCCTGGCCGCGGGTTACACCAAGCGCAATGTGATGGATGTGATCCTCGGTGTGGGCATGAAGACGTTGTCCAACTACACCAACCACATCGCCCACACCCCGCTCGACCCCGCGTGGGAAGGGCAGGAGTGGAAGCGCCCTTGACGGACAGTACGAATTCGCCGAGACCGCACGACCGGTAGGCCGGAGAACGGCAGCGCTTGTCACAGGTCGAGGACAAGACGGGGTGAACGGGAACGGGACACGCAGATCATCATCGTGTCGCAGGCGTCCCGTTCTTCTCCGGTCAGAAGCGAGTCGCGGTGATCCGGCTTTCCGGACAGCACGGGGGTTTCACACGTGCCGCAGGTGCCTTCCCGGCACGAAGAAAGGATCTCGGCCCCGGATTCTTCGACGACGTCGAGGATGGAGCGATCGGCGGGAACTTCGAGTATCGCGCCGGTCCGCGCCAACTCGACTTCGAAGGCCGCGCGGGGGCCGTCGGCGGAGCCCTCCTTCGCCGCGAATCGTTCGACGTGCGGGACGACGGCCTGCCGGTTCGCGCACTGCCGTTCGACGGCGTCGAGCAGGGCTTCCGGTCCGCAGCAATAGATCGCCGTATCGGCGTCTTCGTCCAGCAGGGTGGCCAGGTCGAGCAGGCCGCGTTCGTCCTGAGGACAAATGTCGACCCGCTCCGGGTAGCGCGCGAGTTCGTCGCGGAAGGCCATGGACGAGCGGGTGCGGCCGCCGTAAACGAGCCGCCAATCGCCGCCTGCCTCGGCCACCCGCGTGATCATCGGCAGGATCGGCGTGATGCCGATACCGCCCGCGATGAACAGGTAGCGCTTGGCCTCCACCAACGGAAAGTGGTTGCGAGGGCCGCGCACGTGCACTCGCTGGCCCTCGGCGAGGGCATCGTGCACGTACCGCGACCCGCCGCGTCCGGCTTCTTCCCGGAGCACCGCCACCTGGAGAAGCGAGGAGTCCCGCGGATCACCGCACAGCGAGTACTGGCGGATGAGGCCGGGTTCCAGTACGAGGTCGAGATGTGCACCCGGCTCCCAGGCGGGAAGGGGGAGCCCGTCCGGATGCCGCAGGGTCAGCCGGACGACGTCGTCGGCGACGGTTTCCTTGCGGTCGAGCACCAGGTCCAGTTCGTGCCCGGGGTGCGGTGCGTTCTTCATCGGCGGCGCCTCGTGTCGTGTCCGCCGGGATGGCCGAGCAGCCATTCCCACAGCTGGACGGGGTCCTCGAACTCGCGCTCGGCCGAGCAGTGACAGACCGCTCGCAGCCGGTCCGTGCCCAGCACCCAATGGATGCGGTACACGCGGTCGCCGGACAGCATCGGCCGGTTCGCGGGTACGCCGGTCATGCCGTGGCCGGGGAGGTGACCATGCGCTGGAGCATCCGCCTGGCCGCGAGGCCACCGGTGTCGATGTTGACCGACAGCTCCTGATAGCCCTCGGGCTCGGCCGCGACGACCTGCTCCAGGACATCGAGCGCCACGACGTCCTGCATCACCACGGTGCGGTTGTTCTCGGCGAGGAACTCCGACACTTCGGGGTCACCGAGGGCGAAGTCGCGGGCGACGGCCCAGAAGTCGTGGGTGGAGTGCTCGGTCTCCGGGGTGATCGCGTACACCACCTCGACGTGGAAGGCGTCCGGGTCGCTCCCGTCGCGGCGCGGGACCGAGCCGGGCGGAGCGATACGACTGTGCAGTTTGTACAGGCACGGCGGGGTGTACTCGATGTCCTGCCAGCGCGCGATCCTGCCCTGGAGTCCCGTCGATTTCGCGTAGAACGGCGGGCATTCGGCGTCGTCCATGTGGCGGGAGACGTAGACGACGCCGGCGTCTTCGTCGACCTCCGTGGTGATCGGCGTCGCCGCCACTTCCGGCGTGCCGATGTACCCGCCGTGCAGGTACGTCTCGTGTGACAGGTCGAGGAGATTGTCGACCAGCAGCGAATATCGGGCCTTCAGCGGCTCCATTCCCCGGACGGTGGTGTAGTCCGGCGAATCGAGATACGGCACGCGCGGGATACGCGACACCTCTGCCCCGGCTGGGTCACCGATGAAGACCCAGACCAGGGAATCCTGCTCCACCAACGGGTACTGCCGCAGGCGAGCGGTGCGCGGGACGCGGCTCTGCCCCGGAACGGAGACACATTTGCCATCGGTGCCGTAGGTGAAGCCGTGGTATCCGCAGACCACTTGGTCGTCCACGAGCCTCGACGGTGCTTGCGAAAGCGGGAAGCGCCGATGCACGCACCGGTCGGCCATCGCGGCGACCTCGCCGCCACGGGTGCGCCAGAAGAGGATGGGCTCACCGCAAATGGTGCGGGAGAACAGTTCCTGCTTGATCTCGGTGCTGTAGGCGGCGACGTACCATTGGTCCCGCGGGATGGTGGTGGTCATGGTCGGTGTCTCCTCGTCCTTGAGGCCGGAGCCGGGAAGCTGAGGCCAGCCTGACGGGAGCGACCGGCCGCACCGAAGGGCCTTTCCAAAAGATGGAAGACTTTCCGCAGGGGGCGCGTGGTCAGCTCGGCGCGGCGAGGGCACGCGAGATCGCCCGGGCGCTGGTGCGGATCAACGGTGCCAGCGCGTGCGGCTTGGTGCCGGCGTGGTGGACGACGAGGGACACCGCGGCGACGACCTGCCCACGGTTGTCGTCGATCGGGGCGGCGACCGACACGGCGTCCATCGTGACCTGCCGATCGCTGATCGCGAAGCCGTTGGTGCGGACGTCGGCGAGCATCCGCCGCAACGCGGGCGGATCGGTGACCGTCTCGCGGGTGTAGCGTTCGATCGGCTTGCCGAGCACGTCGTCCTGCACCTCGGTGGGGGCATGGGCGAGCAGTACCAGGCCGACGCCGGTCGCGGTGAGCGCGAAACGCCCGCCGACTCTGGTCAGCACGGGTACGGCACCCGAACCGGCGATGCGTTCGATGAAGACGACCTCGGTGCCTTCCCGCACCGCGAGCTGAACGTTTTCTTTCGTGATCCGGGAAAGGTCTTCGAGGAAGGGAAGTGCCCGCTCCCGCAGCCCTTGCCCGCGCGGCGCCAGCGCGCCGAGTTCCCAGAGGCGCAGCCCGACCCGGAACAACCCGTCTTCGCCCCGTTCGACGGCTCCCCAGGAACAGAGCTCGTTCAGCAGCCGGTGCACCGTGGACAGTGGCATGTCCGCGCGGCGGGCGATTTCGCTGAGGCTCAGCGCCGGGCGCTGTACGGTGAACGCGCCCAGCACTTGGAACGTGCGGCCGACCACGGATCCCGTGCGGCCGGGACGACGGCCTCTCACCGCTGCCGCGCCTGCCAGTCCCGGACGTAGGCGCGGCCGTAGTCGTTGCCGTGCGGTGTCCGCAGCACAGTATGGACGTGGAACGGCTTCGGGGTGTCGTAGTCGAGGAAGACCCCGCAGTGGTGGTCGAGCTCGACGATGATCACCGGCGACTGGACGCGGTAGTAGAAGACGTCCCCTGGTTCGTGGCCGCCGATCCAGCTGAACCAGGTTTCGGCGAGCCAGGACCGGACCTCCCGCATCCGAGCCGCCCGCGGTCCCGCGGGCAACGGCGAGACGAAGGTCTCCACGATGTCGAGCACGATGCGCTGTGCAGGCTCGGGCATGCCGGCGACCCGGATGCCTTCGACCGGGATGACGCGGTTGTCCTGGAAGGCGCCTGCCAGGTGGCGCTCGTCGCCCGGATGCACCCGCCCCGGCGGCATTTCCGGGTCCACCATCCGCCGGTAGGTGACCGCGGCGCGGCGCTGTTCCGGGGGTAGCGCTGCCATCAGGTCGGTGCCCAGGCGGATCCGTTCGGTGAAGGCGGTGACGCCGGCGTGCGGGCCCTCGTCGATCTCGTTCGGCTCGGCACCGAGGAAGACCGGGCTCAGCACCATCCGCCCCTCGACCACGAGGCAGTTGACCGCGCAGTGATGACCGAACAGCTGCCAGCCCCACGGAGCGACCGGGTCGGGCCTGCCGTACAACGCGACGTTGTAGCTGAACTCGTTGAGGATGCTTTCCAGCCCGACCACCTCGCCGAGGAAGCCGTTGATCAGCATCATGCCGTGCACCAGCGAAAAGCCTTCGGGACTCAGCGAAGCGCGCACCAGTTCCAGCGCCCGCCGCTGTACCTCGGCAGACTGGAACTCCAGCCGGATTCCGGTGTCGAACTGCAGGAACTCCGGATTCGCCCAGGTCTGCCATTCGACCGCGTCCACCGGATGGTTCAGCGCGCGGCGGCCGTCGTCGTCGAGCGCGGCTTCCAGCGCGAGCGCTGCCTCGACCATCGCGGCGACCGGCGCCTCCTCGCCGGGCAGCGCGGGGGTGAACGGGTGACAGTCGGGGCGCAGCGACCCGTCCTCGGTGATCCCGCGGAACTCGTTCAGCTGTAACGGTTTCCAGCCACGGATCAAACCGCCGGTGAACGGGTCTCGTTTCGCCGCCTCCCGGTACTCGTAGGCGTCCAAGCCCTTGAGTTCGGTGATACGCGGCGAGTCCGGTGGGTACAGGAACCGGCGGAATTCGGCGGACACGGGGTTCCTTCCTGGCTCAGTCGGTGGAGTTGTGCCGGGCGACGACGGCGCGGACGGCGGCCTCGTCCCCGGCGGCTATCGCGTCGACCAGGTCCGCGTGGATCCTCAGCCGTCGCGCGCGGTAGGCCTCGGTGTCCGTGGCCTCCAGCCGGGGGGTGGTCGCGCCGAGGTGGCCGAGGGTGCCGAGATACACGGCGCGGGCCATGGCGTTGGGGCACAGTGCGGCGATGCGTTCGTGCAGTGCCCAGTTCGCCCGGACGAACGCGTCCCAGTCCGGGGCGTCCGCCATCGTGGCCACGGCGGCCCGCAGCCCGGGGATGTCCTCCTCGCGGCGACATCGGGCGGCACCGACGTCGATGAGTTCTTCCAGGTGATTACGCAGCTCGACCGCGTCGGCCACCTTCTCCTGAGCGTCCTCGCGGATACCGAGCAGGGTGCGCCGCATCCGGACGACCGGCCCTTGATCCGCGACGAAGAGGCCGCCGCCCCGGCCGGGCCGGATGACCAGCACGTCCCGGTCGGCCAGCAGGCGGACGGCCTCGTTCACGGTCGCCCTGGCCAGCCCGGACTCGCGTTGGAGCGCCTCGATCGTGCCGACCGGTGATCCCGCGGTCAATCCGGCCGCGCGGACGCGCGTCTCCACGGCGGACGCGAGTTGCTCCGCCCGGGTGCGGGGTGTCGCGCTCGCGACCTTGAGTCCTGCGAACAGCTCGGTCATAGTGCTAGTCAACCATAAAGTCTGTAATGTTTACAGAGTTATCGATGGCAAGGAGTGACATGCGGATCGTGGGAGTGGCTCGCGCAGATGGCACGGACGTGGCGAGCCTGTCCGAAGACGGCACCCGGCTCACCGTCCTCTGCGGACTTGAGGACTTCTGGGCCGGGCCAGAGGACCGCCTCGGCCGGCAGCCGGCGGGGGAGACGCTGCCCGTCGAAACCGCGACGCTGGTGCCGCCGGTATTGCCCGGCGCGCGCGTGCTGTGCGTCGGGCTGAACTACCTCAAGCATGTCGCCGAGGGGTCCTATCGGGACCAGGACCTGCCCGAGCATCCGACGCTGTTCGCCCGGTGGACGCGGTCGCTGACCGTCGGCGGAGCCGAGGTGCCGGTGCCCGCGAACGAAGAGGGCCTCGACTGGGAGGGCGAGATCGTCGCCTGGGTCGGGCGGACCCTGGTGGACGCCGAGCCGGACGAGGCGCTGGCGGCCGTCGCCGGATACTCGACCTTCAACGACATCACCGCGCGGCGGGCGCAAAAGCTGACGTCCCAGTGGATTCTCGGAAAGAACGCGGACCGTTCGGGGCCGCTGGGGCCGATGGTCCCGGCGGCCGAGGTCGGCGATCTGCGGGACGGCCTCCGGGTGCGCACCCGGGTCAACGGCGAGACCGTCCAGGACGGTTCGACCGCCGAGATGGTCTACCACGTCGGGGAAACCCTCGCGCATATCTCCCGGACGATGACCCTGCGTCCGGGTGACCTGCTGGCCACGGGCACGCCGTCCGGCGTCGGTTACGCGCGCACGCCGCCGTGGCTGCTGAAGCCGGGAGACGTCGTGGAGGTCGAAGTGGACCGGCTGGGCGTGCTCCGGAACCCGATCGTCGGTAGCGAGTACCGCCTGGCGTAGGCGCTGGGATGGTCGGGCAGATGCTCGACCATCCGCAGCAGTTGTGACCACGGGCGCCTGGCCCCGAAGAAGGTGAGGAGATCCAGGCCGAGTTCGGCTTGGAGGTCGGCGCTCGCGGGCTGGTGGCGACCAGCTCGTAGATCTGCTCGGCGTGTTCACCGGTCAGCGACTCCAGTGCGCGCCGCGAGCTGCCCGATTCCTCGATGTCCATCACGGTTGCCTGTCGTCGGGTGCGCGGAGTGTCGGCATTGCGGACCTTTCAGTACGTCTGGGTCGGGGTCGCACCGCATCTGGCGGACAGGCGCGTGAACTGGACACCTGTCAGTGATCGGTTGGGGGCGTCACGAGCCGCATGAGTGGTCTGGCCGCCAGCATGGCCGCCAGCGCGAACGCGAAGGCGGCGACAGATCCGAGCGGGACGAGCGAGACGCCGAGCACCAATAGGAAGCAGAGCGTCCCGATTGCGGAACCCAATGCCCCGCGCAGCAGGCCGGCGGCGGCCGGTGGTCCGACCGAGCTGTGCAGCGAGGGAGCCATGATGCCCAACAGCACCGGCAGTGCGGACAGGACTCCTCCCACGAAGGACCCCAGAACACCCGCTGCGGTCACAGCTGTCAGCACTGTCACGCCGGACAACGCCATGCGCATCGGGATCTCCCATGCCCGTGCCCGCGATTGGTCCGGCCGTCGGTGGCCCTGATCGTCGGCAGTCCAGGTCAGCAGCCCGGCGACGGTGACGGCCGCGGTCAGCCCCGCGGTCAGCCAGACGTTGCCGCACAGGGTCCCGAGCAGACCGGCGACGGCTGCGCAGCCCAAGGCGAGCAGCAATGTCCCCGCCGGGCGTCTGCTCGGGGCGAGTCGTGCGTAGGCGAGGCAGAAGCACACCACCACCAGCGTCCCTGTCACACATCCGTATGTGGCCTGGGCCGCCATCTCGGTTCCGTGGCTCGCACATACCAGGACCAGGAAGGGCCCCGTGCTCGTAGGCGCGCCCAGCAGCTGACCGCCCCGGTGTGGCCCCAGCCGCCGCGCGACGATCGAGACGACCAACACGAGACAGGGGGCCAGCGCGGCACGGATGAGCAGGATCTCCATAAGGAAGATACTCGCCGTGAAGTCGCCGATTTTGTCTCGGTATTCTCGGCTATCAGCGCCCCTTGGTCGATGAAAGCGCGGCAAGTTCCCTGATCTGACGATTTTTTCGTAGAGTCGCTGTATGGACCGTATCGATCGTCAGCTCCTGTCGCTCCTTTTGCAGGATGGCCGGGCGAGCTACCAGGAGTTGGGCCGCCAGGTCCGACTGTCGGCCAACACCGTCGCCGAGCGTGTCCGCCGCCTCCAGGCAGCAGGGGTGATCCGCGGATACTGCGCCGAGGTGAACCTGGAAGCATTCGGCCGCAGCATGCACATGATCAGCGACATCCGCCTGGGCGAACGCGTGGACCGCACGCTGTTCGAAGCACAGCTGCTCGACGTTCCCCAGGTGATCGGCGCGATGCGACTCACCGGCGACTACGACTTCCAGCTACGCATGGCCTGCACCGACGCGCGCGAGTTCGAGGCCGTCATAGACCGACTGAAGAGCGACCTTGGCGTACGCGAGCTGCGCAGCCGTCTCCTGCTGCACGAGTTCCCACTGAGCCTCGACCGCATACTCCAGTGAGGCTTGGCGCGCCCGCGACGTCAGCCGTCAGCGGCCGGGGCCGCGGTGAAGCCCATGTCCGCCGGCACCGCCTTCCAACCGGGACTGCCGGCGGTCTTGGCGTCGGCGTTGTACGTTGCGGTCAGTGTGACCTCGTTGCCGACCGGGTCATCACCGCCAGACCCTTTCTGATCGACGGCGTCTGTGACGGTCATCTTTGGTGCGAGCTTCGCAACGTAGATCGCGTCGTCGCCATCGGTGAACAATCCGAACGGGCGAAAGTAGCGCGTGCTCGGCCGGGCCGGGCGATCGAGGCGCACCTCCCCAGTGGTGACGCGCCTGGTGATCCTCCGCCGCGGCCGGGTTCAGCGCACCCGTGCCCGCGGTGCGCCGAGCGCGCGGGAAACGGCCAGCGCGGTGGCGCGGACGACCTGCTCGTAGGCCTGCGGTTTCGCCGCGTCGACCGGGACCACCACGGACACCGCGGCGACCACGCGGCCGGCGTCGTCACGGATCGCGACGGCGACCGAGGAGACCGCGGCGGGTTTGCGGCGGGCGAACACCGCGACGCCGGTCCGCCGCACGTCGGCCAGCCTCCCGCGTAACGTCGCCGCGGCCGAGGAGTCCAGTGTGGACAGTGTCTGCTCGCGCACGGCGGAATCGGCGAAGGCCAGCAGCACCAGTCCGACGCCCGTGTCGTGCAGCGGCAGCCGCCCGCCGACGCGGTAGGCGACCTCCACCGCGCCGAGCGTGGACAGCCGTTCGACGAGCAGCGCCGCGCCCTGATCGAGCACCGCCAGCAGCACATGCTGGCGGGTGATCTCGTGCAGGTCCTCCAGATACGGCAAGGCCGCCTCGCGCAGGCCGTGACTTCGCGGCGCCAGCGACGCGACCTCGAACAGCCGCAACCCGATGACGTACCGCCCGCGATCGTCGCGTTCCAACGCGCCCCAAGCCTGTAGCCGGGCGGCCAGGCGCGAGGCCGTACTGCGCGGCACGCCGGCGCGGCGGGACAGCTCGACCAGGCCGAGTGCGCGGTGTTCTTCGGTGAAGGCGGCCAGCAGCGCCAGCGCCCGGTCGACCACCGGGTCACCGCTCTTGGGGCGCTTGCCCCGGACCGGCCGCGGCTCTGGAGCCGACATGCCTCGCAGTCTGACAGGCCCAACCAATGGAACTCCTGGTGACCCCGGCCACAGCCGTTCCGCATGCTTCCCCAACCCGATCCGGTGCGCAGAAGGAGGACGAATGCCCGAGCAGGTTCCGGTGCTGGTCGCGGGCGGTGGCCCGAGCGGGCTGGCGGTGGCCGTCGAGCTCGGCCGGGCGGGCCTTCGTTGCCTGGTGATCGAGCCGCGGGAAACGGTCGGCACCGACCGGCCGCGGGCCAAGACGACCAGCGTCCGCACCATGGAACTGCTGCGCCGGTGGGGGCTGGCGGACCGGGTGCGGGACGCGGCGCCGCTGCCCGTGTCGTACGCGCAGGACGTGGTGTTCTGCACCGCGGTCACCGGCCGCGAGATCACCCGGTTCCCCAACGCGTTCGGCCTGTTCGCCCACCGCCGCGACGAATTCGCCGAATGCGGCCAGCAGATCCCGCAACCGGCGGTGGAAGAGGTGCTGCGCGAGGCCGCCGCCGAACTGCCATCGGTGGAGCTGCGCGTCGGACACCGGGTGACCGGGCTGGTCGACGGCGAAGACGGCGCCCGCGTGGAGATCGCCGGACCGGACGGCTCGCGGTACGTGATCGAGGCAGGCTACGTGATCGGCTGCGACGGCGCCAACGGCGTCAGCCGCGCCGCGATCGGCGCCCGGTTCTCCGGCCGCAGCGGGGAACTGCCGAACCTCAACATCACCTTCCGCGCGCCGGAACTGACCGAGGAGGCGTTGTGCACGCGGGGAGTGCACTACTGGGTGCTCGGCCCGGAAGGCGGCGGCATCGTCGGCCGCATGGACCTCGACGGCACCTGGTGGGCCATCGCGCACGGCGTGGACGTCCGGGCGGACGCGGTGGATCCGGCCGCGCTGGTGCGCCGGATGATCGGCCGGGAGCTGGACGTCGAGGTGCTCGCCACCGATCCGTGGGCGGCCCGGATGCTGCTGGTGGACCGGTATCGCGGCGAACGGGTCTTCCTGGTCGGCGACGCGGCGCACCTGAACCCGCCATGGGGCGGGCACGGCTACAACACCGCCATCGGTGACGCGGTGAATCTCGCCTGGAAGCTGGCCGCGGTGTTGCGCGGGTGGGCGGGACCGGCGTTGCTCGACAGCTACGAGGCCGAGCGGCGCCAGGTGGCCGAGCAGACGATCGCCGACGCCACCACCCAGGAAACCCGGCTGGCCTGGGCGTACGCGCATGCCGACATCGACGCGGACACTCCGGCGGGAAGCGCCCGGCGGGCCGAGGTCGCCGAGGCGCTGGCGGCGAAACGCGTCGAGTTCCACAGTCTCGGGCTCGTGCTCGGCTACCACTACGCGGACTCGCCGGTCGTCGTCGACGACGGGTCGCCGGTGCCGAAGCACGAGCCGTCGAGCTACCACGGTTCGGCCCGGCCAGGAGCGCGTCTGCCGCATCGCTGGTTGCCGGACGGATCGTCGCTCTACGACCACCTCGGCCCCGGCTTCACCCTGCTGCGGCTGGACGGCACCGCCGACGTGACGCCGTTCGCGCGCGAGGCCGAGACGCGTCGGGTGCCGCTCACCGTTCTCGATCCACCGGGCGTGCCGGACCCGGATCCCTACCGCGCCCGCCTTCTCCTGGTGCGACCCGACCAGCACATCGCTTGGCGTGGTGACGACGCCGTGGACGCCGCGGCGGTCCTCGACACCGTTCTCGGCAGGTAACCGTTTTCGTCCTCAACGTGGAGGAACCATGAACGTCGAACCCACCACCGGAGCACAACTGCTGGCCAGGGTGGAGCGCATCCCGCTCACCCGATTCCACTTGCGTGTCGCGTCGATCCTCGGGGTCGGCACCTTCTTCGACTCGTTCGACGCGCTGATCCTCTCGGTGGCACTGACCGCCGTACTGACCTCGCTCGGCGCGCCGATGTCGGTGGCGGGTCTGCTGATCGCCGCCGGATACATCGGACAGATCCTCGGTGCGCTGCTGTTCGGCGTGCTCAGCGAGCGGGCGGGCCGCAAGGTGGCGTTCGTGGCGGCGTCCGCGTTGTTCGGGGCGCTTTCGGTGGCCTCGGCGCTGGCGTGGAGTGTGGAGAGCCTGATGACCTTCCGGCTGCTGCAAGGCATCGGGCTGGGCGCGGAAGTGCCGGTCGCGGCGGCGATGTTCAACGAGTTCGTCCGGGCCAAGGCCAGGGGACTGGTCGTGCTGGTCTACGAAAGCCTGTTCGTCTGGGGCATCCTCGGCGCGACACTGATCGGTGCGCTCGTCCTCTCGGTGTTCCCTCCGGACGACGCGTGGCGGTACCTGTTCTTTCTCGGCGGCGTTCCGCTGCTCGCCGCGGTGTGGGCGTGGTTCCGGCTGCCGGAATCGCCCCGCCATCTGGTGCACCGGGGAGATCTGGCCGAGGCCGAACGTGTCGTGGCCGACATGGAGGCGTCCGCCCGTCACGGCGGCCGGACGCTGGAGGAACCCGCCGAGGCGGTGCCCGCGCCCGCCGAACCGCCGACGAGGTTCGGCGAGCTGTTCTCACCTGGCTACCGGGCGCGCACGCTGACCCTGTGGTGCCTGTGGTTCACCACCTTCCTGCCCTTGGCCGGATTCACCACCTGGATGCCGACACTGCTGATCCGGGTCGGCGGCCTGAGCCCGTCGGTGGCGTCGTTGCTGACCGGCGCGATCGTGGTCGGCAACCTGGCCGCGCTCTACCTCGCGGCGTCCACCTTGGACAAACTGGGCCGCCGGTTCTGGTTCACCGTGGGCTACGGGCTCGCCCTGCTCGGCAGCGTCGGCGGAGTGATCGCGCTCGGGCTGCTCGGCTGGCAGGGCTGGCCGGTGCTGTTCGTCTGCGGCGCGCTCGTGCTGTTCGGGGTGAACATCAACGCCCCGATCGCCTATCTCTACACCGCCGAGCTGTATCCGACCCGGATGCGGGCGTGGGCCACGATGGTGAGCAGCACGATGCGCAACCTGGCGTCCGTGGTCGCGCCGATCACCATCGGCCTCCTGCTCGGCGCGGTCACCGGGGTGCTGTGGAGCTTCGTGCTCACCACGATCGTCCTGGTCATCGGCCTGACCGTCTTGCTTCGGCACGGTGTCGAAACACGGCAGCGAAAGCTGGAGGAGCTGGCGCGGTAGGCGGCCTAGACCGGTTCGGCGTGGGGGAAGGCCAGGGTGAGTGCCGTGCCGCCGCCGGGCGGGGATTCGGCGCGGACGCGGGCGCCGTGGGAGCGGGCGACCTGGGCGACGATGGCGAGGCCGAGACCCGATCCGGGGCGTTCCCGCGCCGAGGGGGCGCGGTAGAAGCGGTCGAACACCTTGGGCAGATCGTCCGGGGCGATTCCGGGCCCGTCGTCCTGGACGGTCAGCACTCCGCCGTGTAGTCCGATGTGGACGGTGTCGCCGTCTTCGCTGAATTTCGCCGCGTTGTCCAGGAGGTTCGCGATGGCCCTGCAGAGGGTTTCGGGTGTCGCGTCGACCAGCGTCGGCTCCAGATCGGCGCGGAAGGTGATCCGCGGCCAGTGGCGGGCCGCGCCGGCGAGCGCGTGTTCGGTGAGGCGGTCGAGGCGTACCTCTTCGAAATCCCCGGCGGGTTCGTCGCCCCTGGCCAGTTCGATGAGGTCGGACACCAGCTGTGTCAGCTCCTCGAACTGGTGGTGGATCCGCTTGAGGATCCGGCTCTGCTGTGCGGGTTCCAGCGGCCCGGACAGGGTGAGCAGGTCGATGTCGGAACGCAGCGAGGTGAGCGGGGTCCGGAGTTCGTGGGAGGCGTCGGCGACGAGGCGGCGCTGGGCGGTGATCGATTCTTCGAGCGCGGCCAGCATGCTGTTGAAGGTCCGGGACAGCTGGGCGAGTTCGTCGGTGCCGCGCACGTCGATGCGGAGCCCGGGGTCCTTGGTCGCCTCGATGCGCCTGCTCGTCGCGGCGATCCTGGCCAGCGGCCGCAGGCTGGTGCGGGCCACCAGGTAGCCCAGCGCGCAGGCGAGGACGATCCCGGCCGCGCTCGCCGCGAGCAGCACGTTCCGGATCCGGGTCAGGCTCTGCCCGACGCCGTCCGAGCGGACCGCGACCTGCAGCGCGCGGCCCTGGCCCAGCGGGGTGGTCAGCATCCGGAGCGGGTGCCCGCCGACCACGACGTCGGTGCGGAAGGCGACGGCCGTGCCCGCCGCGACGGCACGCGTCTCGGCCGTGACGGGAAGCCCCGGTGCGTCGTCGGCACCCGGCCCCGCCTGCCCGGCGGTGACGGTCTGGCTGCACGCCGGGGTGGCGATCCATTCGCAGTCGCCGACGGTCGCGAAGTCCCAGCGGCCGGCCTTGATCTGCAACTGGATCCGGTTCGCCTCCCTGGTCAGCCCGAGGTCGAGCTGGCGGTGCAGCTCGCGGTCGAAGAAGAAATACGCGGCGGTGGCCATCGCGGCGGCCGCGAGCGCCACGCAGACCGCGGACAGCACCGCGATCCGCGTCCGCAGCGGGAAGGCGGGGCTCACGGCAGCCTCAGCTGGTACCCGACACCCCGCACGGTGTGGATCAGCCGTGGCTCACCCTCGGCTTCGAGTTTCCGGCGCACGTAACGGATGTAAACCTCGACCGAATTGCCGGCGGGACCGAAGTCGTAGCCCCAGACCCGGTCGGTGATCAGCTCGCGGGTGAGCACCTGGCCCGCGTTGCGCACGAGCAGTTCCAGCAGCGCGAACTCGGTCTCGCTGAACTGGATCACCCGCTCGCCGCGCCGCCCCTGCCTGGCCGCTTCGTCGAGGGTGAGATCCGCGAAGGCGACGACGGCGGTGCCCGCGTCGCCGACCCGGCGCAGCAGCGCGCGCACCCTGGCCAGCAACTCACCCAGGTCGTAGGGCTTGACCACGTAGTCGTCCGCGCCCGCGTCCAGCCCGTCGATCCGGTCCTGGGAACCGGTGCGCGCCGTCAGCACGAGGATCGGGGTGCGGTCGCCAGCGTCACGTAACGCCCGGCACACCCCGAGGCCGTCCAAACCGGGCATCACCACATCCAGCAGGATCAGGTCCGGCCGCAGTTCACCGACCGCGCGCAGCGCGCCCGTGCCGTCGGAGGCGGTGTGGACCCGGTAGGACTGCAATTCCAGCGCGTCGGTGAGTGCCGCGCGCACCGCGGGCTCGTCGTCCACCACGAGCAGGGAAGCGGATTCGGTTCGCCGGTTCATTTCCCGCCGAGCGTAACCGACGCCGGAACCCCGCGCGATTTCCCGGCGCGGGTTTAAGAAACCTCTCATCAACGATGTCCACTGTGGCCGGCATGGTCAATCCGCACGTTCCATCCATCGTGATCGCCGCCGGGGGTACCGGCGGGCATATCTATCCCGGGCTCGCGCTGGCCGACGCCCTGCACACCGAACGCCCGGACTGCCGGATCCAGTTCGCCGGGACCACCCGGGGAATGGAGACCCGGCTGATTCCCCGCGCCGGTTACCCGCTGCATACCGTCGACATGATCCCGTTCGCGAAAACCCTTGGCGCACGGCGGTTTCTGCTGCCGGCCGCGCTCGCGAAGGCGTCGTGGCAATGCGCCCGCCTGCTTCGCCGCGAGAACGCCGCGGTGGCGGTCGGCATGGGCGGATACGTCAGCGCTCCGCTGATCGCCGGGGCACGGCTGGCGGGTGTCCCCGCGCTGATCCACGAATCGAACGCGGTTCCCGGCCGGGCCAACAGGTTTTCCGCGCTGCTGACCGGAAATATCGCGGTGGCCATGGACTCCGTGTCGTTCGGCGGCCGGGCGCGGCTGGTCGGCATGCCGCTGCCGCGGGCGCTGGACGGCTTCGACCGGTCCGTGCTCCGTCCCGAGGGCCGGGCACGGTTCGGCGTGCGGGGGGAGGAGTTCCTGGTGCTGGTCAACGGCGGCAGCCAAGGCGCCGCCAGTCTCAACGACGCCGCGGTTGACCTCGCGCGGCGCTGGCGTGACCGGTCCGGTGTGCGGATCGTGATCAAGGCGGGTGCGGGCGGCGCCGAGCCGCTGAACCGCCGTATCGCCGAGGCGGGCGCGAGCGGTGCCGCCACGGCCGTCGACTACCTCGACCGGATGGATCTCGCCTACGCCGCCGCCGATCTGACCGTGTGCCGGGCAGGCTCGGCCACCGTCGCCGAACTCGCGCGGGTCGGGCTGCCCGCGGTGATGGTGCCCTATCCGCACGCACCGCACGATCACCAGGCCCGCAACGCCGACGTCCTCACCCGTCGCGGCGCGGCGGTGGCGATGGCCGACGCCGACGTCACCGGTGCGGCACTGGCAGGCACCGTCGGCGCGCTGGCGGACGACCGCGCCCGGCTGGCCGGGATGGCGGCGGCGTGTGCCGCGGCGGCCGTCCCGGACGCCGCCGCCCGGCTCGCGGACTGGGTGCTGGACCTGGCAGGAGAACGGATCACCGGCAGGGAAGGGGTACTCACCCGATGACGAACTGGACCGGGCGGCGGGTGCTGGTCACCGGCGCCGAAGGATTCATCGGCAGCACACTGGCCGGACGGCTGGTGCGCGAAGGCGCGACCGTGCGGGCTTTCGCACATTACAAACCCTATGGCGCTCAAGGACATCTGGCCTCGGTCCGCGACGACGTCGAAGTCGTCGCGGGTGACGTGCGGGACGCCGGGCGGGTGGCGGACGCCGTGTCGGGGTGCGACGTGGTCTTCCACCTGGCCGCGCTGATCGGCATCCCGTACAGCTACCAGGCCCCGGAATCCTACGTGCAGACGAACGTGGCCGGAACGCACAACGTCGCGGCCGCCTGCCTGCGGCATGGCGCACGGCTCGTGCACACGTCCACCAGCGAGGTCTACGGCAGCGCGCGCACGGTGCCGATCGCGGAGGACCACCCGCTGCAGCCGCAGTCGCCGTACTCGGCGTCCAAGATCGGCGCCGACATGCTCGCGTTGTCCTACTGGCACTCCTTCCGGCTCCCGGTGACGGTCGCCCGCCCGTTCAACACCTACGGCCCGCGTCAGTCGGCAAGGGCGGTCATCCCGGCGATCCTCGGCCAGTTGCACGACGGGGTACCGGAGATCCGGCTCGGGTCGACCAGCCCGACCCGCGACTTCACCTACGTCGCCGACACCGTCGCCGGATTCCTCGCTCTTGCCGGTTCGGACGCGACACCGGGCCGCGTGGTCAACATCGGCTCCGGGCGGGAGATCTCCATCGGCGACCTGGCCGCGCTGCTCGTCGAGATCACCGGCGCCGACGCGGTCGTCACGGTGGACACCGACCGGCTGCGCCCGCCGGGCAGCGAGGTCGACCGGCTGCTGTGCGACAACACGCTGATCGGTGGACTCACCGGCTGGGCCCCGGAAGTCGGCCTGCGCGAAGGACTTCGGCGTACCTCGGAATGGATCGAAGCGAACCGCGGGAACGATGCGCGCCGATACCAGGTCTGACACGCGCCGCGGCCGGGACGTCGCGCTCGCCGTCCCGGCCGCGGTTTCGGGGGCGCTGCTCGCCGGGCACCGGCTGGTACCGCCACCCGTCAGTGCCCTTCTCGACAGTTTCCTGCCCTGGCTGGGGTTGCCGGTGCTGGTGCTCGTACCGCTCGCGGTGTTCCTGCGCTCCCGGGCGGGGACGCTCGCGGCGCTGCTGCCCGTCGTCGCGTGGTCGGTGCTGTTCGTGCCCGACCTCGCCGCGTCGCCGGACGGTGGAAGCGCCGAGTTCCGGGTCGTCACCGCCAACCTCGGCGGCCGCGCGCTCGCCGGGAGCGTGGCCGATGCCGAGCTGGTCGCGGTCCAGGAACTCACCGATGCGAACCGCGCGTCCGTCGCGGCGGCGCTGGACCCGGGACATCCGTACAAGGCGACCGTCGGCACGGTCGGGCTGTGGAGCCGCTACCCGGTGTCGGAGGTACGGCGGCTGGACCTCGGACAGGGCTGGCCGCGGGCGCTGCGCGCGCGGGTGCGGGCGCCCGGCGGCGACGTGAGCGTCTACGCGGTGCATCTCGCGTCGATCCGGTTCGGCGACTCCGCGACGCGGGACCGCACGCTGCGGACGCTCGCCGCTCTGGTGGAGGCGGACCCGTCGGACCGGCTGCTGGTGGCGGGAGATCTGAACACGGCGTCCACCGACCGCCTGCTCGCACCACTGACCACGACGTTGCACGACGCCCGTGAAGGCTTCGGGTTCACCTGGCCCGCGGTGTTCCCGCTGACCAGGCCCGACCATATCCTCACCCGCGGTTTCCGCACGGTGGACGCGTCCGTGCTCGAAGGCGGGGACAGCGACCACCGCGCCGCGCTGGCCGCGCTGGCCCCCGGGTGACCTCACCCGCCCACGGTCACAGCAGTGACCACGCGCTGGTGAGCGCGTCGCGCAGGATCTGCTCCATCTCCTCGAACTGGGGCCGGTCACAGATCAGCGGCGGGGCGAGCTGGATGACGGGTTCGGCGCGGTCGTCGGCCCGGCAGTACAGGCCCGCGTCGAACAGGGCGGCGGAGACATGGCCGCGCAGGACGCGTTCCGACTCCTCCGGGGTGAAGGTCTCCCTGGTCTCCTTGTCCTTCACCAGCTCGATGCCGTAGAAGAACCCTGCACCGCGGACGTCGCCGACGATCGGCAGATCCCGGAGTTTGTCCAAAGTGGACTTGAAAACGGATTCGGTGCGGCGGACGTGATCCAGCAGCCCCTCGCGTTCGATGAGGTCCAAGTTGGCCAGTGCCACCGCGCAGGACACGGGATGGCCGCCGTAGGTGGAACCGTGCATGAACGTCGCATCACCGTGCTGGAAGGGTTCGGCGAGGCGGTCGCCGATCAGCACCGCGCCCAGCGGGGCATAGCCCGAAGTCAGGCCTTTGGCGGTGGTGATCATGTCCGGGAGATAGCCGTAGCGCTCGGCACCGAAGTCGTGTCCGAGCCTGCCGAAAGCGCAGATCACCTCGTCGGAGACCAGCAGTACGTCGTAGGTGTCGCAGATTTCGCGCACCCGCTCGAAATAGCCCGGCGGCGGAACGAAACAGCCGCCGGTGTTCTGCACCGGTTCGAGGAAGACCGCGGCGACCGTGTCCGGTCCCTCGAATTCGATCGCCTGCGCGATCCGGTCGGCGGCCCACCGGCCGAACGCCTTCTCGTCGTCGCCGTGCTCGGGAGCGCGATAGAAGTTGGTGTTGGGCACCCGGATCGTGCTCGGGACCAGCGGCTCGAAATCCTGTTTGGCGGCGGGGATCCCGGTGATGGACAGGGCTCCCTGAGAGGTGCCGTGGTAGGCCAGCGACCGGCTGATCACCTTGTGCTTTCCGGGTTTCCCGGTGAGCCGGAAGTACTGTTTCGCCAGTTTCCACGCGGTTTCGACGGATTCGCCGCCGCTGACGGTGAAGAACACGCGGTTCAGGTCGCCGGGCGCCGCGGCGGCGAGCCGCTCGGCCAGTTCGATCGCGGTGGGGTGGGCGTGCGACCAGAGCGGGAAGTACGCGAGTTTCCCGGTCTGCCGGGCCGCCGCCTCGGCGAGTTCCGCCCGGCCGTGGCCGACCTGGACGGCGAACAGGCCGGCGAGCCCGTCGAGATACCGCTTGCCGTCGGCGTCCCAGACGTAGGCGCCCTCGCCGCGCACGATCACGGGGATGTCGGCCGGATCGAGTCCGGCGTGCCGGGTGAAGTGCAGCCACAGATGGTCGTTCGCGATGGTGGCGCTCATGGATTCCTCGCAGGGGCGGCGGTGCCGCGGAGGGATGACCCAGCGGCTGGGAGATCCGTTATCGCATGCGCCGCCCCCGTCCGGCAAGCGGATCGGTCGCCAGATGACGAATCGGCGACCGATTTTCCGGGCTCTTGGATTTGGATCTTCGGATTTCGTCGTCAGCGTCGTTGACTCGTCCACTGATAGGTCTGTTTCCGCAGCTTGAGGTACACGAGCATTTCCGCGGTACGGACTCCGGGGAGGGTGCGGACGCGGTTGGAGATCAGCTCCAGCAAGGTGGCGTCGTCCGCGCAGACCGCCTCGCACAGTACGTCGAACCGGCCCGCGCAGACGACGACGTAGGCGATCTCGTCCATCCCGGCCAACGCGTCGGCGACGGGCTCGAGCGCGCCGTCCACGGTTATCGCGATCATCGCCTGCCGGAAAAGCCCTACCTGCAACGGATCCGATACCGCGACGATCTGGATGACACCGGCATCGGTCAGCCGCTGGACCCGCTGGCGCACCGCGGCCTCCGACAGCCCGACCGCCTTGCCGATCGTCGCGTACGGCCGCCTGCCGTCCTCCTGCAATTGTTCGATGATCCGTTTGGACAGGTCGTCCAGCACGAGCCCGGAGCCCGGATTGGGATTGATCATCGGTTCAGTATCACCGTCGAAGCCGGGGCGATTCAAGGCATGTCACAACGGATTTCGTCGAGTTTTCGCCGTTGACACCCTGGAATCGGTGGGGTTTCATCCCGGCGCATGGCAGCTACGCGATCGTTCCGCAATTTCATCGCCGGGGAACCGGCCGACGCCGTCGACGGGCGCACGCTCGACGTGATCGATCCGGTGACCGGTTCGGTTTACGCGACCTCGGCGCTGTCCGGGCCCGCCGACGTCGAGGCCGCGTTCGATGCCGCCTCCGCGGCTTTCGAGGCTTGGTCGGACACGACACCCGGGGAGCGGCAACTCGCGTTGCTGCGCATCGCGGACGCACTGGAGGAACGCGCCGAGGAGTTCGTCCGCGCCGAATCGGCCGACACCGGCAAACCGCTGGCGCTGACCCGCGCCGAGGAGATCCCGCCCGCGGTCGACCAGATCCGCTTCTTCGCCGGGGCCGCACGGCTGCTGGATGGCCGGGCCGCGGGGGAGTACCTGGCCGGCCACACCTCCTTCGTGCGGCGCGAGCCGGTCGGGGTGTGCGCGCAGGTGACGCCGTGGAACTACCCGCTGATGATGGCGGTGTGGAAATTCGCCCCGGCGCTGGCCGCGGGCAACACCGTGGTGCTCAAACCCGCCGAGACCACCCCGGCCAGTACGGTGCTGCTGGCCGAGCTCGCGGCCGGGTTCCTGCCGCCGGGTGTGCTCAACGTGGTGTGCGGCGACCGGGACACCGGCCGCGCGCTGGTCGCCCACCCGGCCGCGGCGATGGTTTCGGTGACCGGTTCGGAACGAGCCGGTATCGAGGTCGCCGGAGCGGCGGCGGCCGATCTGAAGCGCGTCCACCTCGAACTCGGTGGCAAGGCCCCGGTCGTGGTGTTCGAGGACGCCGATATCGTCGCCGCGGCCGAGGGTATCGCCGCCGCCGGGTTCTTCAACGCCGGTCAGGACTGCACCGCAGCGACGAGGGTGCTGGTGCACGACGCGGTGCACGACGAGTTCCTCGCCGCGCTCACCGCGCGGGCGAAGGCGACCCGCACCGGGCCGCCGGACGACCCGGACGTCACGTACGGGCCGCTGAACAACGAGGCCCAGCTGCACCGGGTCGCCGGGTTCCTCGACCGGTTGCCCGCCCATGCCACCGTCCATTGTGGAGGGTCACGGCTCGGCGATACCGGGTACTTCTTCGAGCCGACGGTGGTCGCCGGCTCCCGGCCGGGTGACGAGATCGTCACCGACGAGGTGTTCGGCCCGGTGATCACCGTGCAACGGTTCGGCGGTGAACAGGAGGCGTTGCGGATGGCCAACGACGTCCGGTACGGACTCGCGTCCTCGGTGTGGACAAGGGACCACGGCAGGGCGATGCGGCTGGCCAAAGGGCTGGACTTCGGCTGCGTGTGGATCAACACGCATATCCCGGTCGTGGCCGAGATGCCGCATGGCGGCTTCAAGCATTCCGGCTACGGCAAGGATCTTTCGCTCTACGGATTGGAGGACTACACCAGGATCAAGCACGTGATGACCGCGATCGCCTGACCGTCCGCCCCGGCGTCAGCGTGTCGAGCACCCGGCGGGCCAGTGTGCCGACCCGGCGGGTCCGGGACGGTGCGACGCCGGTCTGCGAAAGGTGCGCGTTGCCGACGGCGGCGCACAGCATGAGGTAGGCGACCTCGTTCGCGTCCTTTTTGGACAGTGTACGGTCCGCGCCCGCCAGCGCGCCCGCCATGGTGTCCAGGATGTCGTCGTAGCTTTCGAGGAACATCGTGCGGAGTGTCTCGTCGCGACGGGCCTCCTCGAACAGCGCGAGGAAGACGGCGAGCCCCTCGCCCGGTTCGTAGAAGCGGGGATCGAACAGGTAGTCCATCACCGCGTCCACGCGCTTCCCGTCGTCGTCGACCTGACGGACCTCGGTGAACACCTGCCTGCCCGCGGTGCTGACCCATTCGCACAACGCCACCACCTGGTCGTGCCGGTTGCCGAGATAGTGCCGGACGTGGCCTCGGGCCAGCTTCGCCTCCTCGGCGACCGATTCCAGTGAGGTCCCGGCGAACCCGGACCGCGCGACACAGCGCGCGAAGGCGCTCAGGATCTGTGCCTTGCGCTCCTCGGCGAGGCTGTTCCGGCCCACGGTGTTTCTCCCTTCCCTGCCGGTACGCAGGATAGCCAGCTCCTGACGGGGGCCGGCCTCGGATCTTTTCTTAGTCGGTATTGACTAACTATGACGGCACGTTCCAGAATCAGCCAACTCAACACCGATCGAGCGTCGTCGGCGCCGGTTGGGACCCCCACGGAGGGATATCTCGTGAGCCGACCGAATTCCTCGCTCAGCCGGAAGCGTCGAGCCGCACCGATCGCCGTCGCCGCCGCCTTCCTCGTCACCGCGTGCGGCGGCGGTGGCACGAACGGTGCCCAGGGCGCGATCAGCCTGACCACGCAGACCCCGCCCGCGGCGGGCGACGTCGACAAGGTCACCTGGGCCCTTCCGCAGGGTGAACCGCCCACGATCGATCCGGTGAAATCCGGCGACTACTCGGCGAACGCGGTGGTGCTGAACCTGTGCGAGCCGCTGATGCGGTTGAAACCGGACTTCAGCGTGGAGCCGGGTCTCGCGGAGAGCGTCGCCCAGCCCGACGGCAGCACGTTCGTGTTCACCATCCGCCCGGACGTCCGGTTCTGGAACGGCAATCCGGTCACGGCCGCGGACGTCGCGGACAGCCTGCGGCGCAACCTCGATCCGAAGAACACCCCGGCGCACGGCGACGTGTTCCGCCACGTCAGGGCCGTCGAGGAGACCGGGCCCCGCCAGGTGACCGTGAAGCTCGCCGCGCCGGACGCGCAGTTCCTGAACAGCATGGCCGGAGTGCAGAGCGCGATCAGCGAGAAGGCCTCGGTGGACAAGGCAGGTGCCGCCTATGGCACTCCTGGCACCGGGGTGATGTGTTCCGGGCCGTTCAAGTTCGACAGCTGGACGCCGGGCGAACGCATCGTGGTCACCCGCAACGACGGCTACTGGGGTGCCAAGGCGAAGGCGGCGCGGTTCGAGTTCGTGTTCTTCACCGACGACAGCACGCTGACCAGCGCGCTGCTCTCCGGGGAGATCGACGGCACCTACGAAGCGCCCATCGGCAGCTTCTCCACCTTGCGCACCTCGTCGTCCGGGAAGCTGTACCTCGGGCCGTCCACCCAGTCGCTGAGCATCGGGCCGGTGTCGCCGAAGGGGCCCGCGGCGGACCCTCGCGTCCGAGAGGCGCTCGATCTGGCGATCGACAAGAACAGCCTGGTGCGGAACGTGCTGCACGGGGCGGGCGCGCCACTGAGGACGTTCACGCCGCCGCTGCTGTGGGCGGGTCATCCGGCCAAGACCGTGTTCGACGCCGCGTACCAGGAGCTGCCGGACACGTCGACGGCCGACCTCGTCCGGGCGAAGGAGCTGATCCGCCAGGCCGCCCCGGGGCCGGAACCGCTGAAGCTGGTGATCCCGTCCGGGGACCAGATGACGTTGCAGACGGCGACCATCGTGCAGGCGGCGGCGAAGGAGATCGGGCTCGCCATCACCATCGAGCAGTGGCAACCGACCGTGTTCGGCAAGCTGTTCTACGACCCGGCCGCGCGGGAGAGTGTCGATCTGGTGGCCACTGTCGGCTACATCGAGGTCCCCGGCGTCTACTACTACGCGCCCGCGTTCGCGCTCAAGGACAACCTCTTCAATTGGACCGGCTGGAGCGATCCCCGGGTGGAGACCCTGCTGACCGAGGGACAGCAGGTGGCCGATCCGCAGGTCTCGGCGCAGAAGTTCGTGGCCGCGCAGAAGATCTTCGCCGCCGCGCGGCTCCAGATCAGCCTTGCCTCGCTGCACGAGCGGCTGTACCTGAACAACCGGATCACCGGCGCGCCCGCCTCGTTCGCCTACATCAGCTCGGCCTGGGCCGCGTCGGTCGGGAAAGCCTGATGGGTGGCCTGCTCACCCGGTTCCTCGCCCGGCGGCTGGCCGCGTTGGTCCTGACGCTGGCGGCGGCCAGCGTGGTCATCTTCGGCGCGCTGTACCTCAGCCCCGGTGATCCGGCGACCCTGCTCGCGGGTGGCCGCAGCCCCAGCCCGGAGGCACTGGCCGCGGTCCGCGCGCAGTACCACCTGGACGATCCTTTTTGGACACGGTACTGGCGCTGGCTGTCCGATGTGTTCAGCTGGCGATTGGGCCGCTCGATGTCGTTCGGCACGGACGTCTCCGGCCTGATCTCGGCGCGGCTCGGGAACACCCTGTTCCTGGTCGGCTACGCGGCCCTGCTGATCCTGGTGATCGGTATCGGCTTCGGTCTGCTGGGCGCCCTCGGCGGCCGTATCGGCACCACGATCACCACGCTGACCTCCAGCCTGCTCATGGCGGTGCCGGCGTTCATCGCGGCCATCGTGCTGATCTGGGTGTTCGCCACCCGGCTGAACTGGCTGCCGGTGTTCGGCTCCGGCAGCGGTTTCGCCGGCAGGCTCGAGCATCTCACCCTGCCCGCGGTGGCTCTGGCCGGTTCCTACATCGCTTATCTCAGCCGGATCACGCGGTCCGCGGTGGCCACGGAACTGCGTTCGGAGCGGGTGGAGACCGCGCGCAGCCGCGGGGTTCGGACGCCCTCGATCGTGCGCAGGCATGTGCTGCGCAACGCGGCGGCACCGGTGCTGACCGTATCCGGGCTGACCGTCGCCGGGCTCATCGCCGGGACAGTGGTGGTGGAGCAGGCGTTCGGGGTGAGCGGTATCGGCTCGTTGCTGGTGCTGGCCGCGCAGAAACAGGACTTCGTCGTGGTGCAGAACATCTCCCTGCTGATGGTGGCGGCGTTCTGCCTCGCCAACACGACCGTCGACCTGGTGAACGCGGTGCTGGACAAGCGATTGCTGAGGGCGGGGAAATGAGCGTGCTGATCACCGGGCGGCCACGGGCGGAGCTGCCCCGCAGGCGTGGCTTCGGCCGGCTCCGGTCGCTGGCCGTTCTCGGGCCGTCGGGTGCGATCGCGGCGGGGATCTGCGTGGTGCTGGTGCTGGCCGCGCTGGCCGCGCCGTGGCTGATGCCGCACGACCCGTACGCCGTGGACGCGGCCAACGTGTTCTCCGGGCCGTCCACCGAGCATCCGCTGGGTACCGACGACACCGGCCGCGACCTGTTGTCGCGTCTGCTCGACGGCGCCCGGCTCAGCCTGCTCGGCCCGCTGCTGGTGACGCTGCTGTCGGCGGGCCTTGGCACCGCGGTCGGCGTGCTGGCGGCGTGGCGGGGCGGCGCGCTGGACGCGGTCGTCGCGCGGGTGCTCGACGTGATGTTCGCGTTTCCCGGCATCGTGCTGGCGATCATCGTGGCCGCGTTGTTCGGCAGCGGTTTTCTGGCGCCGGTGATCGCGCTGTCACTGGCCTTCCTGCCGATCACCGCGCGGGTGATGCGCGCGGCCGCGATGCGCGAACGCGGCCTGCCCTACGTGGAGGCGTTGCGGCTGCAGGGCATCTCCGGCCCGATGATCTGCGTCCGGCATCTGGTGCCGAACCTCGCGCCGTTGTTGCTGGTCCAGTGCACCATCGGGTTCGGTTACGCGATGCTCGATCTGGCCGCGATCTCGTTCCTCGGGCTCGGCGTGCAGCCCCCGGCGTCCAACTGGGGCGTGATGGTCGCGAACGGCAAGGGCGCGATTCTCGACGGCCACCCCGAGCAGTCGCTGTACGCGGCCGTCGTGATCGTGATCGCGGTGGTGGCGGTCAACCTCGTGGGCGAACGACTCGCGGCCCACTACGAAGTGGGGGAGACGGGATGACCGATCCGTTGCTGCAGGTCGACGATCTGCACGTGTCGATAAGGCGGCCGCGCGCCGAGCCGAGGCCGATCCTCCGCGGGGTGAGCTTCGGCATCCGGGCGGGCGAGGCGTTCGGCCTGGTCGGTGAATCGGGTTCGGGGAAGTCGATGACCGCCCGTTCGGTCCTGCGGTTGCTGCCGGACACGGCGCGGACCGGCGGCACCATCACCTTCGACGGCGTCGACGTCGGCGGGCTGAACGCGGCGGGATTGCGACGGCTGCGCAGCCATTCGATCGCGATGATCTTCCAGGACCCTCGCGCGCATATCAACCCGGTCCGGACGGTCGGGGATTTCCTGTGCGAGGGACTGGTGCTGACCAGGGGAGCGACCCGTAAGGACGCCCGGCGGGTGGCGAGAAGGCTGCTCACCGACGTGCGGATCGCCGACGCCGGCCGCAGGCTCCGCCAGCATCCCTACGAACTCTCCGGTGGGTTGCTGCAGCGGGTGATGATCGCGGCCGCGCTGGCGATCGAGCCGAAGCTGATCCTGGCCGACGAGCCGACCACCGCACTCGACGTCACCACCCAGGAAGAGGTGATGGCGATCCTGGACGAGCAGCGGCGGCGGCGGGAGCTGGCGTTGCTGTTCATCACCCACGACCTGGACCTGGCGGCCGCGGTCTGCGACCGCACCGCGGTGATGTACGCGGGCCGGATCGTGGAGACCGCGCCGACCGGCGCCCTGCACGGGGATTCCGCGCACCCGTACACGCGCGCCCTGCTGTCCGCGCGACCCGCGACGGCGCGGCCCGGCGAGCGCCTGGTGACCGTGCCCGGCAGACCCGCCGCGGCCTGGGAAGCGGGGGAGGGGTGCGCGTTCCGGCCCCGGTGTCCCCGCGCGACCGAACAGTGCGGCCAAGACGATCCGGCGGACCGAGCGGTGCGCGAAAGCGTCGTCGCCTGCCACCACGCCCACGCGGACACGGAGGTGACGGCATGACCACGCCGATCCTCGAGGTCCGCGGGCTGCGGAAGGTGTATCCGGTACGCCACGGTGACCTGGTCGCGGTGGACGACGTGAGTTTCGCCGTCCAGGCCGGCAGCTGTCTCGCCGTGGTCGGCGAATCGGGCTCCGGGAAATCCACCTGCGCCCGGATCATCGCCGGGCTGGAGCGGGCGAGCGCCGGCGAGGTCGAGGTGGACGGCGCGCCGTGGAACACCGGCCGTCTGTCCACTTCGGAGCGACGTCGGCGGGCACGGGTGGTGCAGATGGTCTTCCAGGACCCGTATCTCTCGCTCGATCCCCGGCAGCGCGTCGGGTCCTGTCTGGCGGAAAGCCTGCGCCTGCACTTCGACCTGACCGCCGGACAGCGCGCGGACCGGATCGGGGAGCTGCTCGACCTGGTCGGGCTCACCGAGGACCACGCGCGGGTCCGGCCGAAGCAGCTTTCCGGCGGACAGCGGCAACGGGTGGCGATCGCCCGCGCGCTGGCGACCCGGCCCCGGCTGCTGATCCTCGACGAGGCCGTCGCCGCGCTCGACGTGTCGATCCAGGCCCAGATCCTGAACGTGCTCATGGACGCCCGCGAGCACACCGGGGTCGCGTTGCTGTTCATCTCACACGACCTCGGCGTGGTGCGGCAGCTCGCCGACGACGTCGTCGTCATGCACCACGGGAAGGTCGTGGAACAGGGTCGCGCCGCGACGGTTCTCGGCACTCCCGCCGATCCCTACACCCGGCGCCTGCTGGAATCCGTACCCCGGCCCGGCTGGCGCCCCACCTTGAAGGAGCCTTCATGCCGTTGATCGAACCGGCCCTGCGTTTCGCCTTCGAGGCGCGCGTCGAAATCGCCGAACCGCTCTGGGTCGGCCGCGCGCCGGAGGAGGAGGTGATGTTCACGCCGATCACCGGCGGTGTCGTCGAGGGGCCCCGGCTGAACGGCGAGGTGCTGCCCTATGGCGGCGACTGGTCCACCACCCGGGGGAAGGGCGAGAGCACCGAACTCGACGCGCGTTACCTGCTGCGCGCCGACGACGGCGGGACCATCGACATCCACAACCGAGGCTGGTACCGCGCCGAAAACGAGGTGGAGCAGCGCATCCGCTCCGGGGCGGAGGTCAGCGAGGCCGAGTACTACTACCGGACCTTCCCGGTCTTCAAGACCGACTCGCCGTCGCACGCCTGGCTGAACACCACGGTGTTCGTCGGCATGGCCCGCGCCGCGGCCATCGACAAGGTCTGCATCCGCTTCTTCGCACTCGACTGAGGGAATCGAAAACAGAGCCGGGACAGCACGGCGCCAAGGCGAACGTGGCGTGGTCGGCCGGGGTGGTCGTGAGTGGCGATTCGGGTTCCGACCCGAACGGTGTCTCAGATACCTACTGGCTTCCGGAGGCGGTGTCACCAGGACGGTGCCGGGCCCTGCGACAGCCGACGTGAGCGTAACCCCAATATCCACCCTAAACAAGTGGGACAAGGCGT
>NZ_JBHXIB010000028.1:0-54259 GCF_042723975.1 Amycolatopsis sp. NPDC058340 | reverse complement strand
CTTTTTTTTTTATGAGCGGGGGGGGGGCCCCGGCCCCCCCCGCGTTTCCAACACCCTCTGCCCCACCCTACCCGTGGCCCACGGGGGCTTCCCCAACCCCCGGCCAAGCCCAGCACCCAGCAGAACCCCACCCGCCGAGTCCGTGAAGGCCCCCGATCAAACCGCAGCCGGAAGCCAGTAGGTACCTGAGACACCTTGGCTCCAACCCGAATCGCCACTCACGACCCCCAGCACAGAAAGCAGGGAATATGCACATCGAACGGATCGGGCCCGGCCCGCGCAGCCCGCTGGCCACCGAGGTCATGGTGCCGATGCGCGACGGCGTCCGTCTGGCCACCGACATCTACCTGCCCGGCGGCGACGTCACGCCGGGACCGGTGATCCTGGTCCGGTTGCCGTACGACAAGAACGGGATCTACACCGGACAGCCCGCGGTGGCCGAGTACTTCACCCGCCACGGCTACCGGGTGGTGGTGCAGGACGTCCGCGGCAAGTTCCGCTCCGAGGGCGAACGGCTGCTGTTCGTCAACGAGGCCGAAGACGGCTACGACACCATCGACTGGATCGTCAAACAGCCGTGGTCCGACGGCGTCGTCGGCATGTGGGGCGACTCCTACTACGGCTTCACCCAGTGGGCGGCGGTGTCCGCGGCGCATCCGGCGCTGCGCGCGATCTCGCCCCGGGTCACCGGCACCCGGCTCGGCGAACTCGCCGAACCCATCCCCGGCACGCACACCAGGGAGGTGGAGATGGCCGTGCACCGGCTGTACCCGCTGACCATGTTCCACGAGCGGGACATGCTGCTGTGGGAGATGGACTGGGCGAGCCTTCCGTTGCACGACACCGTGGAGAAGTTCTTCGACCAGGTCGGCAGCCGGTCGGCGTCCTACGACCTGTGGTACCCGAATCCGGTGCGGATGCGGCGCTTCCGCAACGGCAGCCCGTTCGACGGCCCCGCGATCCCGGTGCTGATGACCATCGGCTGGTGGGACAACTGCGCCCCCTGGCAGTGGGAGGACCACGAGCGGATCCAAGAACGCCCGCACTGGGCGGTCAACGAGTACCTGCTGATCGAAGCGATCGACCACGAGTTCAACTCGTATTTCGAGCGGCCGTGGGAGAACGGCGGCGAGCGGCCGACGCCGGAGGAGCGGAACGCGACGCTGCCGCGGTACCTCGACCCGGTCATCGAGTTCTTCGACATCTTCCTGCGGGGCAACGGGAAACCCTCCGACATCCCACGGGTGCGCTGGCAGCTGGCCAACACCACGCCCGAGTTCCGGGCGAGCGAGACGTGGCCGCCGCCGGGCACGGAGACCGTGACGCTGTACCCGGCAGGCGCGGCGGCGGCGCGGGACACGGGTGACGGCGGATCCCTGGGGCCGGGCCGGCGAGCGGACGAGGAAACGGCGGCCTGGAAACACGATCCGGCCGATCCGGTGCCCTCGCTCGCCCCCGATCCGTTCGGGTTCCTGGTGTTCCACCCGGATGAGCGGGCTCTCGGTGACCGGCCGGACGTGCTGACCTTCACCGCGGAACCGGTCACCGGACCACTGGATCTGGTCGGCCCGGTGGGCCTTCGGGCCAGAGTGCACGGCGACGGCCCGGAGCTCGACGTGTTCGCGCGCCTGTTCGACGTCGCACCGGACGGATCGGCGCACCGGATCGCCCGAGGCCAGCTCACCGTGGTCGCCGAGGGATACGGCGAGGACGTCGAGATCGACCTCGGGCACCTCGGTTACCGTCTGGTGGAGGGACACGCGCTCCGGCTGACGATCGCGGGCAGCGACGCGCCGGAGTTCGTGCCCTTCTTCGGCCAGGCGGGCAACCGGTGGGCGCAGACGACGGCGACGGCGACCACCCAGTCGATCGGGCTCGGCGGGGTGTCCGGCGCCGCGCTCCGGCTGACCGTGTACCGGGAGAACGCTTCGTGAGCCCGGTGACGATATTCCACAGTGGACTAGTCTTCACCGCGGACGCGGCGCGTTCGGTGGCGAGCGCGGTCGCCGTGCGGGACGGGCGGATCGTGGCGGTCGGCGGGGACGCCGAAGTCGCGGGGTTCCGCACGGCCGCGGCCGAGGTGGTCGACCTGGACGGGCGGCTGCTGCTGCCCGGTTTCGTCGACGCCCACGCGCATCCGGTGATGGGCGGGCTCGAACGGCTGCGGTGCGACCTCAGCGAACTGGAAACGGCCGAGGAATACCTGACCGCGATCGGGGACTATGCCGCGGCCGACGCCGACGCCGAATGGATCCTCGGCGGGGGCTGGTCGATGAGCGCGTTCCCCGGCGGCTGCCCCAGCGCGGCCCTGCTGGACCGCGTGCTGCCGGACCGGCTGGTGCTGCTGCCGAACCGGGATCACCACTCGGCCTGGGTGAACAGCCGCACGCTCCAGGTCGCGGGGATCGGCCCGGACACCCCGGACCCGGCGGACGGCCGGATCGAACGGGACGCAGACGGCCGCCCGACCGGCACCCTGCACGAGGGCGCGACGCGTCTGGTGGAACGGCTGGTGCCTGCCGAGACCCAGGCCGGATTCGACGCGGCCCTGCGGGAGGCGCAACGGTATCTGCACTCCCTCGGGGTGATCGGCTGGCAGGACGCGATGGTCAAGGCCGGTCCGGGCGCGTCGGTGCACGAGGCGTATCTGCGGGCCGCCCGCGACGGCACGCTCACGGCCAAGGTGACCGGCGCGCTGTGGTGGGACCGGGACTGCCCGGCCGGCGGCATCGCCGACCAGGTCGCGGCCTTGGCGGAGCTGCGCGCCGAGACGGGAGGCCGGTACGAGGCGGGCACGGTGAAGGTGATGCTCGACGGCGTCGCGGAAACGTTCACCGCGGCCATGCTCGAACCGTATCTGGACCATTGTGGACACTCGACCGGCAACCACGGGCTCAGCTTCCTCGATGCCGCACAGGCGAAGCAGGTCGTGACGGCGCTCGACGCGGCCGGATTCCAGGTGCACTTCCACGCACTCGGCGATCGCGCGGTCCGGGACGCGCTGGACGCGCTCGAAGCGGCCCGTGCGGCGAACGGCACCTCGGGCAGGCGGCACCAGCTCGCGCATCTGCAACTGGTGCATCCGGACGACATCCCGCGGTTCGCCCGGCTCGGTGCGACCGCCAACCTGCAGGCGTTGTGGGCGGCACACGAACCGCAGATGGACGAGCTGACCATCCCGTTCCTCGGCGCCGAACGCGCGGAGCGCCAATATCCGTTCGGCGATCTGCTGCGCGGTGGCGCGCCACTGGCGATGGGCAGCGACTGGCCCGTCAGCACGCCCGATCCGCTGGCCGCGCTGCACGTCGCGGTGAACCGGATCGACCCGCGCGCCCCCGAAGACACCCCGCCGCTCGGCGCACATCAGGCGTTGCCGCTGCCCGTCGCGCTAGCCGCCTACACCGCCGGCTCGGCGAGGGCCGCGCGACTCGACACCGGCACCATCGCCGTCGGCCGTCCCGCGGATCTCGTGGTGCTCGACCGGGATCCGCTCACCGGCCCGCCGGGGGAGATCGGCGCGACGACGGTGGACCGGACCTATGTGGACGGACGGCTGGTCCACACCGGGGAGCGCGATGTCCTCCGGCACTGACCTCGCGTTGCGCGACGCGCGGGAGCTGCCTTACTGGCTGGACCAGCCGGAATGGCGGCGACCGCTCACCGATCCACTGCTGGGCAACGATCGCTGCGACCTCGTGGTCATCGGCGGCGGGTACGCCGGGCTGTGGACCGCGTTGCTGGCCAAGGAGCGTGACCCCGGAATCGACGTCGTGCTGGTGGAGGCCCACCAGATCGGCTGGGCGGCGTCCGGCCGCAACGGCGGATTCTGCGCGGCCAGCCTCACCCACGGCATCGCTAACGGCGTCCAGCGGTTCCCCGGCGAGATCGGCACCCTCGAACGGCTCGGCAGGGAAAACCTCGACGCCATCGAGGAAACCGTGCGGCGTTACGACATCGACTGCGACTGGCGGCGCACCGGCGACCTCACCGTCGCCACCCAGCCGTGGCAGGTCAACGATCTCGCCGAGACCCAGGCGCTCGCGGCGCGCCACGGCACCGAGCTGCGGCTGCTGGGCCAGGACGAGGTGCGGGCCGACGTGCGATCGCCGACCTACCTCGGCGGCCTGGAGGACCCGGACGGCGTCGCACTGGTCGAACCCGCTCGGCTCGCCCGCGGCTTGCAACAGGCGTGCCAGGCACTCGGCGTGCGGATCCACGAAGCCACCGAGGTCACCCGGATCGAGCGGGAGGGCGCCGGGATGCGGATCACCACCGCCACCGGCACGGTGCGGGCCGGGAAGGTCGCGCTGTGCGGGGGCGCGTTCAACCCGCTGCTGAACCGGCTGCGCTGGTACGTGGCGCCGGTGTACGACCACGCGATGATCACCGAACCGTTGAGCGCGGCCGAGCTGGCGAGTATCGGCTGGACCCGGCGGCAGGGGATCAGCGACGCCGGGAACCAGTTCCATTACTACCGCCTCACCGAGGACGACCGGATCCTGTGGGGCGGCTACGACGCGATCTACCACTACGGCAACCGCATCGCCCCCGATCTGGAACACCGGCAGCGGACCCGGAGTGTGCTGGCGCGGAACTTCTTCCGGACGTTCCCGCAACTGCGCGGTGTCCGGTTCACCCACACCTGGGGCGGGGTGATCGACACCTGCACGCGGTTCAGCCCGTTCTTCGGTACCGCGTACGGTGGACGGCTCGCGTACTCCGCCGGCTACACCGGCCTCGGTGTCGGCGCGACCCGGTTCGGCGCGCGCGTCCAGCTCGGCCTGCTGCACGGCCGCGACCTGGACCTGACCTCGCTGGATCTGGTGCGCCGCAAGCCGTTGCCGTTCCCGCCGGAGCCGATCCGGTACGCGGGAATACAGCTCACCAGGTGGTCGCTCGCCCGTGCGGACCGCGACAACGGGCACCGCAACCTGTGGCTGCGCGCGCTGGACCGGTTCGGGCTGGGCTTCGACTCCTGACCGCCCGGGTTCTCGCAGGGTCCGTCGGCGTGCAAGCGAACCCCAGCGGCTGTGTCGTGAAAGCCACTTTCGCGGTCGTGAGTGGTAAAGAGGGTTAGAACGATCATTGCCACTCACGACCCCCGCAACGCGCCCAAATCAGGCACTGCCGCGCCGGGACTGTCCCCTGTGGCCGCTGAAGCAAGCCCGCCTCCGCTCGCTTGGCCAGTGGTTAACCGACATCGCCGGGGGCCCTGACCTTCAGGGTGGGGAAGGAGGCCTTCACGGACTTGCGGACCCTTACCTCAGCCGGCGTCGCAGGATCTTGCCCGCCGCCGACCGCGGGATCTCGTCCAGGAACTCGACCGCCCGCACCTTCTTGTACGGCGCGACCCGGTCGGCGACCCAGGCCATCAGCTCTTCCGCGTCCACCGGCGCGGCCGGGACGACGAAGGCTTTCGGCGCTTCGCCACCCTCCGTGTGCGGCATGCCGACCACCGCGGCGTCACGAACCCTGGGATGGGCGAGCAGGACGGATTCCAGCTCGGCGGGGGCGACCTGGTACCCCTTGTACTTGATGAGCTCCTTGAGCCGGTCCACCACCCAGAAGACGCCGGACTCGTCCCGCCGGACGATGTCCCCTGTCCGCAGCCAGCCGCCTTCGACCAGGGTGTCCGCGGTCGCGCCGGGGTTGTCCAGATACCCCGCCATCACCTGCGGGCCGCGGATCCACAGTTCGCCGGCCTTGCCTGCCGCGGCGTCCTCGCCGGTGGCGGGGTCGACCAGCCGTGCCTCGGTGGAGGGCAGCAGCCGCCCGATCGAACCCGGTGGGGTGGCCGCGAACTCCGCGTCCGGCACCGCGTGCGTGCCGGGACTCGCCTCGGTCATGCCGTAGCCCTGCCGGATCAGGCAGCCGAGCTTGCTCTCGGCCCGCTCGGTCACCTCGACGTCCAGTGGCGCCGCACCGCAGATCGCGAGTCGCAGCGACGAGAGGTCGTATCCGGAGACTTCGTCCGAAGTGGACAGACCCAGCACCATCGGCGGTGCCAGGAAAGCGCGCGTCACCCGGTGTTCCTGCACCATGCGCAGGAAACCGGCCAGGCTGTAACGCGGCGCCGTCACCACCGTCGCCCCCGCCGGCAACGCCGAGTTCATGATGATGGTGAAGCCGTAGGCGTGGAAGAAAGGCAGCACACCTGCCACCACGTCGTCCTCGGCGACCCGCCAGCCCGCCGCGGTCTGCACGAGGTTCGCCACCAGGTTCCGGTGCGTCAGCCGCACGCCTTTGGCGGGCCCGGTGGTGCCACTGGAGAACGGCAACACCGCGATCGCGGTGGCCGGGTCGAGATCGAGGGCAGGACGGGGCGCGCCGGAGGCGGTCAGCTCGCCGAACGGGCGGAACCCGGCGGCCTCGCCGAGCACGAACCGGTGCCCGACGCCCGCCGCGTCCGCGGCCTCGGCGGCCTTCGGTGCCGCCTCCTCGGAGGTGATCACGGCGACCGCTCCCGCCGCCGTCAGCTGTTTCGCCAGTTCTCCGGTGGTCTGTATCGGGTTCATCGGGGTCACCACGGCCCCGGCGGCGAGGACCGCGTGCACCGCGAGCGGGTACCGCGGCTGGTTGTGGCTCAGGACCGCCACCACCTGACCCGGCCGCACCCCCAGCGCGGCCAGCGCACCGGCCGCGGCGGCCGCCCCGTCGGCCAGCTCCCGGTAGGTGAGCCGGTCACCCGAGGCGGCGTCGACCACCGCGGCCTTGTCGCCGAACCCGGACGCACGGGCGAGCACGTACTCGCCGACGGTGACGTCCGGGATCTCGACGTCGGGTTCACTGCTGCGATAGATCACCACGACTCCCCAGGGTTTCAGCGGTAGAAGCGGAACACCGGCTGTGCCACGCACGCCGGCTTGCCGGCACCGCGGATCTCGATCACCGCGTCGACGGTGAGCTGAAGGCCGCCACCGGCGACCTCCTCGACCTTCGCCAGCGAACCGGTCAGCCGGATCGCCGAGCCCGCGGGCACCGGCGCCGGGAATCGAACCTTGTTCAGGCCGTAATTGACCTTCGTGGTCGCGTCCGGCACGTCCAGTGCCTCTGTCCACAGTGGAATGAGCAGCGAGAGGGTGAGGTAGCCGTGAGCGATGGTGCCGCCGAACGGGCCGTCCTTGGCGCGTTCGGGGTCGACGTGGATCCACTGGTGATCGCCGGTGGCGTCGGCGAACCGGTCGATGCGGTCCTGCGGGATCTCGATCCATTCGGTGGGACCGAGGCCGGTGCCCACGTGGTCCGGCAGGTCGTCGAAGGTGATGACGGTCATCGGGTTTCCTTCAATCCGAGCGCCTTGACGGCGTTCTCCTTGAGAATCTTGGGGCGGACGTGGTCCTTGATCTCCAGCTGCGCGAAGTCGGCCAGCCACCGGTCCGGGGTGATCAGCGGGAAGTCGGAGCCGAACAGCACCTTGTCCTGCAGCAGCGTGTTCGCGTACCGGACGAGCTGGGGCGGGAAGTACTTCGGCGACCAACCGGAGAGATCGATGTACACCTTCGGCTTGTGGGTGGCCACCGCGAGCGCTTCGTCCTGCCACGGGAACGACGGATGCGCCATGATGATCGTCAGGTCCGGGAAGTCGACGGCGACGTCGTCGAGCAGCATCGGATTCGACAGCGAAAGCCGGATCCCGCCGCCGCCCGGCAGACCCGCGCCGATCCCGGTCTGTCCGGTGTGGAACAACGCCGGGACGCCGAGTTCCTGTGCCACCTCCAGCAACGGGTAGGCGCTGCGGTCGTTCGGCGCGAACCCCTGGAGTGACGGGTGGAACTTGATGCCGCGCATCCCGCGGTCCTCGACCAGGGTGCGGAACCGCCGGGCCCCGGCCTTGCCTTTGGCCGGATCGACGCTGGCGAACGGGATCAGCGCGTCCGGGTGTTCGGCGGCCGCCTCCGCTATGTCCTCATTGGACAGTGTCGGATGGCCGGTCGAGGCCTCGATGTCCACGGTGAACACCACCGCGGCCATCGTCCGCTCCCGGTAGTAGGACGCGATCTCGGCCAGGCCCGGTGTCCGATGATCGGCACCGAAGTACTTGGCCGACGCCTCCACGAAGTCGTCCGGCAGCGAGCGGTGTCCGTGGCCGTCGATCTCCACATGGGCGTGGACGTCGATGGCGGTCAGCGCGTCGACGTCCATCATCGCGGCGCCTTTCCCGCCGCGGACGGCTCGGGCAGGTGCTCGCCGACGCTCTCCTCGTGCGGCGCGAACACCGTCGGCCAGGCTTCGGCGATCGCGTCGGCTTCCCAGCCACCGTCCGCGTAGGCGGCGACGGTCTGGACGGGGTGGCTCCACAGGCTCAGCCGGTCGCCCCCGATGCCGATAGCCTGCCCGGTGATCGACGCCGACGAGTCGGACGCCAGGAACGCGGCCACCCCGGCCGCGTCCGCCGGGGTGCCGAAGCCCAGCGCCCGGCGGGCGAACGGCGGCATCGGCTCGCCGGCGCGCAACGCGTCCACGTACGGTTTGAGGGCCGGGATCGTCTCGGTCATGGCGGTGGCGGCGACCGGGATCAGCGCGTTCACCGTGACACCCGCCCGTTCGAGCTCCATCGCCCAGGTCCGCACGAACCCGACGATGCCTGCCTTCGCCGCCGAATAGTTGGTCTGCCCGAAGTTGCCGCGCTGCCCGGCGGGGGAGCCGACCACGATGATCCGCCCGCCGTCGCCCTGCTCGCGGAAGCGGACCGCCGCCGCGCGTGCGCAGGTGAAGGTGCCGCGCAGGTGCACGTCGAGAACGGTGTCGAAATCGTCGTCGGTCATCTTCCACAGCACCCTGTCGCGCAGTACGCCCGCGTTGGTGACCAGCACGTCGAGCCTGCCGAACTCCGACACGGCGCGAGCCACCAGTGCGTCGGCCACCTTCGCCGGGCCGACGGCGCCGACTTCGGCCACCGCCTTCCCGCCATCACCGGTGATTTCGCCGACGGCCGCTCCGGCCGCCTCCGGGTCCACGTCGTTGACCACGACGCTCGCCCCGGCCGCGGCGAGCTCCTTCGCGTACGCGAGGCCCAGGCCGCCCCCGCTGCCGGTGACGATCGCGACCTTCCCGGTCAAGTCCATCAGGCACCCTCCTGTGGTCGATTACGAACACCATGATTGTTGACTGCAATGATTGTGAATGTCAACGATAGTTCATGACCATTAAGATGGCGGTCGAGACGATCGGCAGGCACGAGACCGGGAGGCGTCATCAGTCAGGAACCAGCCGTGGCGGCAGGCGACGTGCTGCCGCCGTCACTGGCCGAGGGCGCCGGTTACCTGCTCGCCCGTGCCGGCGGGAGGGCGATCAGCGAACTCAATGGCGCGTTGCAGGACCACGGTCTGCGCAGCAGGCACTACACCGTGCTGGTCGTCGCGGCCGAGGACGGCAGCCGGTCGCAGCGGGACATCGGCGTGCTGCTCGGCATCGACCCGAGCGCCGTGGTGTCCATCGTGGACGACCTGGCGCGGTCCGGACTCGTCCGCCGTGACCCCCACCCCGAGGACCGGCGCAGCCGCCGCATCGTCGCCACCGAGGCGGGACACGCCCGGCTCGCCGAGCTGCGTTCACTGGCGAAGGCGACCGACGACGAGTTGCTGCGGAATCTCAGCGCGGCGGAACGGCGTTCGCTGGTCGGCCTTCTGCGCCGGGTCGCCCACGACTGACCGGGGAGCGCCTCGCCGGAGCGTGGTCCCGGTCTTTCGGGCTAACCCCACCGGGTCATCTCTGCGTTCCGCGCGAGACAGGAGCGTCTGCGCGGTGTCCCTCCACTGCGATGTTCCGTAATGGAGGGAGGGCGGTATGCGGCTTCCGGAGTCACGAGGGCCGGTGAGCGCTCGGGTGATCGAGGCGCTGACAGGAAGTCCGGGGCAGGCGGTGCTGGCCGAAGTCCGGTTGTCCGGCCGGGCGGGCTCGGTCCGCGACGAAGATCTCCAATTGGCTCTTTACCTGTGCTACGAGCTGCATTACCGCGGTTTCGCCGGGGTGGACGAGCGCTGGGAATGGGATCCTGGCCTGCTCTCGTTGCGGTCGGTGCTCGAACGCGGATTCGAACGGGATCTGCTGCGGCGGGTCGGGCGTCCTGTCGCCGGGAACCCGCGCGATCTGCCGGCGACGCTCACCGTGCTCGTCGAATCCGCGGACGGCCCGCCGCTGGCCAGGTATCTGCAACGCTCCGCCACGGCGCAGCAGTTCCGCGAGTTCGTCCAGCACCGGTCGGTGTATCACCTGAAGGAGGCCGATCCGCATACGTGGGCGGTGCCGAGGCTGGCGGGGCCGGTCAAAGCCGCGCTGGTCGACATCCAGGCCGACGAATACGGCGGCGGGCGCGCGGACCGGATGCACTCCGAACTGTTCCGCTCCACGATGCGGGCCTTCGGGCTGACCGACACCTACGGCGGTTACGTCGATTCGGTGCCTGCCGTGACGCTGGCGACGTCGAACCTCATTTCGCTGTTCGGCCTGCACCGGCGGTGGCGGGGCGCGCTGATCGGGCATCTGGCGGCGTTCGAGATGACGTCGTCGCTGCCGAACCGCCGCTATGGGCAAGGTGTGCGACGGCTCGGCGGAGACGACGTCGCCGCCCGGTTCTTCGACGAGCACGTGACCGCCGACGCGGTGCACGAGCAGATCGCCACCCACGACCTGTGCGGCGGTTTCGCGCGCCAGCATCCGGAACTGGCGGGTGACGTGCTGTTCGGGGCCGCCTGCTGCCTCGAACTCGACGCGGCCTTCGCCGGACACCTGCTGGACTGCTGGCGGCGGGGCGTGTCCTCACTGCGGCCCGAGAACGCGGCGAGGGCGTCATGACTGTCCGCGGCGAGGGGGCGCGGGTCACCGTCTACGAGAACGGGCCGCTGTTGCTCCGCGGCCGGTTCACCGTCGAAGATCAGGACGGCAGGCCGGTCGACGTGACCGCACGGACGATCGCGTTGTGCCGTTGCGGGCGTAGCGCTTCGCCGCCGTGGTGCGACGGCAACCACAAGGCGGGCAAAGGCCGCGCTCGCCTGTCCGGTGGGGAAACCGGGGCGGAGGCGCCGCGATGAGCCGGTGAGCTCGCCGTCACGGCCGTTCATGTGCGGTGCCGTCCGCCCACCGGTGCTTCACGGCGTCGACGAAGGCGCCGAACTCCACGGTCATCGAGACCGTGCCGGGGTCGAGCATCCACTGCTGCTGCAGGCCGTCCAGTACGGCGATCGTCGTGTGCACCAACGTGGCCACCGGGGCATCGGCCCGGATCTCCCCGGTGTGCTGTCCACTGTGGATCGCTTCGGTCAGCCACCGGGTCACCGTCGCGTAATGCGATCGCGTCCACTGGTGCGCCGGGTGCAGCGGATCGGTGGCCTCGGCGGTCACGCGTACGAACAACCCCACCAGTTCCGGCCGCGTGGTGTTGCGGGCGACCAGCGCTTCGAGCGCCGCGAACGCGGCCCAGCCCAGGGGCATCCGGTCGCCGCCTTGCCGGAGGAACTGGGTGTCCTCCGCGTCGCGCGCTTCGAGTACCGCCGTCAAGAGCGCGGTCTTGCTGGGAAAGTGGTGCAACAGCCCGGACTGGGAGAGCCCGGCGGCGCGTGCGACGGTGGCGATCGAGGTCCCGCGGTATCCGGTGGCGGAGAACAGTTCGGTGGCCACTCGAACGACGGCCGCCCGCGACGCCGCACCTGCCGCTTCCCCGCGCGTGGCGGGTCTGTCGCCGGGGAGGGACATGGAGTACTGCTCCTGGCGGTCCTGCGCTCGCGCGCCCGATGAGGTCACGAGCGCAGGGTAGTCCGCCATGGCCGGAGGGGTGCCTAGCCCGCCTGCGCCCAGAAGTCCGCGAAGAGCCGCGCCGTTACGTCCGGCTTTTCCTCGTTCGGCGTGTGCCCCGCACCGGCGATGACCTCGTACCTGGCGCCGAGACGGGCCGCCATGTCGCGCTGTGCCTCCGGCGGCCACGCGGCGTCGTTCTCGCCGTGGGCCACCATGATCGGGACCCCGGTCGCCCGCAGTTCCGCCACCCGGTCCGGTTCGCCGGTGATGGCGCGCGCGATGCCGAGCAGGTTGGCCGGGTTGGTCTCGTGGATCCGGGTCCGCAGATACGTCACGACCGGTTCCGGCGCCCCGGCGGCGAAGAACGGTTCGAGGAAGCGCCACGCGCCCGCGGAACCCTCGGCGGCGATGGCGTCTTGCAGCGACGGCCCGGCCGGTCCGGTGACGGTGGAGCCGCCGGGGCCCGAGCACAGGATGGTGTAGCTGCGGAAGCGGTCCGGCTCGCGGATCACCGCCGCGCGCGTGACCAGGCCGCCGAAACTGTGCCCCGCCAGGTGGACCCGCTCTCCGGGCACGACGGCGTCGAGGACCTCCAGCAGGCCGGCCGCGAAGGCGTCCACGGTGTAGTCGTCGGCGTCGTCCGGACCTTCGGACAGCCATTGTCCCTGCTGGCTGTAGGTCAGCACGTCGTAGCCGGCTTCGGTCAGCCCGCTCAGCATCGGGACGAAGTCCTCTTTGGACCCGGTGTAGCCGGGGACGAGTACGGCGACGCCTTTGGCCGCGCCGGCGCCGCCCTCCGGAGTGGCCCGGACGGCGGACAGCCTGCCCGCCGTGGTGGCCACGGTGAGGGTGTGGGCTCGAGAGGGTAGGGAGTACAACGGTTTCTCCTCGGGTCAGCGGACGGATCGGATGGGCAGGAACGCGGCGGCGCCGACGAGCACGAGCAGGCCGGCGACGGCGAACAGGACGGGATACCCGGCGAGGGTGATGAGGAAAGCGGAGAAGGTCGGCGCCACCGCCTGCGGGAAATTGGTGGCGACGTTGAGCAGCCCGAGGTCCTTGGCGGCGTCGTCGTCGCTCGGCAGCACCTGGGTCATCAGCGCGACATCGAGGGTCATGTAGGTGCCGAACCCGAAACCGGAGATCGCCGCGAAGGCCAGCATGCCCCCGATGGTCGGGCTGATCAACGGGCACGCCAGGCCGACGGCGATGATCACCGAAGCGGCGATCACGAACGGCTTGCGGCGGCCGGCGCGGTCCGACCACGGGCCGGTGACGAAGCTGGAGAGCACCGTGCCGACGAGCATCACCAAGGACAGTTGCCCGGTGACGGCGTTCGCGCGCTCCAGCGGGATACCCACGTGGTCGACCAGGATGTAGAGCTGGAAGTTGTAGACGGCCCAGTAGCCGAGCACGAACAACATCCGGGCGACGAAGGCCCAGGCGAAGTCGGGGTGACGGCGCGGGCTGACCCAGAAACCCTTCAGGAACGCCGACCACGACCATGCCGCCCGCGGCTGCCCCGTGCTGGGGGTGTCGCGGTTGACGAGCACGAACAGCAAGATGACCACGAGCACCACGGCGGCGAAGACGCTGTAGCCGATCCCGAGGTCGGTGGCGAACCGGGCGGCCAGCAGCACGCCGGCGGTGGCGCCGACCATGCTGCCGACACCGACGAAGGCGGACGCGGTGCCGCGCTGCCCGGTCGGCAGCCGGTCGGCCAGGATCGCCGTCATCGGGCCCTGGACGATATTGAGCGAGACCTGCACGAGGCGCCACAGCACGGCCAGCAGCGCCACGGAGCCCGCCACGGGAAGCGTCACCAGGAACACCGCGCCGAACAGCGCACCGAGCATCATCCACGGGGTGCGGCGGCCGAACCGGCTGCGCGTGCGGTCGGACAGCGCGCCGACGATGGGCTGGACGAACAGCGTGGCGAACGCCGACACGCTGACCACCAGGCCGAGGCTGCCGACCTTCCCCGCGGGGTCGACCTCGGCGACCTGGTTCGGCAGCAGGATGCCCAGCAGGCCCGAATAGGCGAGGAAGAGGGAGAAGTTACCGATCAAGAGCGACCCGATGAGCACGCGCCCGCGCCCTGGACCAGGGCGGGGACCGGGGACATCGTCCGGCGCGACGGTCGCGGTGTGCGGTGCTGGGTCAGGCAGTGTGGGGGCCATGGCCGCCTCCTGAACGCGATGCCGGGCACCACTGCCACGGCGAATGCGGCGCATCACATCACGGCAACCGACCGGGTGATCGGTCTGTTTATGTGTTCGTGACCTATTAGGGTCGTGTATGTGACCTCGGCTGAGTTCGAACGACCGGCCGGCGGGCTCAGGTGGCCTGGCGCAGCAACTGGACCAAAGCGCCGAACGAGGCGGCCATGTCCGCCTCCTCGGGGTCCAGCAGCCACTGGAACTGCATACCGTCCATGACCGCGATCACCAAGGGTGCCACGGCTTCCGGGGTGAGGTTCCCCGGCAGGCGGTCGCCGAATTCCCGGCGCAGGGTCTCGGTCAGCGAGGCGCGGATCGTGGCGTAGCGGCGAGTGAAGAACTCGCGTGCCGGGTGGTCGCCTGTGACGCTCTCGCCGAGCAGGGCGGAGAACGTCTGGACCACGCCTGGCCTGCTCGCGTTGTATTCCACGAGGGTGGCCAGCAGGTCCAGTGGCCACGGTCCCGTGGCCTGCTCGGTGGTACCGGCGGTGTCCCATTCGTCGCGCGCCTCGAGCAGGGCGACGAGCAGGTCCTCCTTGGTGGGGAAGTAGTGCAGGAGGCCCTGCTGGGTGATGCCGACGCGTTCGGCGACGGCGGCCAGGGAGGCGCCGCGGTAGCCGCGTTCGGCGATGACGGCCATGGCCGCCCTGAGGATCTCGCTCCGCCGGTCCGCGCGCCGCCGCCCTGGGCGGGCCTCGTCGGCGTGCCCGGCCTGGTCTGTCGCGCGCACGAAGTAAGGGTAGCCGGTGACCTGAACATAACAGAATGGATACGAAACCTACCGAGTATCAGGTCGGTAGGTCACGATGACTGCCACTTGAGCGGAGCCCGCGGGGCACCGCCGTCACCTCGACGAGGAGGACCGGCTGTGGACAACGTCATCGCGGCCACTCCCACGGCCCGCGGGGCCGGCGCGGAGGCCCGTGCGCCCCGCGGTTTCGTGCTCCGGCTGGGACTCGCCAACTTCGGTCTGTACGCCGCCTTGATGACCCCGGTCATCGTCACGCTGGCGCTGCGGGTCGCCGAGGTCGCGCCGCAGGCCAAGGAATCCACCCTCGGCCTGGTACTGGGGGTCGGCGCGATCCTTGCCCTGCTCGCGAACCCGTTGTCCGGCAGGCTTTCCGACCGGACCCGGTCCCGGTTCGGCCGTCGCCGTCCGTGGCTCGCCGGTGGCACCGTCGCCGGAATCCTCGGTCTGGCGGTGATCGCCTTCGTGCCGACCGTCCCGGCGCTGGTGGCCGGCTGGGCGATCGTGCAGACCGGATTCAACGCCGTCTACGCCGCGCTGATGGCGACGATTCCGGACCAGGTCCCGGAAAGCGGCCGTGGCACGGCCTCCGGCGCGATCGGCACGAGCGTGACCGCATCCGTGCTGGCCGGATCGGGTATCGCCGCACTCAGCTCGGACGCGCGAGTGATGTTCCTGCTGCCCGCCGTCCTGACCGTCGTGCTGGTCGGCTGGTTCACCCTGAAACTGCGGGACCGGCGGCTGGAGACGGCCCCGGAACCCTTCTCCGCCAAGCAGTTCTTCGGCAGCCTGGTGTTCAACCCCGCCACCGCGCCGGATTTCGGCTGGGCCTGGCTGACGAAGTTCCTCGTCATGTTCGGTTCGGTCGCCCCGATGACCTACCTCGCCTACTACGTCCCGTTCCGGATGGGCCTCACGCCGGCGGAGACGGCGGGCATCGTCGCCGGGATGATCGCGGGCGGGTACGCGGTGCAGTCCTTGATGGCGCTGCTCGGCGGCTGGGCGTCGGACCGGTTCGGCAGGCGCAAACCGTTCGTCATCGGCTCCGGCGTGATCGTGGCCCTCGGCCTCGGCGTGCTGGCCGCCGCCCCGAACCTGCTGTGGATCGGCGTGGCGCAACTGGTGCTCGGCATCGGCGGCGGCCTGTTCTACGCGGTGGACATGGCGATGATCACGCAGGTGCTGCCGGATCCCGGCAACCCGGCCAAGGACCTGGGCGTGGTGAACATCGCCAACGCGCTTCCCCAGTCGCTGATGCCGATGATCGCCCCGTTCGTGCTGGCCGTGGGCGGCGGCCGGAACTATCCGCTGTTGTTCGGCATCGCCGCCGCGGCGGCGCTCGCCGGAGCCGTCCTGGTCGGACGGATCAAGGGAATTCGATGAAGCGGCGGATCGGCCGCCGCGTCACTACAGAGGGAGTCGCAGTGAACAGTCACCACGCCGATCACGGGACCGAGCTGGAGGCGGCGATCGACGCCGCCTTGCCCGCCCTCGGCCTCGACGCCAAGACGAGGCTGGTGGCGGGTCAGGGCATGTGGTCCCTGCCCCCGCTGCCGGAGATCGGTCTGCGGTCGCTGGTGATGTCCGACGGCCCGATCGGGGTCCGCGGTGTGCGCTGGACCGCCGCCGATCCCTCGATCGCCTTGCCGAGCCCCACCGCGATGGCGGCCACCTGGGACCCCGAACTCATCCGCCGGGCCGGCCATCTGCTGGCGCAGGAAGCGCGTCGCAAAGGCGTGCACGTACTGCTCGCACCGACGGTCAACCTGCACCGTTCACCCTTGGGCGGCAGGCATTTCGAGTGCTATTCCGAAGACCCGTTCCTCACCGGCGCGATCGGGACCGGGTACGTGCGCGGCGTGCAGGAGGGCGGCGTCGGAACCACCGTCAAGCACTTCGTCGCCAACGACGCCGAGACCGACCGGTTCACCGTCGACAACCTGGTCGACGAGCGCACGCTTCGCGAGCTGTATCTGACGCCGTTCGAGATGATCGTCGCCGGTGCGAAGCCGTGGGGTGTGATGGCGGCCTACAACTCGGTGAACGGTCCGACGATGACCGAACACGACGAACTGCAGAACGGGGTCCTGCGGGGGGAGTGGGGCTTCGACGGCGCCATCGTCTCCGACTGGTTCGCCACCCGGTCCACCGCGGGCGCCATCGACGGCGGGCTCGACGTCGCGATGCCCGGCCCGCGCACGGTCTACGGCGAAGCCTTGGCCGCGGCCGTCCGCGCCGGCGAGGTGAAAGAGTCCACAGTGGACGAGGCGGTCCGCCGGGTGCTGCGCCTGGCCGCGCGGACCGGCGCCTGGGACAGGGTCGCTCCCGCGGTCGCGGCGGACGAGGTGCCCGCCCCGCTCGACGGCGTGGCGCTGGCCAGGGAACTCGCCGGACGGGCGTTCGTGCTCCTGCGCAACCGGGACGAGGTGCTCCCGCTGGACGCCGCTCGCCACGGCACGGTCGCCCTGCTCGGCGCGGCCGCGCGGGACGCCAGGGTGCTGGGCGGCGGCTCGGCTCAGGTGTTCCCGGAGCGCGTGGTCTCCCCGCTGGAGGGCCTGCGTGCCGCTCTGCCCGAGGGGGTCCTGACCTACCGCATCGGCGCCGACCCGACCGACGAGCTCAGCGTCGCGGGCAACGGTTTCGAGCTGCGCGTGGTGTGCCGGGACGCCGAGGGAACGGTGCTGGGTGAGGAAACACTGCCCCACGGCATGGTGCAGTGGTTCGGTACCGACCTGCCCGAGGGGGTCACGCTCGACCGCCTGCACTCGGTGGAGATCACCGGCGGGTTCACCCCGCGCGAGTCCGGGTTGCATTCCTTCGGTACCAAGGGGCTTGGCGCGTTCACCCTGACCGTCGACGGCGCGGTGCTCTTCGACGGCGTCGCGGTCGCCGACGGCCTCGACCCCTTCGAGGCGTTCTTCGCCGCCCCGGCCGAACGCGCCAAGGCGGAGCTCGTCGCGGGAAAGACCGTGGACGTCAGCCTGACCTACACCGTTCCCGACCTGTCGGGAGCGCCGGTCACGACCGTCAGTTGCGCACTGGTGCACCGCGAGCCTCAGCTCGACGCCGACGAGCTGATCGAGGAGGCCGTGGCCGCCGCGTCCGTGTCCGACACCGCGATCGTGGTCGTGGCGACCACCGAGCGGGTGGAGAGCGAAGGATTCGACCGCACCGACCTGCGCCTGCCGGGACGCCAGGACGAACTGGTGCACCGGGTGGCCGCGGTCAACCCGCGCACGATCGTCGTGGTCAACGCCGGTTCCCCGGTGGAGATGCCGTGGCGCGACGAGGTCGCCGCGGTGATGCTGAGCTGGTTCCCCGGCCAGGAGGGCGGTTCCGCGCTCGCCGACGTGCTGCTCGGCGACACCGAGCCCGGTGGCAGGCTGCCCACCACCTGGCCGGTCCACCTCGACGACGCACCGGTCACCGAGGTGCGTCCTCAGGACGGGAAGCTCAGCTACGACGAGGGCGTCTTCATCGGCTATCGCGCCTGGCAGCGGGGCGACGCCGAACCGGCCTACTGGTTCGGTCACGGCCTCGGCTACACCGACTGGTCCTATGAGGACGCCCGCGTCTTCGAACCGGACACTGTGGACGGTGACGTGCGGGTCATGGTGACCGTGCACAACTCCGGCATCCGCGACGGCCGCGAGGTCGTCCAGGTCTACGCCTCCCGCCCGGACGGCGCGGTGGACCGCCCGCACCGGTGGCTCGCCGGATTCGCGACCGTGAAATGCGCCGCCGGGGCGCGGGCCACGGTCGACATCACCCTTCCTCGGCGCGTCTTCGCGCACTGGGACGGCGCGTGGACGGTCGAACCGGGGGAGTTCGGTCTCCACATCGGACGGTCGGCCGCCGACATCCGCTTGGTGCGCGCCGCCGCTCCCCGCCCCTGAGCGGGCTTCTTGGTCCCCTGAAAGGAAACCTCCCATGAAAACACGTTCGGTACTCAAGATCGGTGCGCTGCTGGCGGCCACCGTCACCGTGGTGCTCACCGGAGCCTCGGGGGCGGTGGGCGCCCCCGCCGCGCCGGCCCCGCCGGCCGGGATGAGGGTTCTGCTCAGCAACGACGATTCGATGCAGGCCGCGCGGCCGGACGGAGCCGACGGCATCGGCCTGTACGAGTTGCGGAAACGTCTCTGCGCCGCGGGGGCCGACGTGGTCGTTGTCGCGCCGTGGGCGTACATGAGCGGCGCGAGCGGAGCGGTGACCACCGGCGGCACCGTCTCCGCGCAGCGGCGCACGGTGATGCCCGCCGGATACCAGCAGGACTGCGCGGGAGCGCCCAGCGGCGGCGCGGTGTTCGGCCTCTGCCGGGGAACTTCGCCGTGCACGCCGGCGTCTCCTTCGGCCACCCCGGCCGACACGGTGAAGTTCGCCCTGCGCGGTGGACTCGGTCATCTGGTGGGCTGGCGCGACGAGCCCGACGTCGTGGTGACCGGGATCAACTCGGGGCCGAACGTCAGCTCGTCGATCAACGACTCGGGCACCGTGGGGGCCGCGATCGCCGCGGTCGACAGCGAGGTCCCGGCGGTGGCGTTCAGCGGGATGATCGGGGACGACCTGGTCGTCGGCCGGAAGACCTACGAGGCCGCGGCCGAGTTCGGTGTCCGCCTCCTGACCCGGCTGTGGCAACGCGACCTGCTGTCCCCGCGGTTCGCGCTCAACGTGAACTACCCCGACGCGGCGCGTGGCAAGGCGAGCCGGGTGTCCTGGACCAGCATGGGCACCGGCCCGCTCGCCGTGGCCACGTTCGCCCCGGTGGACGCCGACACCTTCACCCTTGGTCTCGGTCTCTGCCCGGCGGACCGGTACTGCCCGCCCGAGACGAAACGCGATTCGGACACCGAGGCCATCCGCCGCGGCGAGGTCTCGATCACCCCGATCACGGCGGACCGGACCCTGCCGGGCCGGGACGCCGACCGGGTCCGGGCGGCCGTCATCGGCGGGCGGCTGCCCGGCTGAGGGGGAGCTGCCCGGTCACCGGATACGTGGTGGCCGGGCAGCGGGTGCCCAGGGATGGTCGACGGTGCTGACTTCGGAGCCCCACCCTCGACAAACGGGGTGGTCCTCCTCCGGAAGGTCTACAAGCACGGAACCCGCTGGAGCTCACCCTGATGGAGCATCTCGGGCTCTCCACTCCGCGATCGTCGTCAGAACCTCTCGCGCTTCGCCCTGACAGACCAGCAAAGACTTCTCGGCGATCGCGGTCACGGCGCGCTCGTCGTCGAAGCGGGCGAGTGCTTGCGTCGCGATCACATGGCGTTGGTCCGACTTGCCCCAGGAGGGATTCGGAAGCGTGCGCGAGACGACGGCGATCAGCGAGTCGATGACCATTGGATCGTCGAGGCCCGCGAGCGTCCTGACCGCCGCCAGCGAGATCGCGTGGTCCTTGCCGAAAACGAGCGAGGTCAGCCGGGGAATCGCGCTCGCCGTCGCGCATCGCGGCAGCAGTGATGCAGCGTGTCCGCGAAGGTCGTCGCCGACCCGGTCCAGGACTTCGAACAGCACGTGCTCCGCGCCGGCCCCGTGCTTTCCCAGCGATTCCAGTGCCGCGCGCTGAACGTCGCGGGTGTCTTCGCCGATGGCCCGGCCGAGCGCGGTCGCCACCTCGGCGCCGGGAAAGTCGCCGAGAATCTCTGCCGCCCGGACACGGACGGCCTCGTTGGGATCGCGTAGTGCCTGGAGCGGCAGATCACGGTCGCCGCAGGCACCGGCGGCGAAAACGGCTTGGGCGCGCACCGCTCCGGTCTCGTCTGGATCCTCCGCGATGGCCACCAGCGCGGGCAGCGCGGGCGCGTGCCGGAGAGCGCCGAGCGCTTCGGCGACCGCGGCCCGCACCCGGTCAGCGGTTTCCGGCAGGATGGCCAGAAGCGGCGCTCCCGCCCGTTCGTCGCCCATCCGCCCCAACGCCCGCGCCGCGTCGTGCCGCCGGAGGGGATCGCCGTCTTCCAGAATGGCCACGAGATCGGGCAGGACGGACGCCGTGAGCCCGTCGACGACGATGTCCCTGACGGGCGCATCGCCGAGCGCGGGGAGAAGGAGCGCCGACGCGTCGCCGAAATCGTGCAGCGCGGTGGCCGCGGCGCGCCGCACCATCGCGGACTCGTCCGTGCGAAGTACTTCCCCGAGCGCGGGTACGAACCGGCGGTCTCCGGAGGCGGCAAGGCCGTGGCAGCTGTTCTCACGCACGAGGGGGTCGCCGTACCGGAGGTTGTCCTGGAGCAAGCCACGGCCTGGTCCGCTGCGGGCGAGGGCCTCGGCGACGGCGCGGGCGGTCCAGGGATCAGGGTCGCCGAGGGCCGTTCCGAGCCGGTAGTCCACGTCGGAGACGTCGGTCAACCGCGTGAGAGCCCGCGCCGCCGCGCGCCGGACGGCGTGGTCGTCGTGCCGGACCAGGTGGGCCAGCGCGGGAAGGGCGGCGGGCGAACCGATCCGGCCGAGTTCCCGTACGGCGACGAGCGCGCGGTGGTCGCGGGCGAAATCCCATAGCTGGGCGAGCAGCAGCGGCACCGCGACCTCGGGCTCGAAGCGGGCCAGGGCCTTGATCGCCGCGCCGGCGGCAGGTTTCGAGCCGAAGAACTCCCGGTTCGCGGCCGAGGCGAGCAGAGCCGGGATCGCTCGCGGATCACCGATTGCGCTCAGTGCTTCGCAGGCGGCGTCCGACCTGTATCCGAGGTCCTGCGTCACCAGATCCATGAGCACGGGTACTGCGCGCCGCACGCGAAGCCTGCCCGCGACCTGGATCGCGGCGAAGGAGAGCGAGTCTGCGCCGTGGTGCTGGAAGCCCTCCGGATCTTCGAGGACCCGCAGAACGACGTCGGTCGCGCCTGCGCCGTCCAGGTCCGCGAGAAGGTGGATGGCGCAGGCGGCGGACGCGAGATCCTCGTCGGCGACGACCCGGCACAAGCCGTCGACATCGCCCGCGAGCCTGAGCGGCCCGACCGCGTACGCCGGCACGATTCGGTTACCCAGCTCCAAGGACTCCGGACGCTCCGAGGGTGGCCGGAGTCGTCGTTCACTCATCGGACAGCGCGACGTAGAGCGGGGTACCGACCACGACGTGCACGGCCTTGCCGTCAGGCCCTCTGGTGGTGCCCTCGAACAGCCTTCGGGCCAGGAACTCGACGGGCTGGCGTGGCGCGCGCATTTCCTGGGCGAAGTACACGACCTGGCGCAGCGCGGCCTGTTCGTCGGCGTGCTCGCGGTCACGGTAGAAGCCGAACTCGTCGTTCACGGACTCCTCGCTGCGGCTTTCCATCAACGTGATGAGCGCGGGCAGATCCGACGTCCGATGGTGCAGTTCGCCGCCGGACCCCGACGGCTGCCGGTCGACGAGGTGGCCGGCGGATCCGATCAGCGCGACGAGTGTCCCGGCGTCCAGACCGGTGTAGAGAGCGGCGCCTGTCACCACTCCCATGCGGAGCCCGAGCTCACCGCGGAACCAGGAACGCGGCTCGGACAGCCAGCCGACGTCGCAGTTCTCGTCGATGTAGCGTTCGACCAGCCGCAATCTGTCGACCCGCGTGATCTCGTGCGGTGCCCCCTTCAGCGATACGCTCGCGACCTTCAGATCGAGCTGCAGTTCCCCGGCCAGCCGCGACAACAGCCTTCGCGGGATCTGTGCGTGGAGCAATTCCAGCTTGGCGTCCGAGATATAGGTGTAGTAACGCACCCGTCCCCCTCCAGGAAGCTCGCATCTTCACACGGTATCGGTCGGAAAGCGTCATGGCTCGACGGCAGGGCGATCCTTCCGGGGTATGGAGAGGACAGCGAGTTCGCGGAAGGCGGCGACCTGTTCAAGGCCCGGGGCGTGTCCGTGGAACGGATTGGTTCTTGCTCATGCGCAGGATCGACCTGCGGGACACCAAGACATCCTCCCTCCAGACCTGTGTCTGGAAATCAAGGTGTCCGCTCCCAGGAGGCAACTCCGGGTGCTTTGTCGTCTTCGTGCCATTGTGCGGCGCGGCATGGCCGTTCCGGGCACTCTTTCGCGATGAACGGGCATAGTCGGATCTGGTGACTGGTGGTGTGCGTCGGTCCGTGTTTGCCTGGGCAGGCACGAGTGAGTCCTGCTACTGGGGATGGTTGGTTTGGCGAATCCGTTGGTCGCGGAGACGGTCAGTTCGACGACGTGGGCGACCGGGGTCCCGCTGCTGGAGGAAGCGCAGGGAGTGAAGTCCAGCATCGAAAGCGGTGACTGGGCTTCGGCCGTGATGGGTGTCGCGGGGACGGCGATGGAAGCCCTGTCGGTGGTGGCCGATCCGTTCGGTTCGGTCCTCGCCGCGGGCGTCGGCTGGTTGATGGAGCACGTCGGCCCGCTCAAGGAGGCGCTGGACGAACTCGCGGGCAATCCGGATCAGGTCGCCGCGCAAGCGCAGACTTGGCAGAACATTGCGAAGGAGCTCGAGAGCGTGGGGCATGACCTGGTCATGCAGGTCGAGACCGACGTGCAGAGCTGGGTGGGCACGAGCGCCGACGCCTACCGCGCGCAGAGCACCGAGCTGGCCACGTTGATCTCGGCTGCGGGGGAGGCGAGTGCGGGCGCGGGGAGCGGGGTCCAGACCGCGGGCGAGGTGGTCGCGGCAGTGCGTGGACTCGTCCGCGACATCATCGCCGAAGTGGTGGCACGCCTGGTTTCCTGGGCCCTGCAGGTGATCGCGACATGCGGGATCGGGCTGACCTGGGTGGTGCCGCAGGTGGCGGCGCTGGTCGCGAAGACCGCGACCAAGATCGCCGGTATCGTCAAGAGCCTCATCGGCGCGCTCAAGAAGCTATCGGTACTGATTCGCAAGGCGGACGACGTCTTCGGGAAGGCGTCGGACGGTTTCAAGAAGATCAAGACCGGCAAACCGCCGGCCGCGCGACCGCCGGGCTCGCTGTCCCCGGGAAAGACCGGTCCCAGCGGCTCGGGCGGTGGATCGCGCTCGCTCGACCAGTCACCGGGCAAACCGGACCAGCATCCCTACGGGGGCGTGGACGTCCCCCAGTCCGCGCACGACCACGTGAGCCTCGGGAACCTCAAGCCGCCGAGGCCACGGCCGCCTGGCAGCACGGCGCCGCCGAGGCCTTGGGGGTTCACCGGCGGACACATGTTGAACAGCGACCTGCCCCCGGGCACCGCCCCGCACAACACGCCCGGGCCTGGTGGCCGCCCCAACTGGCACGGAGCTGGGGTGAACGGCGGTAACCCGCCCGTGTTCCAGGGCCCGGCCGGCCCGCCACCGCACAACACGCCACCGGCGCCGCCCGGCACGGGGCCGTACGGTTCATACCCTGACGCCAATGGTGTCTACAACCTGCACCACCCGACGATGGCCGACCCGAACGGCGGCGCGGCGGGCAAGCCGATGAGCACGATGTTCCCGCAGGGCCTGAACCAGGGAACCGTGCAGAACCTCGGGGATCAGGCGTGGAACGGTGGCAACCCCAACGGGGGGATCACGCCGATGCCGGCCAGGCCTGGAGGCCAGCAGAGCTACCAGTGGCAGGGGCAGGGGCAGATCCCCTTCACACCTATTTGGGACCCCGGTGGTGCCAACCACGGCAGCGGTAGCGGGAACCACCCGAACGCGGGCAGCACCATCAACATCTCGGGCTTCGCCAACCCGAACGGAATGGCGGGGCCGGGCGGATTCCTCAGCCCGCCCACCTACTATCCCGACGGCAGGCTGGATCCGCCGGTGAAGTTCCCGTGACGACGAAGGAGAACCCGCGCAAATGACGTCTCCCACCCTGAGTTCACCTCTCACCGTGGGGGACTCGATCGGGCTCGCCTTCGACGATCATCGCCGGTTGCGGATCATGGCGCCGGAAGAACTCTTGCCGCTCGCGGCCTGGCTCTACACCGACGTGCAACCGAACCTCTCGATGCTCGATCAGCTCGGTGCGACGTTGCAGCGATGCCACGCCGAGGAACGGACGCTGGTCGGGAACGGATGCATGATCGATTTCGTCAACGATCTCGTCGTGCTGGAGAGCCGCTATAGCCGGTGGTCGCGGAAAGTTCTGCCGCAGTCGGTCTTCTGGCCCGTGCTCAACGGGTTGAAGTCGTTCCTGGAGGCCACTGCGGGACAGCCGGGGTTGGATCGCCCGGAGGGATACCCGCTAGCGCCGGTGCGCCATTTCGAGGACTCCGCCGAAGACATGAGCAAGCCGTTCTTCGTCAGCCACACCTATTTCCCGGCGGACTGGACCGCCGACGACGTGCGGGCAGCGGGCCAGGGAGCTTGGACGTCGCCGACCGCACTTCGCGACGAGACGACCGGCTTATGGTCAGGTATGTGGCGAGATCTCGAACTGGCGGGTTACTACGAGCCGTCGACCGGCGAAGTTCAGACCTATTTCCCCGTGATCGCGCCATGACCGCTCGGGCCGCGAGGCCCGACCGATCAGGGCGGCTGTGGTCGACGCGCTCCCGGCTGACGAACTCCGCATCCTGATGGCAGAGGCGACAGGCCGGCCACCAGCTCTACGTCGCGGCCCGCTCGAACGGGATCAGGCGAGCCACGGAGGATCCTGCATCTACGCCTGCAGCTGCGATCGCTCGGCCTGAGCGAGTACCGCTCACCGCTGCCCGATAGGACAACAAGTGAAGCCCCTGGGTCTTTCGGCTCTGCTGCCAGGGGCTTCGCTCTGGGTTCCAGCCCCAGGCGGCCCACTCCCTCGACATCCTCGCTGACCAGCGCGGATGTCGATGTCTCCGGCCCATGTTCACCTCGGCTTCGCGACGTTGATGGTCACGACCGAGCACGCTCGGCCGCGAGCACCTTCTCAGGACCGGGATCAACCGAGCCGGGGTGGCCGCGCCGTAGCGGGCCACCTCGACTCGGCAGATCAGCGCGTGGCGAGACCGGGACGCCGACTTTCGTGTTGTGCCGCAACCGTTCCTACGGCACGGTCCTGATCGCTTTGGACAGCGGAGCCGAGGAGTGCGTCCACGCACCGCTACCGGTAGCGCGGTCAGTACGCGACTGTGACGACCTTCCTGCTCGCCTCGGGCTGGTCGATCAGCCGCAGCATGAATTCGGCCGCGTCTGCGGCCGCGATGCGGAGGGCGGCGCGCAGGGTGTGCCCGTAGGCCGTCCGGTAGCGGCCGGTCGGCGGTCGGTCCATCACGTACGGCACCCGCATGACCGTCCAGTCCAGGTCACAGCCGCGCATGAAGTCCTCCATCAGCGCGACATCGATGAAATGAGCGCCGAGCACCCGCTTGGCCACCGGTGTGGCGAAGTATTGCATGATCAGCCCCGCGCCCGGTTCGCGTTTGGGCGGGTGCGGGCGGCCGGGCGTCGGCACGGTCGAGACACCGACCCCGCTGACGACGAGCAGGCGGGGTACCGACGCGGACTCCACCGCGGCGGCGAGCGCCCTGGCGCTTTTCGAGACGATGCCGTGCTCGGCTTTCTTGCGCGGTCCGATCGCCGACAGCACCGCGTCAGCGCCGTCGACCGAGGCCTTGAGCGGGGCCGGATCCGCGTGGTTCAGGTCCGTGGTCACCACCCGCACGTTCGGCGCACTGTGTACCTGTGCGCCGAGTTTCGCCGGATCGCGGGCCACCGCCGTGGTGTCGTGGCCCGCGGCGATGGCCTGAGCCAGGATCTGCTGTCCGACCAGGCCGGTCGGTCCGAAGATGGTCAGTTTCATTTGCTGCTTCCGTTCTTGTCCGCGGGGAACAGGGCGAGGGCATCAGCCTGCGAGACGGGGCGACCAAACCTGCGCGACCAGCACGGTGCTCATCCCGAACAATGCCACCCCCAGCGGGACATGGACGGCGAGATCGCCGCTGCCGCCGACCACGAACTGGACGCCGGTCAGCACCAGAAGGACCGCGCTGACGGCCGGGTATCGCGCCGATCCCCGGCCCACCCGCCACACCAGGAGCGCGGCGACGATCTGCATGATCATCGCCACCGTGACGAGGGGGCCCGTGGCGTGGTGCACCGAGCTGCCGCCTCCGCCGGACAGGAGCTGGCCGGCGGTGATTCCCTGCACCAGCAGCGTGGCCGCCAGCAACATCGTGCTCGCCTTCAGCAGGCCGTAGAACCGGGGACGCTGGATGTCGCTCACCAGGTCACCCGCAAAGCGCGCACGCCGTACACGAGGCTGAAGACACGGAAGTCCATCGGTTCTTCCGGGGCGGCCAAGGCGAGACCGGGGAAGCGTCGAAGCAGCGCGGGGAGGGCGATGCGCAGCTCCATCCTCGCCAGTGGCGCCCCGAGACAGTGGTGTGGGCCATGCCCGAAGGCGACGTGGCCGGTGGTTCCCCGCGTGATGTCGAACGTCTCGGGATCGTCGATCAGGGCGGGGTCGCGGTTGGCGGCCGGAAGCGAGCAGATCACGAGCGATCCCACGGGGATGCGGTGCCCGCCGATCTCCACGTCCGTCGTGGTCGTCCGCGGCGGCAGCGACTGGACGACGGACAACCAGCGCAACAGTTCCTCGACGGCGGGTTCGATCAGCTCGGGATCATCGCGAAGCATCGCCAGCTGGTCCGGGTGCCACAACAGGGCCAGTGTGCCGAGGCCGAGCATGTTCGCGGTCGTGTCGTGCCCGGCGAGCAGCAGAAGTCCCGCGATGCCGGTCAACTCGTCCGAACCGAGCTCGTCGCCGTGCTCCCGCACGAGCATGCCGAGGAGGTCCTCGCCGGGATTCGCCCGGGCGCCGGCCACCAGGCCCGCCATGTAGTCGTGGTCCTCCCTTTGCGCCGCGACCCGCTGGTCCATCGGCGACGAGGTGTCGAGAATCCGCACGGCACGCTCGTGGAACTCGCCGCGGTCGGCGTACGGGACACCGAGCAGCTCGCAGATCACCAGCGACGGCACCGGCAACGCGAAGTGCGTCACCAGATCGGCATTCCTGCCGGCTCGCTCCAGATTGTCCAGGGCCGCTTGGACGATCTCGGTGATCCGCGGCTCGAGCCTGCCCATCCGCCGTACGGTGAACTCGGGCGTGAGCAGCCGTCGCAAGCGCGTGTGGTCGGGCGGGTCGAGCCGGATCAGCTGCCCCGCCGTGGGGGCGTCCCCCGGTACCGGCGTCAGTGCGCTGCTGAACCGGGCCGGATCCGCCAGCACCTCGCGGACGTCTTCCTTGCGGCTGACCAGATAGGCGGGTAGCCCGAAAGGCGTCTCGACCCGCACGACCTCCTCGCCGTCGCGGGCCTTCGCCAACTCCGCGACCGGGTTGAGACCGTTCCTTCGCATGTGAAGCGGCATTGCTTCGGTCATTTTCTGCCTTTCCGGTTCAGGATTGGACGTCGAGCCACTCGGTGAAGGTGGGGCCCGCGAACTCGGTGTGCGGGCTCGGCAGGAAACCGCCGGCGGCCGCGATCTCGGCGTCGGGCATGCGGGATCGCGGGCCCGTCGTTGTTGGCATGGGTGGTTTCCCTTCTCTTGGCCTCGTGCCCAAGAGATCCCGGTGACCCGATTCCCGTGACAGAACGCCCTTGTGACACAGGCCACTGGGCTTCGGTGTCACAAAGGGAAGACCGTCGTCAGCCGCGTTCAGGCGCCGAGGCGGTTGTAGATCCGGCTGGCCAGGGAGGCGGCAAGCCGGTTCAACGCGCTCCGGGCTCGCCGAGCGCGAACCCGGAGTAACAACGCTCGTATCGGGCGGCTGATCCGGTAAGAGGTGGGGCGGGCCGTCTGTGGTGGCGTTGTCGAGGTCGCCCAGAACGATCGCCTCTGGGTGCTGTTCCAGGCGAAGGGCCACCGCGGGAGAGGCCAGAGTTTTGTCTCGGACGGTGACAGTGTCCGGGCCGGATGTGGCGCCAGGTGCGCCACATGGACCCGCGAGGGGTCGCCTGGGATGTGGACCTACGTGCCCATCACGCGGGTCCACACCCCAGGCAGAGGACGCCGGTGGCGCCGAGTCGTCGTCGCGGGCATACAGGTTCTGGCCGGCCATATCCGGTATCACCGTGAGGCAGGCGATCCTCAGCGCCGTCAGGCGACGGTGAGCATCACGTCACGCACGAGACATCGGGACCTCGTGTCACAGTCCAGCCGGGCAGATCCGCTGCGGCGGATGGCCGTCAACCGCCGCGTCGACGCATCCCGCGGGCAGCCCGTGATGGGTTTGCCCGGAGAAGTTGGCGGTGACGGTGAGAGTGCCGGCGCCGAACGTCGTGCGCTGGACCCGGTGGTCCGGGGTCAGCCAGCGGAAGCCGGTCAGCGGCTGGGTCGCGGCGGCCTGGTGCAAGGGCTCGAAATACCGCTGCAACTCGGCGATCTGCTTGCCGTGACTGTCCAGTTCGGCCTTGTCCAGCACCAGATTGAGGGGAGTGTTGTAGAGGAACGCGAGCATGGCGCGGTCCCGTGCCTGCTCCGGCAGCTTGGACCATGGCAGTTCCCAGCGATCGGTACTGATGACCGAGTCGTGCAGCACGGTCTGATACAGCGGCACGCGGTACTGCGGGTCGAACATCGCCTTGGCCGTGTCGGCGGGCAGCCGCACCGGCTTGAAGAAGAACTGCGGGGCGCCCTGCGGGGTGTATCCGCCCCAGGTGTTCTTGTCCGCCTCGAGTTGCCAGAGTTTGTCGGTGACCGGGGTCAGTGACCCGTGGTTGTAGGCGAGCGCGCGGTTCGCCCATGCCCCGGCGGTTTCGGACCCCAGCACGAGTTCGCGATCGCCGGACAGCCAGTTCATGCGGTCCAGCCGGTTCGCGCGGTCCTGGGCCTTGCTCATGGGGTGGGCCGGACTGTGATCCGTGTACAGCTCGCCTGCGGCGTCGACGTCGAGGAAATAGCTGGTCGCGCCGTTGGCGGTCACTCGCCGGACACGGTCGGCCAGGTAGTGCTCGCGCGGCTCGGCGCGGCGGAACGCTTCGGAGGAGACGTAGCAACCGCGTCCACCGAAACCGGTCACGATCTCGCCGTCGGCCTTGCGCACGCAGGCTTCCTGCCAGACCGGGGACGGCCAGCGCGACGAGGGGTTGTCGGCCCTGGCCGGGTCTTGCGCGTTCGCCCACGAGTCGTACGGACCAACCAGGTATCCGGCCGTATTCGCGGCGTCGACCGCCTCCTTCGTCATCGGCTGGTCATCGGCGTCGTAGCCCAGCCACAGGTGTTTCAGCCCGAGCTCTCGCATCCGCCCGATGCCCTCCGGTGTGCGTGCGTGGCCCCAGACGTAGGCGTGGAAGGCGCCGACGAGCTTGCCGACTTCGGGGTTGCGGTCGATCTTGCGGCGCAGCGGCTCGATCCCGCCGTGGTGCCGCAACCAATTCCGGTAGTCGAGGGCGGGGGCCACCGGCGAACCGTCGGTGAGCGCGAAGGTCACCGTATAGTCCATTGTGGACTCATGCTGGTCGAATTCGTGCACCGCCTCGAGACGCAGCCGGCCCCGATCCGAAACGAAGCGCAGGTCGGTGTTGATGTCGGTGTCGGCGATGTAGCTGGATCCGTGCCCGCCGGATTGGCCGGTTCCCCAGAACGGCATGCTCAAGCCGTCGACCATGCCCAGCTGGGTGCCGACGAGCCCGCCTTTGTCGGAGTTCCAGAACGGGTCGCTCAGGGGCAGCGACAAGCCTTCGCCACGTGGGATCTGTGCCTCTCGCGCCGCCGGGTCGGTGGCGGTCACCGGCCAGGTCAGCGAGCCCTGCCGGTCCGCGTGCGCGGTCATCTTCAACCGCCCACCCTCGGTGGTGGCGGTCACGGTCCACCCCTTCGCGGGATAACTCCAGGTGGCGGAAGTTTGGTTCATCGTGACCTTCGTGGTGTCGCCCAGCTGATCGGCGGCGGGAGCCGACAGCTGCCATTGCGCACCGTCGTCCGCTCGCGCGCGTACTGCCAGTGATGTGGTGTCCACCACGGCTTCGCCGCGACCGATCGAGATCACGACCTGGGTTCCGTGCACTTCGATGGAGGGCCGCTGACTCGCTGAGGCGCTGGAGCACGCGGTTGTCGCCACGCACAGCACGCCCAGCAGTCCGGCCATTCGGATTGCGTAGTCACCTGTCACGATCATCAGCGTCGGTGCCGGAGATGAGAGGTAGATGAGAGCCGTGAACGGCATCCAGGAGTTGTGCGTGTGCCGTGCGCGCGGCGGAGTGCTCGGACGTGCCCGGCGCGATGGGCATCGCCGCGATGAGGAGGTTAGAACGCTCCTGGTCGCTCAGTGCTCCAGTGTGAAAGCGTGCATATCGGCATGATCCGGTCTTATGGCTGCGGGCACAGGTCTTTGTGGACAGGCGAGTCACTGCCGCGCTGATCCGGCTCGGCGAGTCAACACTCGGATCCTGTTGTACGACGATCGGCCTCGGGCGCGGCTGATCACGCCGCGGACAACGGTGGTCGCGCGGCCGACGTATCCCGGCCACGCTGATCGAACGTGGTTCGATCCTCGATCGTCCGGGACGGGTCGCGGCCGAATCCCGGGGGATGACCTCGGCCGCGGCCCGCGCGATCACCGGGCCGGGTGGGGAGCCACCTGGTGGTGCAGCGGTTCGCCGCGCAGGTAGCGGGCCACGTCGGCCGCGACGATCGACGCGGCGTTGTGGGCGGTCTGCTTGCTGGCGCCCGCCAGATGCGGCGTCATGACGATGCCTTCGGTGGTGAGCAGCCTGGAGCCGGCGGGGATGGGCTCTTCGGGGAAGACGTCGAAGGCCGCCCCGAAAAGCCGCCTCGAGTCGAGCGCGTCGCAGACCGCGTCGTAGTCCACCAAGGCACCCCGCGCACAGTTCACCAGCACCGCGCCGGTGGGCATCGCGGCGAGCTGATCGGAGCCGATCATCCCGGTGGTCTCGGGCGTCACGCGGGCGTGCAGCGACACGACGTCCGAACTGGACAGTAGCTCGCCGAGGTCGACGAGCTCGGCGACGCCCGCCACCGTTTCGGGGCCGATGAACGGGTCGTGCACCAGCACACGGGCGCCGAAGCCGCGGAGGATGCGGCACACCCGGCTGCCGATCGCGCCGTAGCCGATCAGGCCGACGGTGCGGTTCTCCAGTTCCGGCCCGACCGACTCGTAGCGGTAGTAGTCGCCACGCCAGACCCCGCCCGCGAGGTCGCCGTGCACCTGGGGGATACGCCGCATCGCGGCCAGCATCAGGGCGACGGTGTGCTCGGCGGTCGCGGTCGCGTTGCGGCCCGGCGCGTTGGACACCTTGACGCCGTGCTCGACGGCCGCGTCGAGATTGACGTTGACCGGACCGCCGCGGCCGACGGCCACGAGCTCCAGGTCCGGGCAGGCCTCGAACACCTTGGCGGTGAACGGCGCCATCTGTGTGACGCAGATCCGCACGCCTTGCAGGAGTTCGATCATCTCCTCCTCCGTGCCGGAGGCTTCGTCCACTTCGGACACTTTGCCGAAGGGGACGTCGGGCCAGGGGAGGGCGAGCTCGGACACTTCGAGATCCGGCCCGGCCTCCCGGTGCAGGGCTTCGGTCAGCATCGTCGGCAGGACGAACGCGTCGCCCGCGGCGAGCACTCGCGTGGTCATGGTCGGCTCCTCGGTCATCGATCGATCGGGCTGTTGTACTGCAGCAGGGACCACTGCTCGCCGGTGTTCCTCAGCTCGGTGATCCCGACGTTGCGCACGAAGGGGAACGTGCGCCGGTAGTCGGCGCCGGGGATGCCGAGAAGACGGCAGAGCGTCAGGCGCATCAGGGTCGAATGCCAGACCACCAGGACCCGGCCGTCGGGATGGGCTTCGGCGATCTCGGCGAGGCAGGAGGTCGCGCGCCGCACCGCGGCGGATGGTGCCTCGCCACCGGGAAGGAAGTTCGTGTACGGGTCGTCCTGGAACGCCGGGTACCGGTCGCCGAACAGTTCGCGCATCTCGCTCGCCGTACGGCCTTCGCCGTCACCGAAGTCGATCTCGCAGAGCCGCGCGTCGTGCCGGGCCTGCAGCCCGGCGGCTTCGGCGGCGGGAGCGACGGTGGTTCGTGCCCGCGCCAGCGTCGAACTCCAGCACGCGGACAGGCCCGCTGTCTTCGCCCAGCCCGCCAGCAGACGGGCCTGCTCGTGCCCCAGCTCGGTGAGCGGGACGTCGGTGCGGCCGGTGTACCGGTTTTCGGCGTGCCAGATGGTCTCCCCATGGCGCACCATGACGAAGTCGGTCAGGGTTCGGCCCTCCGGTGTGCGTGGCCGGCGACCTCGGTTCCGAGGTGCCCGGCTTCGGTCAGATGATCGACGAAGCGCAGATAAGCGTCTGACAGCTGGGGGTTCCGCGCGCCGTCAGGGGTCAAGCGGTCCTCGACCCGTACCAATTCGGCCGCCACGTCCGGAGCAGGCCGTCCGGTGACCCCGGCGGCGGCGAGGACGGCCATTCCGCGGGCCGAGCCGGCGTCGGCGGGTAACAGAACCTCGCTGCCGAGCATGTCCGCCCGCAGTTGCGACCAGTAGCGGTTCTTCGTGCCACCGCCGGTGAAGGTGATCGGTCCGGTCACCGGGGCGCCGAGCAGATCGAGGTAGTCGTAACAAAGCCGTTCGACACAGGCCACTCCCAGCAGGAGAGCGCCGAACAGGCCGGCGTCATCGGCGACGTCTCCGAGCACGAAGGGCTCGAGATCCGGTGCGCGGAGGGGGAATCGCTCCCCTTTGTCGCCCGCGAGCGGGTAGGCGATCGCGGACGGACCGCGCTCGCCGATGATCCGCGTCAGCGCGTCGAAGTCCGCGCCGGGCAGTTTCCGGGACAGCGCTCCGGCGCCGCTGTTCGACGCGCCGCCGGGCAGCCAGCTGTCCTGGGGGCCGCGGTGGCAGTAGACGATGCCGAGCGGGTCACGGATCAGTTCCGTGGTGACGCCTTTGAGCACGAGGGTCGTCCCGATCACGGAGTTCCACGTGCCGGGCCGCAACGCGCCCGAGCCGAGCTGGGAGGCGCAGCCGTCGGTCATCCCGGCGACGATCGGTGTGCCTTCCGGGATCAGGGTCTCTTCGGCGGCGGTCGCGCCTACCGTGCCGAGTACCGTGCCGGGACGGCTGACGTCGGGGAGCAGTCCGCTCGGCACCTCCAATGCGTCGAAGACTTCTTCGGGCCAGCGGTCCTCGAGCAGGTCGTAGCCGGTTTTCAGGGCATGACTGGAATCGCTCGCCAGCTGCCGCCCGGCGAGCCGCCAGGTGAGCAGATCGGCCTGATGCAGCAGCCGCGCGCCTGGTCTGCGGGCGGCGAAATCGTTGGCGCACAACCACAGCAGCTTCGGCAGTGCCCAGCTCGGCTGCATCCTCCGGTATCCGAGTTTCCGCCACACCGCGTCTCCGGCCACATCGACGTCGTGGACCAGCGCGGGGTCGCGGACGTCGTCGTACATCAGGCCGGGTGTCAGGGGCGTGCCGTCGGCCGCGGCGAGCAGGATCGTGCCCGACGTCGAATCGATCGCCAGTCCCGCGATGGCACCGCGGTCCACATCGGACAGTGCCTGCCGGGCCGCCGTGGCGAGGCCGTTCCACCAGTCCCGTGGGTCCTGTTCATGCCTGCTGCCATCGCGGGCACTCTTCAGCGCACTGGATCCGCTGCCGAGAACCAGTCCCTGGTCGTCGATCGCGGTGACGCGCACACTTTGCGTGCCGACGTCGACACCGAGCCACACCTGGTCACCCACGGCTGGCTCCTTGCCGGTTCCAGCCGTGCTGCGCGATAGAGCACAGCGAGAGGAACTCGTGGTAGTGGTCCGTGTAGTAGCGAGCGGTTTCGGGGTCCGGGGAGAACCGGCGGCGTTCGGTGACGTAGCGCCCGGCCGCCGTGACGAGGCTCTGTTCGGCGCCGGTGGCCACCAGTCCGGTGAGGAACGCGCCCTTCGCCCCGATTTCGGCGTCCGTCGACCTGGCCACCGGCAGGCCGGTGACGTCGGCGATCAGCTGGCACCAGAATTCGCTGTTCGACCCTCCACCGCAGACGCTGAGTTCGGTCGCGGTGGAGCCGGCCGCCGCCAGACAGTCCTCGATCACCATGCTCAGCCCTTCGAACACCGCTCGGGCGACCTGCGCGCGGGTGTGTTCCAAGCTGAGCCCCCAGACCGTGCCCCTCGCGTTCGGGTCGAGGAAGGGCGCACGTTCCCCGGCGGGCGAGAGATACGGGAGGAAGGTGATCCCGCCCGCGCCGATGTCCGCGGAAGCCGCCAGATCGCCGAGGTCGCGAACCGAGTTCAGGCCGAGCATGCCCGAGGCCCACGTGAGCACTTCGGTACCCGCCAGCGTGGGATAAGCACGCAGGACATTTCCCCCGCTGCCGAAGGCGATGGTCGAGCCGGAAGGCTCACCGGAGGTGTTCACCTTGTCGCGCACGACTTCGGTGCACAAGGTGGTGCCGAGGATCGTGCACGCCTGCCCGGGGGTCACCGCCCCGGCACCGATGGCGGTGGCGGCGATGTCGTAGGGACCCATCACCGCCGGGGTTCCGGCGGGCAGGCCGAGTTCGGCCGCCGCCTCACGGGTGAGTTCGCCGACGCGCCTGTCATCGGAGCGGATCGGCGGCAAGAACCGGCTGAGGTGCTCGAAGCCGAACAGTTTCTGGATATGCGGGGAATAGGTCCGGGAACCCGGATCCAGGAACGGTGACGAGGCATCGGATTCCTCCGTGGCGAACTCGCCGGTCATCCGGGAGAACAGCCAGCCCCCGCAGTACAGGGCCGTACGCGAGCGGGCGAGCCGGTCCGGGTCGTTCTCCGCGAACCAGGTGAGGATGGCGTTCGGCAGCCCGGGAAAGGTGTACGAGCCGTTGGACTGGAAGGCTTCGTCCAGGATGCCGTCCGCGCGCCAGCGTTCGACGACGTCCTTCGCCCGGCCATCTGACCACAGCACGGCAGGACCGGTGGGATTCCCTGCCTCGTCCACCAGCCAGCAGCCGTCGCCCTGCGCGGTGAACGTGACCATCCGGACCGGGCCGGGAGCGTGGGAACGGGCCTGGCGGACCGTGTATACGACCGCGTTCCAGACGTCCATCATGTCCTGCTCCGCCCAGCCCGAGTGAGGCCGGTGGACCTTCGTGCCCTGCCGGGCGACGGCCAGTTCCGTGCCGTCCTCGGCATAGAGCACCGTCTTGATCATGGACGTGCCGGCGTCGATGGCCAGGACACACATCTCACTTGCTCCGTTCGATCGACGTGGCGCCCGCGAACCTGCCCAGCACGGCGGGCAGCCCGGTCAGGGAGGTGATCACCGCGTCCGGCTCGGACAGTTGGCCGCCGGTCGGCGCCGGCGGTGCCTCGCCACGGAGTGTCCACACCGAACGCATACCGCAGTTCTGCGCCGGGCGGACGTCGGTGTCGAGCCGGTTGCCGACGTAAAGGGCACGGGAGGCGGGGACGCCCGCCAGGTTCAGGGCGTGGTCGAAAATGGCTCGATCGGGCTTCTCCACCCCGACCTGTTCGGCCAGCGCGATGACGGTGAAGACCTCGTCGAGACCGTCGCGGCGCAGCGCGTCGAGGACGCTCGCGCCGGAGTTCGCCACGATGCCGAGGCGGTATCGCTGTCCGAGCGCGGAAAGGGTGGGTTTGACGTCCGGGTACAGCGCCGTCTCCGGGTAGTGCCAGTTTCGTTTGATCGCGGCCACGAGGTCCGTGCGACGGCCGTCGACGAACGCCTCGGCGATGGCGGTGCGCAGCGACCCCTCGTTGCGTTCGCGGGCCGAGTCGTAGACCGACCAGAACCGCTCGTCGGTGACCTCGGGGTTGAGTTCGCGGACGGCGGCTCGGAGCGCCTGGGCGAAGCAGTCGTCGTCGTAGAGGGTGCCGCCGACGTCGAAGAGGATCAGGTCGATCTCGTCGTCCCCCGCCGCGGTGCGCAGCGACACCGGGTGCCCGAGCAGGCTGCCCCCCGCGAGCGAGGCCAGTGACCCGATAGGACGGTCGCCACCGCCGCCACGGCCTTCCGAACCGGCCGGCAGTTTCAGCATGAGCGCGATGATCCCGCTGAGCACATAGAGGCCGGCGAAGATCCACATCACCCCGGCCACGCCGAGCGGGCCGAGGAAGATGCCCACGATGGCCGGGCCGACGAAGGTGCTCGCACCCGCGCCGAGGTTCAGCGCGGACATCGCCTGGCCCTTGTGGTGCGGGGCGAGGGAGGGCATCAGCGCCGACAGCGGGACGAACCCGGCCAGCGTGGCGCCGTAGAAAGCGGCCACGAGGAGCGACAGGAGGTAGACGTCACCCACCGCCTCCGGCACGTAGTACAGCAGCAGGGTGGTCAGCGCGGAGCCGAAACCGCCGAACCACGCGACGGTCTGCCGCCATCCCACCTTGTCGCCGACGATGCCGAAGATCAGGTTGAAGACGATGTTCGTGGTGAACATGACCGTCAGGAGCCGGAGCCATTCCTCGAGGGTGAACCCGACCGTTTCGGTGAAGTAGACCGGAAGGAAGACGAGGAACCCGAACTGAGGCGCGGTATTGATGACCCGGACGAGCGCGCCGCCCGCGATCTTCGGCTGACGCCACAGAATCGTGATACTTCCCAGCAAGGTGACGAACGGACGTTCGCCGGACGGGGCGAGCCGTCGTCCGCCGTGTACCTCGCGGACCAACAGGAGGGCGAGAAGTCCGCCCACTGCGACGAGTCCGAGGGAGAACCACAGAGTGGGGTACTGCCCGATCGCCGGGATGAGGACGCTGGCGAGCAGCGAGCCCAGCGTGGGCAGACCGGCGGTGAAGCAGAACCAGAACCAGCCGACGGCCGTGCCCAGCCGCCGTTGTGGTGTCGCGGCGGCGATCCACACCAAGAAGCCATAGGCGAACAACGGATACCCGAGGCCGCGGACCGCGTAGCTGACAAGGATGAGGCCGTAGCTCTGGCTCGGCAGGGCAATGGCGAGGAAGAGAATCTGGAAGACGACCCAGATGGACAGTCCGAGCCACATGACGCGCCGCGGGCCCCACAGGTCCGACAGCGCGCCCGAGAACCACGCCGCGACACTCGCGGTGAGGCCGTAAACGGTGAAAACCAACGCGACACTGCCACCGGAGAAGCCGTGTGCGAGAAGGTACGGCGACAGGTAGCCGGCCTCGACGCCGTCGCCGATCATGAAAATGAGCAAACCGGCGAAACCCCATGCGAGGGAGCGTGGCATCCCGAGTCGATCCGCCCAGGATGGGCGTGAGATCACCTCGTCCGAGCTGCCGGTCAGAGTCTGCGCTGACACTGGTCGATCCTCCTCCTGGAGAGCACCCGCCGGGCACTTGACGTCTCGGGCAGGTGTGAGATTTGCCTAGTAGGAGACCTCCGAGCCGCGCTGGTCGCAAGCGTTCTGGTGAAGTTCTCGTGAGAAGAAGGGTGATATCTTGTTAAGTTGATCGTGTACCCCTGTTTTGTCGGATGGGTCTAATACAGGGATATTGCGTCAGTTGGGCCGCGACGGGTAAACGTTCCCGTCGCTCGACCACGTGATGTCAATGTTAAAAACACAGGAGGAGACCGATGGCTCGACGACGCGCGACAGGCCAGCGCGAACGGCAGCTGCGCATCCGCGAACTCGTCGGCGCCACCGGCTCCGTGCGAACCGAGGACATCGCCGAGCAGTTCGGCGTCAGCGTGATGACCGTGCACCGGGACCTCGACGCCCTGCAGGCGCAGGGATGGCTGCGCAAGGTCCGGGGCGGGGCCACCGCGATCCAATCGGCCGCTTTCCATGGGGACCTCGGCCAGCGGATGTCCGCGATGGCGGAGGTCAAGAAGAAACTGGCGCACGCGGCGCTCGAAATGATCGGTTCCCGCCAGACCATCATGATCGACGACAGCACCACCTGCCTGCACCTGGCGCAGCGGCTGACCGAACGCGCCCCGATCACCGTCATCACGAATTTCCTCCCGGTCGTGCAGCTCCTTGCCGAAGAGACGCACGTGACCCTCGTGGCGCTGGGAGGCACGTATTTCCGGAGCTATAAGGCATTCCTTGGCCTGAACACGGCCGAAGCCGTCGCGCAGTACAGGGCCGACGCGCTCTTCATGTCGACGACGGCCATCACGCGCGGACGTTGTTATCACCAGTCGCAGGAGACAGTGGGCGTGAAACGCGCGATGATGGCCGCCGCGAGCCGCCGGATCCTGCTGGTCGATCACACGAAGTTCACCCGAGACGGGGTGTACAGCCTCGCGCCGGTCGCCGACTTCGACCATGTGCTGGTGGATTCGGGTACCCCGGAGATCGAATTGCGGCGAATAAGGGAGTCGGGTGTCAGGTTGACCGTGGTCTGATCCGTGACGGATGGGCCCGAGGCGATGCCGTCGGGCCTCTCCCGCCCCGGCCGGGGAGTGCGCCACGTTCCCGGAAGGCCGGGTCGGCTGCCTTGGCGGCGTGCCCGCCCAGGACGTGCACCGTCCTGAGTGGACTTGGGTCGCGCTCCGTGTGAAGACCCGGTCGTCGCCGAAACCGCCACCAGGCCGGCATGACGTGCCCGCCGTGGCCGCTGCCGCCAAGTCCGGATTGAGTGGATCGACCTGATTTGCGCGGAGTACGCCCGGCTCGTCGCGCCTCGGCCTGGTCGCCCGGGCGATCCTTCAAAGCCGACTTGATTCTCACGTTCAGCACGAACAGTGAATATACGTATGCAGCTAGAGATGACCTGGCGTTTGCCTATTGCGTCGTCCGTCACAGCCACCTAGTGTATGCGTATGCACTTGAGCTTCCAGGACAAGGCGCGGATCGCCGGAGCCTTCACCGTTGTCAAGGAGCCCGCGGGGCCGGACGTGCCCGCCGAGCGGGATCCGGAGGTCGCCGCGAAGGTTTCGCGGATGCTTTCCGACATCGAGCGGCACGGGCTCGACGCCGTACTCAAGTACGCGGCGGAGTTGGACGGCTTCACGGGATCCTCCCTCGAGGTGACGGCCGCCGAGATCGACCGGGCGGCGGCGGATCTGCCCGCCGGGTTGCGTTCGGCGCTGGACGCGGGGGCCGAACGGACCCGCCGCTTCGCCGAGATGCAGCGCGAGCGGCTGGTCGACTTCGAAGACGAGGTCATCCCCGGGGTGGTGTGCGGGCAGAAGTACGTGCCGGTGACCAACGTGGGCGCTTATCTGCCCGCCGGCCGGTTCCCGTTGCTGGCGGGGGCGTTCATGACCGTCGGGGTCGCCCGGGTGGCGGGCGTTCCCAATGTCGTGACCTGCACCCCGCCTTCGCGCGAGGGGCGGGCGCATCCCGCGGTCCTCTACGCGGCGCATGTCTCCGGCGCGGAGAAGATCTACAGCGTCGGCGGCGTGCAGGCGCTCGCTTCGATGGCCTTCGGATTGCTCGACGGCGAGCCGTCGGACATGATCGTCGGCGCGGGCAACGCCTACGTCGCCGAAGCCAAGCGCCAGCTCTACGGTCGCGTCGGTATCGATGTGCTGGCCGGGCCGTCGGAGGTCGCCGTCATCGCCGACGACACCGCCGACGCCGCGATGGTCGCGGCCGATCTGCTCGGGCAGGCCGAGCATGGCCCCACCTCGCCGGCCTGCTTGGTCACCACTTCGGAACGGCTCGCCCACGAGGTCCCGGTCGAGATAGACCGTCAGCTCGCCACACTGGCGACCCGGTCGGTCGCCGGTCCGGCCTGGTACGACCACGGTTCGGTGTATCTCGCGGAGGACCGCGAGACCGCGGTGGAGATCATGGACATCCTCGCGCCGGAACACCTCGAAGTACTCGCTGAAGACCTCGACTGGTACCTCGGGGCCTTGCACAACTACGGGTCGCTGTTCCTCGGTACCTGGTCTACCGTCGCCTACGCGGACAAGGGCATCTCGGGTACCAACCACGTGCTGCCGACCGCCCGTGGCGCTCGTTTCACGGCGGGCTTGTCGGTGGGCGGGTTCCTCAAGGCGCTCACCTACCAGCGCGCCACCCGGGCGGCGACCCGTGCGCAGGCCGATCCGGTGGTGACCATTTCGGACTACGAAGGGCTCGTCGCGCACCGCGACAGCGCGCAGATCAGGTTGGACCGCCTCGGGGCGACCGGGGAACGGACTTCGGTGGAAACCACGACGACGGGAGTTGTCCATGTCCAGGATTAGCAAGCGCTGGGCGGTCCCCATCGCACTCGGCGTGGCGGCGGCCCTCACCGCCGCGGGCTGCGGCGCCGGATCGCGTACCGGTGCCGAAACGGCGACCCAGGTCGCGTGTGACTTCACGAAACCCGCGCAGCCGGTCGACGTGGACGTGCTGGCCTACAACTCGTCCGCGATCGACCCCTTCACCAACACGATGGTGAAGTCGTGCTCGAAGGACGGCGTCACGATCAAGCACGAGCCGATCGACTTCGCCGGTCAGGTGCAGAAGACCACCGCGACCCTGGCCGGTCAGACGGGCACCTACGACCTACTCGAGACCTATGGTTTCGTCGTCCCGCAGTACGCCGCCAAGGGCAAGCTCCGGCCGCTCGACGAATACTTCGCGAAGTACTCCGGCGAGTACGGGCTTGGCGAACTCAACGCGGAGATGCGCCAGGCGATGACCTACGACGGCAAGCTCTACGCGGTGCCGATGCAGGCGCAGATGTTCGTTTTCGTCTACCGCAAGGACGTCTTCGAGAAGCTGGGCCTGAAACCGCCGACGACGTTCGAAGAGATGCGGCAGACCGCGAAGAAGATCCAGGATTCGGGTGAGGTCAAGCATCCGCTCGCGCTGCCGCTGCTGGCCAGCGCCGACATCGTCACCGCGTACGACGCGGCACTCGGCTCCCTGGGCCAGAACCTGACGGACCCGGAGAACCGGACGGCCAATGTGGACTCTCCGAAGTCGTTGAAGGCGTTGGAAGAGCTCATGTCGCTCAAGCCGTTCATGGATCCCGAGGTGACCACTTTCGACCAGCCCGCCGTGCAGCAGCAGTTGTACAACGGCAGCGCGGCGATGGCGATGATGTTCTCCGGCCGGATGAACGACCTCGTCCAGCCGTCCAACTCGCGCTTCCACGACAAGTTCGCCTTCGCCCCGCCGCCGGTGGTCGACGGCGGCAACGTCCGCTACAACGCGCTGTCGGTCGATGGCTGGTCCATCCCGCAGAACACGACCGTGGACCCGGAGCTGCTGTTCGAACTGATCGCCGCGTCGGTCAGCAAGGACGCCTCGAAGGCGGCGATCCCGGCGGCGTACCCGGCCCGTCAGGGAATGGTGACCGACACGAGCAGCCCGTACGCGGCCGCGGCCACCGAGTCGATCAAATCCGCGCCGCCCGCGGAACCCTTCCCGTGGACCGCCGAGATCAGCAACCAGATCACCCCCGTGGTGGCCAGCGTGTTCATCGGCAAGGTGACGCCCGCCGAGGGCACCAAGCAGATGCGGGAAATCGCCGACCGGATCCTGAACCAGTATCGATGAACACTCTCGTCCGGGGCGGCCCGCGGGACGCCCCGGACGAAGACCGAAACGGGTGTCGACATGCGTAGACGCGAGTTCGCAGCCCTCGTGTGGCCCAGCCTCCTGGTGATGTTCGGCCTGCTGATGCTGCCCCTGTACCGAACGGCCGAGTGGAGCCTCGAGCAGGTCGACTACGGCGAAGCCGGGACGTTCGTGGGCTTGGACAACTATGAGCAGGCCCTCTCCGACCCGCGATTCGGCCAGGCGGTGCTGTTCACCGTCGGGCTGACCGTGGCCGTGACGGCCGCGCTCCTGGTGTTCGGCTACATCCTGGCGGTCCTGGTGAACAGACTCGCCCGGACGCGCCCTCTCGTACTGGGGGTGCTCCTGGTGTCGTACGTCGTGCCCCAGGTGATCGGCGCGTCGATGTTCTCCTGGCTATTCGACGAGAACTTCGGCGGCGTGGTCAACCACCTGCTGAGCAGTGTGACCGGACAGGAGATCCACTGGTTCACCGAGGCGTGGCCGAACCGCGTGATGGTCGGGCTCGCGGTCGTGTGGCAGATGCTGCCGTTCGCGATGCTGGTGATCCTGGCGGGCCTGCAGGGCGTGCCGCAGGAGATCATCGAGGCCGCGAAGATCGACGGCGCCTCCACCCTCCGGCGGCACCTGCACGTCATCATCCCGAGTATCAAGGGCGTGCTGGGCTTCGTCGTGGTGATCGGCGTGATGGACGTGCTGCGCGTGTTCGACCAGTTGATCCCGCTGTCACCACAGGCGCCGCAGATCGGCAACGAGTCGATCATGCTCTACATCTTCAACGTCGCCTTCCGTGACGGCGGGCAGCAACTCGGCGTCGGCAGCGCGGTCAACGTCCTGATGATCGTCATCATCCTGCTCATGTTGTCCCCGTTCATCCGGGACATGGCGCGAGAGGCGCGAAAGTCATGACCAGTACCTTGAGCACGCCCGATTCGCTGCTGGACAAGGCTGCCCTCCGCCCACCGAAGAAGCCGCTGCCCCGGCGTTTTTCGTGGCGTCGCGTGTTCATCGGAGTGGCTCTGGTCATCGTGTGCTGGATGATGCTCAGCCCGGTGCTGTGGACGGCGATGTCGGTGACCAAGCCGACCGACGTGGCGTTCCTGAACCCGCCGGTGTTCACCTTCGTCCCGTCGTTCGACGCGTTCGTGGATCTCTGGCAGACCACGAACTTCTACAAATATCTCGGCAATACCCTCGTCGTCGCGGTGCTCAGCACGACGCTGGCGCTGGTGATCGGGCTTCCCGCGGCGTACGCCCTGTCCCGGTTCCCCGGGTGGGTTTCGGTCGTCCTGCTCATCGTCGCCCTCGTCTTCCGCGCGCTGCCCCGGTTCGCCGTCGTGCTGCCGATGTACGACGTGTCGCGGGCCTTGGGCATCTACGACACGACCTTGGCCATGTCGCTCGCGCTGGTCGCGATCAACCAGCCCTTCAGTATCTGGCTGCTGCGGAACTTCTTCGCCGAAATCCCCAAGGAGGTCGACGAGGCCGCGATGATCGACGGGTGCACGCGGTTCCAGGTGCTGCGGCGGATCATGGTCCCGATGATGCGTCCCGGCATCATCACGGCGGGCCTGTTCATCTTCCTTTTCGCCTTCCAGGAGTACCTGACGGCCGCCATCCTGACCGATGTGGACGCCCGCACCGTGCCGGTGTTCATCACCACCCAGCTCGGTCAGACACTGCCGATGCTGCAACAGGCAGGTGCCGCGGCGGTCATCCTGACACTGCCGGTGATCGCCTTCGCCTTCATCGCGCAACGCCACCTCGTCGCCGGCCTGAACGCCGGATCGGTGAAGGGGTGAGTGACCGGATGGCGGATCCCCTGGTGCTGCTGCCGGGCATGAACTGCTCGGAGCGGCTCTGGGGATCCGTCACCGGCCGTTTGCGAAGCGGTGGTGTCGACGTGCTGCTGCCGCGTCCGCTCGAGGGCGTGACCGTCGACGACTGTGTCGATTCCCTGCTGGGCACCCTGCCCCCGCGATTCGCGCTCGCCGGCCTCAGCCTCGGCGGCATCGTCGCCATGGCGTTGGTGCGCCGGGCGCCCGAACGGGTCAGCGGGCTGTGCCTGATGTCGACGAACTCGAGGGCCCCCACGGACGAGCAGCGAACGGCGTGGTCCGGGCAGCGGCGAGCGCTCATCGAAGGGACGACCGCCCGGGATCTGCAGGAGCGGTTGCTGCCGGTGCTGGTGGCGCCGGAGAACCGGAGCACGGAACTCGACGAGGTCGTTCTGTGCATGGCGGACGAGGTCGGCGACGGCGTGCTGGATCGGCAGCTGGCCATGCAGGCCACTCGCGTCGACGAGCGGCCCGGTCTGGCGCGGGTGAAGGTGCCGACGTTGATCCTGGGGCCGGAGAAGGACGCGCTGTGCCCACTGGACCGGCATGTCGAGATGCGGGAACTGATCAGGGGTTCCCGGCTGGAAGTGATCCGGGGCTCGGGGCATCTGGCTCCGTTGGAAGCCCCGGACGCGGTCGCCGCGGCACTGGCGGGCTGGCTCCCCGCTTCGGCGCCGTGAGGGCCTCCTTTCCTACCCTCACGGTAGGGAAGGAGGCCCTCACGGACCTCGCCTACGTCTGACCTGCGGGTTGGCGGGTGGGTCGTGAGGTGATGTCACCACCAGGCCGATGGACGTCACGCGAGTTCCGCTTCCAATCACGCGAGTCACGCCTAAGGCCACACGATGACCAAGGGGATCTCAGAGCGCGAGCCCCGAGTAGTGGGTAAGCAAATGCGGTGCCCCCCAGGAGGCCTTCACGGAGGTGGATCAGATGTCACGGAGCCGTCGTAGCAGCGTGACGAGGCACTGGGTGAGGTTGTAAACGACCAGTTGTGCGCCGTCGTCCACGGCATCCGGTTCGGACACCAGGTCCATCCGGAAGACGCCGGCCTCCCGGCCCGCCACCCGGATCAGGTCGAGAGCTTCGGGCACGGAGGGGTCACCGGACGCCGAGGCCGCGGCCAGGTCCGCCGTGCCGACCAGGTAGGCGTCGATGCCGTCGGTCTCCAGAATGGCGCGGGCGGATCGGGTCGCGGCCGGGGATTCCAGCATGGCGACGGCCAAGGTGGACTCCAGGGCGTGGCGCCGATGTTCCCGGGCGTCCACCGTGCCGAACCGGCCCGCCCGCGGATAGGTGGCGAACCCGCGGTCGCCCTGGGGCGGATAGTGCACGGCCCGGACGAACGCGGCGGCGTCCTCGGCGGTGTCGACATGCGGCGCCACCACGCCTTGCGCGCCCTGATCGAGGGCGCGCAAGGCGAGGGCGGTTTCGCCCGTGCCGATCCGGACCAGTACTCCCATGCCGTGGACGTCCGCGGCGGTGATGTGGTGGCGCAGCGCCACCACATCGGCCGGTCCGTGTTCGCAGTCGATGAGCACGAAGTCGAAACCGGTCACCCCGAGCATCTCCACGAGATCCTCGGCAGGCATCCGCACCAGGGCGCCGACGAGCCGCTCACCGTCACGCAGCCGGGCTTTGAGCGAGCGCATCACGCGACCATCCCCGCGGAAAGGTCCACATCGGACCCGGTCAATCCCGGCATGGCGAGCATCGCCAGCGCGGCGCGCCCGACTTCGGCCTCGGTGACCATCCGGCCGAGCGCGGCCCGGCCGACGAAAGCCGCCTTGGCCTCGTCGTAGGTGGTACCGCCGCGCTCTGCCTCCAGCCGGAAGTTGCGGTCCATCCGGGCGCCGTCGACCGGCCCGGGAGACAGCGTGTTGACGCGCACGTCGTAGGGCCCCACCTCCGTGGCGAGCGTGGAAGTGAGCCCGATGACGGCCATTTTCGAGGCGCAGTAAGGGGTGCGGCGGGTGAGCGGCCGTTTCCCGGAGACGGAGGCGACGTTGATGACATCACCCGACCGGCGTTCGGTCATCCCCGGCAGGAAGGCCCGGCACAGCAGATAGACGCCGCGCACGTTGACCGCGAACACCTCGTCCCAGTCTTCCGGGGCGATCTCGGTGAGGGGCGCGACGGGGCCCGCCACGCCGGCGTTGTTCACCAGGATCGACACCGTTTCGTCGCGGACCCGCTCGGCGAGCGAGCCGACGCTGTCCGGGTCCGCGACGTCGACCTGTTCCACCCGCCCCGGCGTCGCCAGGCGCGCCGCCGTGCGTTCCAGGGCTTCGAGGTCGCGACCGGTGAGGATCACGCGCGCGCCGGCACCGGCGAGTTCGAGCGCGATCGCCGCGCCGAGGCCGCTGCCGCCGCCGGTGATCAGTGCCGTGCGCCCGTTGAGGTCGATCATGCCGGCGCTTCCTGTCCGACGACGTCGTCGATCCAGCCGAACCGGTCGCCGCCGTGCCGCCAGGCTCGTACGTCGCCCGACCGGGCGTGGCCCTCGAACAGTTCGACACGGGATGCCCTGCCGCAGACCCGGCCGAGTTCCGCGCTGCTCTCGAGGTTGTCGATCTCTTGGTAGGTCGCGGTCTTGAGGTACTTGCCGACCCACAGGCCGCCGGTGTAGCGGGCGGCGCCCAGGGTGGGCAGCACGTGATTGGTGCCGATGACCTTGTCGCCGTAGCTGACGCAGGTGTTCTCGCCGAGGAAGAGGGCTCCGTAGTTGCGCATCTTCTCCAGCGCCTGCCGCGGTTCGGCGGTGAAGACCTGGACGTGCTCGGCGGCGAAGGAGTCGGCGACCCGCCATGCCTCGTCGAGGTCCTCGCACACGATGATCTGGCCGTGGTCACGCCAGGCGGGCTCCGCGTAGTCCTTTGTGGACATACCGGGCAGGATCAGGTCGATCAGGCGCGCGACCTCCTCGCCGAGCGGACGGCTGGTGGTGACCAGGATCGCGGGGGAGTCGGCGCCGTGCTCGGCCTGCGAAAGCAGGTCCACGGCGGTGACGAACGGGTCGGCGGTCTCGTCGGCGACCACGAGGATCTCGGTCGGTCCGGCGAAGAGGTCGATGCCGACCTCGCCGAACAGTTGCCGCTTCGCCTCGGCGACATAGGCGTTGCCCGGGCCCGCGATGAGGTTGACCGGGGCGATGGTGGCGGTGCCCACGGCCATGGCCGCGACCGCCTGCACCCCGCCGAGCAGGTGGATCTCGTCCGCGCCCGCCATGCTCATCGCCGCGACGGTGGCCGCCGGGATCTCGCCGCGGATCGGCGGGGTGCAGGCCACGACGCGGCCGACGCCCGCCGTCTTGGCGGTGACGATGGTCATGTGCGCGGAAGCGGTCAGCGGGTACTTGCCGCCCGGGACATAGGCGCCCACGGCGTCGATCGGCACATGCCGGTGTCCCAGCCGGACACCGGGCAGCGTCTCCACCTCGACATCCCGCAGGGAATCCCGCTGCACCTTGGCGAAATCGCGGACCTGCTCCTGCACGAAGGCGATGTCCTCGACCACCTGCTTCGGCAGCGAGTCGATCAGTTCGCGGATCTGGTCGCCGGAGAGGCGGAAGCTCTCCGGCTCCCAGCCGTCGAAGCGCGCCGAGTACTCCCGGACGGCGTCGTCGCCACGCTTCCGGATGTCGTCGATGATCGCGGCGACCCGGTCGGCGACGTCGCGCTGACCGCTGTCGGCGAAGGATTTCGAAGTGGCTCGCTTCAAATAGCGTGGCATGTGGACTCCCGAGTTGGGCATACGTATGCTCATATTGAAAGCGGAGAACCGCGGAAACGTCAAGGCTGTCTCGGCATCGAGGTGGCCGGGGTGCCGGTCACGGTGCGGATATGCTGCGGAACGCCCGTGGCACGAGGGTGAGGAGGGGGCGATGGTCACCAGTCACGACGTGGCGAAGCTTGCGGGGGTGTCCCAGCCGACGGTGTCGCGGGCGATGCGGGACGACCCGCGGTTGTCCGAGGCGACGAAGGTGCGGGTCCGCAAAGCGGCCGCGGATCTCGGCTACGCGCCCAGCGCGATCGGCAGGGCCCTGTCGACGGGGCGCTCCACCAGTATCGGGCTGGTGCTCACCGATCTGAGCAACCAGTTCTATCCGTACATCATCGCGCCGATGCACGCCGAACTGGAGAAACTGGGCTACCAGCTGGTCCTGATCACGGAGTCCTCGGAATCGGCCCCGGTGACCGATCATGTCGTCGCGAACGGCCTGTGCGGGGTTGTTCTCGCCACCACGACGGTGGAATCCGTGCTGCCGGTCCGGCTCGACGACCGTGGCGTTTCGTTCGTCTACTTCAATCGCGTCGCGCAGTCCGTGGCCGCCGACGCGGTGACGGTCGACCCCGTCCCCGGCGTACGCGAGATGGTCGACGCCGTGGCCGGATACGGGCACGAGCGGATCGGCGCCATCTTCGGCCCGCTGAACACGAGCACCGGTGAGGAGCGCGAGAACGCGGTCCGCGATCTGCTCCACGAACGCGGGCTTTCGCTGAGCTCGCGCGATGTGCTGCACGGACCGTTCGACTTCGACACCGGGCACGCGGGCGCCCGCCGCCTCCTCGGCCAGAAGAAGCCGCCGACGGTGATCCTGTGCGGTAACGACGTCGTGGCGCTCGGCGTCCTCAACGCCGCGGCCGAGCTGGGGGTCCGGGTCCCGGAGCAGCTCTCTGTCGTCGGTTTCGACGACCTTCCGTCCTCGGCGTGGGCGCTGGTGCAGCTGTCGACCGTGGCCTACGACCTCGGCGAGATGTCCCGTGAGGCCGCGCGGCTCATCGTGGCGCGCGTCGAGGGACGCCAGAAGGAGCGGATGACCACGGTGTTCCCCACCCGGTACGTCCCGCGCGCCACGCTCGGTCCCGCGCCGCGCTGATCCCGGCGGTACAAGGCGATTGAGTCTTGCACCCGATTGTGCATACGCATACACTCACTTTTGTCGGCGAGCGACGCTGGTGACGCCGGCGGCGAATCGGTCGTCAGACCACAACGAAAACGAGCATGGAGGCGAGATGTCGCTGGACCCGGTTGCCTACAAGCCCTACGCCGACCCCGATGACTTCATCCGTGAGGTCACCGACCTCATCTGGGTCAACCGGGACATCTCGTTCATCGTCGACAACTACGAACCGGACTCGATCGTCCACACCTCGCTGGGCACCCTCACGGGCCGCGACGGGGTCATCGAGGGATCCCTCATGCGCATCGCGGACACGCCGACGCGCGTCGGGCAGGCCGAGGACGTCGTCTGGGAGGCGCGGGGGAGCGACGCGTTCCTTTCGTCGCACCTCGTGTTCTCGGCCGACCGTGAAGTCGTGGACGGCAAACAGATCCAGCTCCGCAGCCGCACCGTCGCGAACTGCCTGTACCGCCGGGGCCGCATGGTCGAGGAATGGGTCGTGCGGGACAACCTCGCGGGCTGTCTGCAGCGGGGCCTCGATCCGGACGAGGTCGCTCGGGACATGGAGTTCCTCGGTTTCACCGGCTCGATGACCCAGCCTGCCCGGCCGGACGTGCTCGTGGACGGCGACAGTGGGCCGCGGCCCGACCTCTTCCGTCCGGAGTGCGAGATGGTGCTCCAGTTCATCGACGAGGTCTGGAACCAGCGCCGGCTCAACCGGGTGCACGACTTCATGATCCGGGACCTGTTCCTGCACACCGTCGGTGACCAGACCTTCGTCCGCCCGGACGGCTACCAGCGTGAACTGCTGCGTCTGCTCTCGGCGTTCCCGGGCGGCCGGTTCGAGGTCCGCGACATCCAGGCCCACCACGCCGAGCGTTACGCCGGTCTCCGGATCGCCGTGATGTGGAAGCTGAACGGCGTCTACAACGGTTCCGCGCTCTTCGGCCCGGTCACGAACAAGCCCGTCGAGATTCTCGGCGTCTCCCAGTTCCTTGTCCAAAAAGGACGGATCGTGCGCGAGGTCCGCGTCTACGACGAGATCTCGCTGCGCGCACAGATCAACAGCACCCGGGACGACCAAGCCGAAATGGTCCCCAATATCTACTGACGCCACGCGTCGAAGGAGCAAGAATGGACAACGTCACCGTTTCGCGCGAAGAGATCGAGCGCCGTACGATCCTCCGCCGCGACTGGGTGCCCTGCAAGGCCGCGTTCATCGACTGCCGGACACCGGGCTCGGACAAGAAGGACAACTACTCCTTCATCGGCGCCGGTGTCTCCCAGAACGCGGACCAGTTCATCAATCTGCAGGAACGGCACGGCTTCAACCTCGGCGCGGCCGGGATGCCGAACGGCGTGGTGAACAGCCTGCACCTGCATTTCACCGCCGAGGTGTTCATCAACTTCGACGGCGACTACCGGCTGCGCTGGGGCGCCGACGGCGAACAGGGTGAGTACCTGTCCACCGACGGCGACGTGATTTCGGTGCCGACGTGGATCTTCCGCGGCTTCACCAACGAAGGCTCCGACGAGGGCGTGCTGCTCACCGTCCTCGGCCGGGACGACACCGGCGGCATCATCTGGGGCCCTCAGGTTCTCGAAGACGCGGCAGGCCACGGTCTGTACCTCACCGCGGACAACCGGCTGATCGACACGGTCGCGGGAGACGAGGTGCCTTCCGGCGCGGCACTGATCAAGCCGATGTCCGAGGAGGAGATCGCCAGGCTCGACGTCTTCACGGTGGAACAGTTCCGCGGCCGGGTGGTCCAGGAGGGGGACCGGCGCTGGATCGAGCGTCCGTTCCTCTGCTCGGATCTGCCGGGCGGCGGCGCGCACCTCGCCCTCGTCATCGGTTACGGCCTGAGCGAAGACCGGCGGGCCGTGCCCGCGGTGCACGAGCCGCATGGTTTCAGCCTGGCCTGGCTGCGTGCCGAGCCGGGGGAGGGTGTGCTGGCCCACCGTCACGACCGCACGCAGGTGGTCACCGCGAAGGCGGGCCGGTGGCAGGTGAAGGTCAACTCGGGCGACGAGGAACAGGTCGTCGAGCTGGGGCATCTCGACTCGTTCTCCATCCCGGTGGGCGCCTGGCGCTCGTTCACGTTGCTGGACGGCGAGGGGGGCCGGGCGGCGGACGCCGGCACCGGCGAACTGCTCGTGGTGACCGGTGGCGACGGCCGGGTCGAACTCGACTGGGCCGAAGACGTGGTGCGTCACGCCCGCAAGGCCGGCTGGGCACTCGACGCCAACGGTTACCGCGCGCCCTCCGCGGTGCTCGGTATGGCGGCCGAGGACGACTGAGCCGATGACGGTCACCGTTGCCGCGTGCCAGACGTTCGCCGACGTCGACCGGCCCGACCCCGGGCATGTCGAGCGCGCTGTCCGGATGGCCGTCGGCCGGGGCGCGCGGCTGGTGGTGGTGCCGGAACTGGCGGTGAGCGGGTCGTGTTTCGCCGACGCACAGGAGGCTCGTGCGGCGGCTGAACCGGCGGACGGCGTCACCGTCGGCCGGTGGTGGGCACTCTCGGCTGAGCTGGGATGCGTGCTGGTCGGCGGTTATCCGGAACTGGGCGCGGACGGGGCCGTGTACAACTCGGCGGTCCTGATCGACGCCGGCCGGGCGTACCACCACTACCGCAAGGTCCACTTGTGGGGCAAGGAAAAGGAGCTGTTCACCCCCGGCTCCGCCCCACCGGTGGTCGCCGACACCTCGGTGGGCCGGGTCGCGGTGATGATCTGCTACGACCTCGAAATCCCCGAATGGGTCAGGACAGCCGCCTTGGCCGGGGCCGACCTGATCGCCGCCCCGTGCAACTGGCCGTTGCTGTCGCGGCCCGCGGGCGAACGGCCGATCGAACTGATCAAAGCCCAGGCCGCGGCCGCGGTCAACAAGATCCCGATCGTCGTCGCCGACCGGTGCGGCGTCGAACGGGGCACGGACTGGATCCGTGGCAGCGCGGTCATCGACCAGTCCGGTTACCTCTTGACGAGACCGGGATTCGCGGACGACGACGGTGGTTCCATGGTGCTGACCGCCGACGTCGATCCGGCTTCCGCGAGGGACAAAGTGCTCGGTGAGTACAACGACGCGTTCGCCGACCGGCGGCCCGGCCTCTACACCGCGCTGCTGAAAACCGGTGCCGACGAAGGGAATGAGTGAGCAGAAAGCCGGCCCCTTCGCCCGGGGTGTGGGTGCGTTCGGTGAGGCGGCGGAACGGTTCGAAGAGACCAGGGGCGAAAAGGGAGGGAATCACCGCGCCGGAGCTGGAGATGCGAAGCGAGGGCGTTGTCGAGCAGGTTGCGGACCAGATGGCGCACCAGGACGGGATCACCGCCGACGGTGACCGGCCGCGGGGAGAGGTGGAGGCTGATCTCCTTCTCTCGGAACCGGTCGCCGCCACTCTCGTCATCGGTACCCACGCCGGCCTCTATCCCGCCGTCCGAGCCGCCCGTATTTCCCCGACCTTCGCCCTCCACGCCGCATAGACAGCGGGAAATCCGGTGTACCGCGGAGTCGCCCGGTGGTTCTCCGATTGCGTATTCCACCCACGGTTTCCGGCATTGTTTCCGCTCCGCACGGTGAGCGAGGGTGATTTCAGCGCGGGGGCTTCCCGCGTTCCCCCTCCACGAAATCCTGCATCAGGAGGACTGCCTTGCGTGCGAAAAGAACGCTGCTCGCCGTACTGGGTGTGCTGGCATTGTCGACAGGGACCGCCGTGCCCATCGCCGCCGCGTCACCGGACCAGCATTCCGCCCCGTCCGGTTACATCGTGGTGCTGAACGACCATTCCGCCGACCCGTCGGTGCTCGCGTCCGGTCTGGTGGACCGGCACGGTGGCCACATCGGACACGTCTACCGGCACGCGATCACCGGTTTCTCGGCGACGCTGCCGCCCGCCGCGGCGGAGGCCTTGCGGCGCGACCCGCGCGTCCGGTCGGTCGAGGCCGACTCCGTGGTCAGCGTCGCCGAGCAGACCGTTCCGACCGGGTTGGATCGCAGCAACGCCACGGCCAACCCGAACCTGAAGATCAACGGCGACGACGACTACTCCGTCGACGCCGACGTGGCGGTCATCGACACGGGCGCCGACGCCCAGCACCCGGATCTCAACGTGGTGTCCCGGACCAACTGCCTCAACAGCGCCTCGTGCACGGACAACGCGGGAACCGACGACCACGGCCACGGAACGCATGTGTCCGGAACGATCGGTGCTCGCGACAACGGGGTCGGCGTCGTGGGTGTGGCGCCAGGGGCCCGGATCTGGGCGGTGAAAGTCCTCGACAAGGGGGGCAGCGGCCAATTGTCCGGGGTCGTCTCCGGCGTCGACTGGGTCGCCGCGCACGCCGACGAGATCGAGGTCGCCAATATGAGCCTCGGTTGCGAGAACTGCGAAAACGACGCCCTGAAGGCGGCGATCTCGAACGCGGTCGCCAAGGGCGTGGTCTTCGCGGTGGCGGCGGGCAACAACCACAAGGACGCCAGGACGTTCTCGCCTGCCAACCACCCGGACGTGGTCACCGTCTCGGCGATCGCGGACTTCGACGGCAAGCCGGGGGGCCGGGCCGGTTCGACCTGCCGGGCCGACCAGGACGACACGCTCGCGGACTTCAGCAATTTCGGGCCCACCGTTGAGATCGCCGCGCCCGGCACATGCATCCTGTCCACGTTCCCGGGCGGGCAGTACAAGGTCTTCAGCGGTACGTCGATGGCAGCTCCGCATGTCGCGGGGGCCGCGGCCCTGCTGACGGCCAACGGCAATCGCGCCACCGGCCGGGACGGGGCGCTGGCCGTGCGGCAACGGCTGGTCGACACGGCGAACACGAACTGGACCGACGACTCGGGTGACAACGTGAAGGAGCCGCTGCTGGATGTCGGCTCGACCCAGGACTACCCGGCGAGCGCACCGGATCCGGGCAGGCCGACGGCGGCGTTCACGGCGAGCTGTTCCACAGCCGACACCGCGTGCTCCTTCGACGCGGGCGCGTCGAAGGACACCGATGGCAGCATCGCCGGCTACGCGTGGGAATTCGGGGACGGAGGTACGGCCACCGGCAAGACGACGTCGCATGTCTACCCGAAGGCGGGCTACTACAGCGTGCGGTTGACGGTGACCGACAACGTGGGCAAGACCAACAGCACCCGCCGTCTCGTGAAGGCGGGCGACCTGCCGCCCACCGCCGCGTTCACCGGCCGCTGTACGAGCGGCGTGTGCACGTTCGACGGTAGCGCCTCCACCGACGAGGAAGGCGCGGTCACCGGCTACGCCTGGAACTTCGGTGACGGAACGAACGCCGGTGGCAAGGTCGTCTCGCACACGTACCCGAATGTCGCGAAGACCTACACGGTCACCCTGACCGTCTCCGACGGCAAGCGGCAGACAGGGAGCACCAGCCGGAACGTCAGGTGCCACAAACACATCGACGAACCGCTCTGCTTCGCCTCGTCCTAGGAACGTGACGGCGTGCGGCCGGGGCGAGCAACGCCGGCCCGGCCAGACGCCAACCGGCCGGCTGGGAAGGAGGGGGCGCCCCCCGTGTTTTCCGGAGGATTTTCGGAGGGGGGCCCGCGGACGGG